>NZ_SMYJ01000025.1:0-308842 GCF_009720285.1 Bradyrhizobium sp. BR2003
TCCGTTGCTCGGTATGATCCACGAACAGGCTTTCGGTCAGCTCCAGGCAGAGCAGCTCCGCCGGGAAGCCGGTCTCTGCCAGGATGGCCGAGACCGCGGTCTCGAAATCCACGCTCCAGATCTGCGCCGGCGAGACATTGACCGAGATGGAGCGCGGCGGCAGCCCGGCATCCAGCCAGGCGCGGCCCTGCCGGCAGGCCTCGCGCAGCACCCAGAGGCCGAGGTCGACGATCAGGCCGGAGCTTTCGGCGATGGGGATGAACTCCGCCGGCGAGATCGGCCCGCGTTCGGGATGGCTCCAGCGCAGCAGCGCCTCGAAACCGGTGACGCGGCCGGTCTTCAGATCCACCTGCGGCTGGTAATGGGCCTCGAGGGCGCCGGCCTCCACGGCGTGGCGCAGATGGCGGCCGAGATCGAGCCTCTCATCGACCGCCTGCGCATAGACCGGCTCGAACAGCTGCGCCAACCCTCGCCCGGCCTCCTTGGCCATGTAGAGCGCGAGGTCTGCGTTGCGCACAGCGGCCTCCGCCGTCGCGCCATGCTCCGGCAGGCGGGCGATGCCGATGGTGGCGCCGACCGAGGCCTCGCCTTCGGCGAGATCGACGGGGCCGGACAGTTTGCCGATGAGCCGATCGGCAAGCCCGGTCAGCGCGGCGTCGGACGTGTCGCATCCGTCCGCCAGCACGGCGAATTCGTCGCCGCCGAGCCGGGCGATGAAGGCGCGCGGCCCCAGGTCCTGCCGCAACGCAGCCGCCACCTTGATCAGCAATTCGTCACCGGCGGCATGGCCGAGGGAATCATTGACCTCCTTGAAGCGATCGAGGTCGATGAGCAGCAGCGCACCAGTCCGGCCTCCCTGGGAGCAGCCTTCGGTCAGGGCGGCGAGCTGGCGCGTGAACAGCGCGCGATTGGCAAGGCCGGTCAACGGATCGCTGTAGGCGAGCTGCTCGAGCTGGCGCTCGGCTTCCTTGCGCTCGGTGACGTCCTGCACGGTACCGATGATGCCGATGACCTTGTCGTGGGCAACCTCCGCCTTGCAGATCACAGCCAGATCGCGGGGCATGCCGTCCGCGTGCAGGATGCGCAGGTCGGTGGCCTCGGTCCGGCGGGTGCGCAGCACGCGTTTCTGCACCTCCCGGAAGCGGTCGGCGTCGCCGTCCAGGAAATAGGGTTGCATGTTCTCATCGGTCGGCTCGAACGTGTCGGGCAAGCCGAGCAGCTGGTAGAGCTCGGGCGCCCAGATCGTGCGGCCGCTGTCCAGCCGGTGGCTCCAGGTGCCGATCTTGCCGAGGCGGTGGGCCTCCTCCAGCGCCCGCGTGCGCTGGTCGAGCAGCGCCTTGGCCGCCCTGAGCTGGGTGATGTCGCTGGACGTGCCGCGGTAGCCGAGAAAGCTGCCGTCATCGGCGAAGATGGGCTTGCCGCTGGTGCAGATACTGACGCGCGAGCCGTCCTTGCCGATCAGCGTATAGGTGAAGTCGCGAAAAGGGCGGTGGGCCTCCATATCGGCGCGGTGCCGCGCCATCGCCTCCCCATCCTCGGGCGCATAAGTCAGTTCCCAGCGCGCCTTCCTGCCGGCGGCCACCGTCTGGAACGCCGCATTGCCGGCAAGCGATTTGGGATAGGGCAGCAGCCGATGCTCGGCGTCGCTCTCCCAGCACCAGTCCGAGGCGGTAGAGACAAAATCGGCCAGCCGTTGCTCGCTCTCCGCCAGGCGCCGCAGTGCGGAGGTCTCCTCCGTGACGTCGCGGACGATGCCGGACACGCGTCGAACCTGACCATGCGCGTCGAATTCCGGCTCGCCGTGCACCACACAGTCGAGCAGGCTGCCATCGGTACTGCGGAGTCTCGTGCGCACCGCATAGGGCCGCCCCTCCGTCCAGCAGGCCGCGTAATGCGCCTCCAAAAGCTTCCGGCTCTCAGGCAAATAGCGCTCGCGCACCGTGGCGATGGGGATGTAGCCGTCGGCGGTCTCGAATTCGTAGAATGCGGCGAGCTCAGGCGATATCCAGAGATCGGTCGCGGCGGCGCTCTGCGACTCCCAGTAGCCCATGCGGGCCAACCTGATCGCACAGCGCAGCGATCGCTCCTCATGCCAGCGGCGACGCGCTTCCCGGGTCGGGACCTGCCCTTGCGACAATTTGCGAGCGGCCATCGGTCCCCAACTCAACGCGAGCGTACGCAGCTAACAGGCTAGCATATGGCCTCACAACCTTGGAGCAACGGCGGTGACGAGACGAGGTTCTTCCGCTTCTTTGGTGTAGTTTCGGTGAATTCTGCAACCGGCAGTCGGCGCCCGGCCCTAAAGCGCGATGTGATTGGGTTGAATCGTCATCGCGCTTTAGCTCTTTGTTTGAGCATGATCTCCGCAAACGCGTCCCGCGTTTGTCGCGAGGGAAAACCGCTTCGCACGTTTCCGGACCATGCTTTGCCGCCGCACGGCATCTTAACGGATCCGCAGCAGCTCGAGGTCGAAGTCGCCGGTAACGGCGGTCTCGATCTGGCAGCGCGAGAGTCCGATATCGCGCAACGCCCGGTCATCGAGCTGGCGCAGCGTCTTGATCGCCTCGCGGCGCACCCAATAGGTCGCGAGTGCATCACCCCACACTCGGAGCAATCGGAGCAATCCGCCCAACATACTGGGCCGCGCGGGCCCTGCGGCGGCTGAGGATATCGCTGACATTGTCGTCTCCTTCGCTGCCCATAGACAAAGCTACGCCGTTGACACAAATGCTGTTTCAGCGCCTGCGCCGTCGGAACCTCGGATTGCTTGCGCGCTCCTCGGTGCAATCATGGGCTTGTTCCCTCTTAAATGATCCGGTACATTGGTCGGAGCAAGTAAAATATTGCTCTCGGTGCAATAATGTCGAGGTTCGAATATCTGAAGCTGGCGGATGCGGTCGCCGCCGAGATCGCGAGCGGCGCGCTGAAGGCGGGCGACCGGCTGCCGCCGCAGCGTCATTTCGCCTATGACCGCAACATCGCCGTCTCGACGGCGAGCCGGGTCTATACCGAGCTGTTGCGGCGCGGACTGGTGGTCGGTGAAGTCGGCCGCGGCACCTTCGTCTCCGGCGAGGCACGCCGCGGCATCGCGGCCCCGACCGAGCCGCGCGGCGCCCGCATCGACCTCGAGTTCAACTACCCGCTGCTGCCGCACCAGGCGACGATGATTGCCAAGAGCCTCGAAGGGCTGGAGCGGCCCGAGGTGCTCGAGGGCGCGCTGCGGCCGGCAACCAGTTTCGGCACGCGGGCGGCCCGAACCATCTCCTCGGAATTTCTGGCGCGCAAGACCTGGACGCCAAATCCGGACCAGATCCTGTTCACCGCCAATGGCCGGCAATGCATCGCCGCCGCGCTCGCCGCCGTCGTGCCGGCCGGCGGACGCTGCGGCGTCGAGGCGCTGACCTACCCGTTCGTCAAGGGCATTGCCGCGCGGCTCGGCATCTCGCTGGTGCCGCTCGCGATGGACGAGCACGGCGTGCGACCGGATGCGGTGCAGAAGGCGCATCGCGAGGCGCATCTGTCTGCGATCTACGTCCAGCCGACGATCCAGAACCCGCTCAGCATCACCATGCCGCCCGAGCGCCGCGCCGAGCTGTTGCGCGTGGTGGAGAAGCTCGGCCTCGTCGTCATCGAGGACGGCGTCTACGGATTCCTCGACGATGAGGCGCCGCTCGCCGCGCTGGCACCCGACAGCTGCATCATGCTCGACAGCCTGTCGAAGAAGGTGGCGCCGGGCCTCGCGCTCGGCTTCATCGTGTCGCCGCCGCGGCTGCGCGAGAGCATCATGGCCGCGGTGCGCTCGGGCGGCTGGACCGCGTCGGGCTACGCCTTCGCCGCGGGGCAGCGGCTGATGGCCGACGGCACCGCCGCCGAATTGTCACGGCTGAAGCGGATCGATGCCGGTCGCCGCCAGCTTCTGGCGGCGAAGCATCTGGCCGATTTCGAAATCCAGACCAACCCGAAGTCGTATCATCTCTGGCTGACCTTGCCGCCGCATTGGCGCTCGCAGACCCTGGTCGCGGCCGCGGCGCGGCGCGACATCGCGCTGACGCCGTCGACGACCTTCGCCGCCACGCCGGGGCATGCGCCCAATGCGGTGCGGCTCGCGCTGGCCGCGCCGCCGATGGAGCAGCTCGACCTCGGCCTGCGGACTCTCGCAGGCATGCTGAGCGCGACCGAAGAGGATTTTGACTCGACCGAGTGAGTGCGAGGCCATCGCACGTCATCGGGCTTGATTGCGAACCGCCTTCGGCAGCAGCGCATCGGGCAATTGATCGAAGCTGTAGCGCCGCGGCCGGTTGCGCGTGACGAAGCCGCCGACCTGCCAGGTGAACAGCGCGGCAAAGCCGACCAGGAACAGCGCCCCCATCCAGTTCGCCGTCAGCAGCGCCATCAGCAGCAATCCGATCATTGCCACCGCAAGGCAGGCCAGCAGCGCCAGCGCGGCGGTGTACGTCTTCGGCCCGAGGCCTCCGACCAGCCTGGCGTTGCTGCCCGCCGCCTGCATCCGGCGATGCAGTTCGACGATGAAGTCGCGGTAGAGATGCCCCTGCGGCGCCACCAGCGTCGCGGTCTGCCAGGTGGTCGAGAGAATCGCGATCCGCCCGCCTTTGGCGTTGTCGATGTCGGCGCGAAACCGCTGCTGCTGCATCGAGACCGGGCGATAGGACAGTTTCACCGCGGAGATATCGGCATAGTCCCACACGCCGGTCCGGCCGGCGATCCGCCACGACAGCCCCTCCTCGGTCAGCTCGAACTGGTGCGCCGAGCCGATCAAGGAGGCGTTGTAGGCGTAGCGCACCGCCGTGCCCTCACCTGCCTCCGACCGGTCCTGCAACGTTGTTGGCAATTCGCCGTTCCACCCGTTCAAACGTACGCGCAAGACTCTCTGTTTGAGCATGATCTCTTCGGAAAACCGGTTTCCACTTTTCCGGATCATGCTCTGGCTTGCGCTACCTGTCGCGCCTATCCTACAAGCGAGCCATGCCCGAGACGACCTATTTTCCGCGTTATCTCATCCTCGGCGGCGCGATGATATCCGGCGTGCTGCTGGCGCTTGCCGTGCACATGCTCGGCGCGCGCTACGGGCTCGATCTCGGCGGCCTGTGGCGCTCCGATAGCCACGAGTTCATGCCGGCGGGCGCCGCGATTGCGTGGTGGCTGATCGCGACCGTCGGATTTTCGGGCGGCTACTTCACCGCCAATCTGATGCACAGCGCGGTGGCCGGCCAGATCCCGCATCGGATGCGCAACTTCCTGATCGTCGTCGGCGTGCTGATGCTGGCCGGCGCAGGCCAGGCCGCGTCGGCGCCGAGCTCGGTCTCAACCATTTCCGCCGTGCTCGCAGGCCTCGCCGCCCTGTGCCTCGGCGCAGTGATGGCGTTCTGCGGCGCCTATTTTGCCCTGCGCAAGAGCTAGAGCGTTTTCGAGCGAAGCGGACGCGGTTCGCGTGAAGAAAACGCGTCCAAACCAGAATCCAGCTTCCCGGCCTTCCAACTCAGGCGACCGACCGTTCCGGCGCCCTGCGCAACATCTTGGCGACGTCGGCTGCCGGCCGCGGCGGGCTGAACAGATAGCCCTGCGCCTGCGTGCAGCCCTCCTGACGCAGCAGGTCGAACTGGGTATCGGTCTCGACCCCTTCGGCGGTCGTGACGATGCCGAGGCTCTTGCCGAGGCCGGTGACCGCGCGCACGATCGCCATCGAGTCCTCGCGTGTCGCAAGGTCGGTGACGAAGGAGCGGTCGATCTTGATCTTGTCGAACGGGAAGCTGCGCAGATAGCTCAGCGAGGAATAGCCGGTGCCGAAATCGTCCAGCGAGATGCGGACGCCGAAGCCGCGCAGCTCATGCAGCACCGCGAGCGTCGCCTCGCTGTTCTGCAGCAGCACCGATTCGGTGATCTCGAGCTCGAGCCGGTCCGCCGACAGGCCGGATGCTTGCAGCGCCGCCTTCACCGACGACACCAGGTTCGGGTTCTTGAACTGCACCGGCGAGAGATTGACGGCAACCGCGACGGCCTCGGGCCAGCCCGCGGCATCCGCGCAGGCCTTGCGCAACACGATCTCGCCGAGCGGAACGATCAGCCCGGTTTCCTCGGCGACAGGAATGAAATTGTTCGGCGCGATCAGCCCGCGCTGCGCGTGATTCCAGCGAGCCAGCGCCTCGAAGGCGACCACTCGATCGCCCTCGACATCGCGGATCGGCTGATAGTAGACCTCGAACTCGTCATGCTCGAGCGCGAGCCGCAGGTCGCGCTCGAGCAGGCGGCGCGCCTGCGCACGCGCATCCATCCCGGTCTCGAAGAAGCGATAGGTGCCGCGGCCGTCGGCCTTGGCGCGGTACAGCGCAAGATCGGCCTTTTGCAGCAATTCGTCGGGATCCTTGCCGTCCTCGGGCGCGAGCGAGATGCCGATGCTGACGCCGATCACGAGCTGATGGCCGCCGATCTCGTAGGGCGCGGCGATCCGCTCGACCACGAGACTTGCCAGCGACGACACGACGGACGGCTCGCAATTGCTGCAGAACTGCACGATGGCGAATTCGTCGCCGCCCAGCCGCGCCACGGTATCGTGCTCGGTCACGCATTCGCCCAGCCGGCGCGCGACTTCGCGCAGCAGCGCATCGCCGATCGGATGTCCGAGCGTGTCGTTGATTTCCTTGAAATGATCGAGATCGAGACAGAGCACGGCCAGCTGGTCGGAGCGCTTGGCCAGTCTCGAGGCCTTCTCGAGCTGCTCGCGGAACAGCGTCCGGTTCGGCAGATTGGTCAGCGCGTCATGCCGCGCCATGTGCGAAATCTGTTCCTGCGCCTGCTGCCATTCGGTGATGTCTTCGAAGGTCGCGACCCAGCCGCCGCCCTTCATCGGCTGGTCGACGACGCGGATCGCGCGCTCGTTGCGGCTGACGATCCGCGTCGCGCTGTGGCCGGCCTTTGCCTCGGCGACGAGCGCGTTGCAGAACTCCTCGGGATCGCCGTCCCACTCGCCGATGGAATGGAGATCCTGCAGCACGTCGATCAGCAGGCGTCCCTGCAGCGGCACGCGACTGCGCCCCATCATCTCGCTGTAGCGCTCGTTGAACAGCATGATGCGGCCGTCGGCATCGAACATGCACAGCCCCTGCGACATGTTCTCGAGCGCGGTATCGAGCACCACCTTCTGCTTGTGAAGCTCGGTCTTGGCGCGACGGTCGAGGATCGAGGCGATCAGCGAGAGGCCGAGGATCGCGAAGGCCGCAACGGCGGTCATGAATGAGAGCACGCGCGGCGAGACCGTAAGTCCGCCGGAAACGATCGTCGGATCCGGGACGAGCGTCACCGCGCCCATCGCGGTGAAATGATGCGAGACGATCGCGACCGTCAGAAGACCGGTCGCGGCGGCGGTGGTGCCGAAACGTTCGCCACGCGTGGCAACGACCAGCGCGAGCGCGCCGAACAGGCTTCCGAACGCGATCGACGCGGCGACGATGCCGGGCGACCAGACGATACGCGCGGGCAGCTCCAGCCCGAGCATGCCGGTGTAATGCATCGCCGCGACACCGGCGCCGACGATCGCGCCGCCGGCCGCAACCGTCCGCCAGCGTTCGTCGAGCGTGGCGACGGCCAATCCGACGGCCAGGATCGCAACCGCGAGCACCAGCGACAGCAGCGTGATGGGAACGTTGTACCCGGCCTCGATGCCGGGATCGTACGCCAGCATGGCGACGAAATGGGTGGCCCAGATACCGCAACCGCCGACCGCCGCATCGAGGCCGATCCAGATCTCGCGGGCACGCCCCTGTGCGGCGCGGGCGCGGTGAAACAGGCTGATCGCGACGGCGCTGGCGAGCAGGCAGATCACCCCGCCAAGGACGACCAGCCGCCAGTCATGTTCCAAAGTGAGACAGGTCAGAACGCGATACATATAGGCCCCCTTTATGGACCTATAAGAACAGACGCATTCGTGTACGAACGGTAACCGCACTGCAGCAAGGTTCCACGCATGGTGAAGAAGCCTTGAATGCAGGCGATCGGGTCAGGGCGAGCGGAGATCCCTCGCCGCAGTTCGTCTCAACGCCGAGCCCGTGACCATGCCCCGATCCAGATCAGCGCAGCGGCCGCCAGCAGCACGCCGGCGGAGATGACGAGGGCCGCATGCAGGCCGGCGATGAAGGCCGCGGACCGGCTGACCATCGAGCCGAACAGCGCGACACCGAGCACGCTGCCGGTCTGCCGGGTCGCGTTCAACACCCCTGCCGCGATGCCGGCATGCTGCTGCCCGGCGCTGCCGAGCAGCGCCGATGTCAGGGGCGGCACCAGCAGGCCGAGGCCGCCGCTGATGGCCAGCAATTGCAGGCAGATCGCGAGATAGCGCGTACCGGGGCCGATGAACAGCAGCGCCAGGCATCCGGCGGCCGAGAGCGCGGCGCCGAGCGCGATTGTCGCCGGCGCGCCGATCCGCTCCGCGACATGCGGCGCGATCAGGTTGGCGGGCAGCACGGCGCCGAGCATCGGCACGAACGCGAGGCCGGTGGCGAACGCCGACAGCCCGTTGACCTGCTGGAAGTAGAGGCTGAGCACGAAGATCAGACCGTAGAACGCGACATTGACCAGAAGGCCGACCAGCGAGGTCAGGGCAAACATCGGGTGGCGGAACAGCGAGAGCGGCAGCATCGGCTGCGGCGCGCGCGCCTCTCGCCAGACGAACAGCACGGAGAAGACGGCGGCGAGAACAAAGCCTGCGATCACGAACGGGCTGCCCCAGCCGAGCGCGCCGCCTTCGATCAGCGCGCCGGCCAGCGTGCCGAGCGCGGCGATCGCCGCGACCTGACCCGGCAGATCGAGCCGGTGTTGCTGATGACGCGTGGTTTCGCCGGCAAAGCGCCAGGCGAGCCACAGGCCGGCTAGGCCGATCGGCAGGTTGACCAGAAAGATCGCGCGCCAGCCGACCAGCGCGATCAGTCCGCCGCCGACGAACGGGCCGGCGGTCAGCGCAAGGCTCGCGCCCGCGGCCCAGACCCCGACCGCGCGTCCCCGCGCCTTCTCGTCTTCATAGGCATGGCGGAGCAGCGCCAGCGAGTTCGGCACCAGGATGGCCGCGGCCAGCCCCTGCACGCAGCGGGCGGCGATCAGCGTCGCCGCATCAGGCGCGACCGCGCAGGCAACCGATGCCGCGGTGAAGATCGCAAACCCGGCCATGAAGATGCGCTTGGCGCCGATCCGGTCGCCGAGCGCGCCCGCGGTCAGGATGAAGGCCGCAAAGGCAATCGTGTAGGCGCTGACCACCCATTGCAGTTCGGCGACGCCGCCGCCGAGCGAGGCGCCGATCGCATTGAGCGCCGTGTTGACGATGGTGACGTCGAGTTGCACGACGCCATAGCCGAGACTCATCGCGGCGAGCGTCAGCGTCGCCGCGAGCCCGCTCGTTTGCTGATCTGACGCTGCGCACTCATCCGGCATGTGCCGGACGTTCAGGGATGTCTGTTGCATGGTCTTGTCCTTGCTCTCGGCAACCAATGCGAGACATAGGCCTTCGTTTCGCCGCAACACTTCGCCACCAATCGAAGTGTGGAATCGCATGCCTGGCCGGCCTGCCCGACGGCGGCCGGCTCGCGCGGCGTTTTGCCTCAATAGACCTACGGACCGCCCTCGCGCGCCTCACCCGGCCCCGAGCGCAGGGCCGATCACGCCCAAAGCGCCTGTCGACTTCACACTTTGGTAAACGCCATGGCCGGCTCAGGCGTCCCCAGGCTGATGCATATCGTCTATTCGCCTCGCGCCAACGAACCCGCACCGTCGCGGGGACGGCGGGAAAATCGGCAAAAAAGCCGACGAAATCGCCTGGAACGGCGGAACATGCAATGGCCCCGTCGCTGTCCTGCGACTCACATTCCGCAGAGCGAGAACATATGTAGCCAATATGACAATGACGCTGGACGAGGGCCGAAGCTTGGCTTGTCAAGGGCTGCACAACGCATCGGTTTTGCCTTATGGGTCATCGCGTACGGTGCGTTTGCCCGTCACCCGTCGCCGTCCGTGACCGGGTCCCACTGAAATTGCCGCCCCGCCGGGAGGATGAATGCTTCGGCTGCTGACCACGCTTGGGCGTGGTTTCAAGGAAAAGATCGGCTGGAAACGGCTCGGGATCGCCGCGAGTGTGTTGATCATCGCGTTCGCGATCACGTCGCTTGTTCACACCCTGAAGGGCGTCGATACCGGCATCATTCTCACCGCGCTCACCAACATCGCGCCGCATCGGATCGCGCTCGCGGCGCTCTGCGTGGTCGGGGCGTTCTGCACGCTGACCTTCTACGACTTCTTCGCGCTGCGCACGATCGGCAAGATCCATGTCCCTTACCGCATCGCAGCGCTGTCGAGCTTCACCAGCTACACGATCGGCCACAATATCGGCGCCACGGTCTTCACCGGCGGCGCAATCCGCTTCCGGATCTATTCCGACTACGGCCTCTCCGCGATCGACGTCGCCAAGATCTGCTTTCTGTCGGGCCTGACCTTCTGGCTCGGCAATTTGTTCGTGCTCGGCTTCGGCATGGCCTGGCACCCGGCGGCAGCGTCGGCGATGGACCTGCTGCCGCCGGCGATGAACCGGCTGATCGCGCTCGGCTGCCTTGCCGGCATCGGCGCCTATTTCGTCTGGCTCCTGACCGGCGAGAAGCGCCGCGAGCTCGGCCAGAACGGCTGGAAGGTGGTGCTGCCCTCGGCCAAGCTGACGCTGCTGCAGATCCTGATCGGCGTGGTCGATCTCGGCTTCTGCGCGCTCGCAATGTACCTGCTGATGCCGACCGAGCCGCATATCGACTTCGTCTCGCTGGCGGTCGTGTTCATCCTGGCGACGCTGCTCGGCTTCGCCAGCCACGCCCCCGGCTCGATCGGCGTGTTCGACGCCGCGATGCTGGTGGCGCTGCCGGAGTTCAGCAAGGAACAATTGCTGGCGACGCTGGTCGTGTTCCGCATCCTCTACTTCCTGATCCCGTTCGGGATCTCGATCTCGATCATGGGCATGCGCGAGCTCTGGCTCAACGTGGTGCAGCCCTGGCAAGAACGGAAACGACTAAGCCAAGCCTGCACGGCTTCGGCGACCGTGCGGCAACCGATCGAAAGCCGGCAGCAGCGGGTCAGGCAGCTGAAACGATAACAGACAAGGTTATCGGCCCTTGTGCGGGCCGCTCGACCCCGGATTTTCGATCCTCGCGGCCCCTTCTCTTATTTTCGCCGTACCGCTCGCGTCAAACCGCGCCATGATTGGCATTTTGGTTCGATTTTCGTTTCGGGTGACGGTCTGCAGCGTGCTGCTCGGCAGCGCGCTGGCCGCGGTATTCGCATCGGCCGCGGACGCGCAGGACAATCAACTGCAGATCTCCTGGGAGGTCCGCAACCGCTTCCGCCTGTTCCGCGAGGAACGTGACTTCCGCCTGCATGTCGAAAGCGGGCTTGGCCGCAGCGTGCTGGCCTCGGAACAGGCGCTGGAACTGCAAAGCGACGGCCGCGGCTGGGCGCGCAACACCGTGAACCGGCTCTGCATCGACCTGCAGGGCCGCGTCAGCGAGCCCTGCACGCGCGACAACGTCAAGGAAAGCTATCTGACGCCGATCGATCATCCGATCGTCGTGCGGCTCACCGGACCGGTTCCGGTCGGCGCGACCTGCGCCTGGTCGTTCGACGACGGCGACGGGCCGCAATCCTCGACATTCGATTGCGCCGAGCCGGTCAATCTACGCGTTCGCTACGGCCGCACCACAGTCGCGACCGTCGACGTCGCGAGCGGCTCGGACGCCAACCAGCGCGTAACGACGCCGATCGAGGTGCGCGACTTGCTGATTGCGGGCCTCGGCGACAGCATCGCGTCCGGCGAGGGCAATCCCGACCGCGCGATTGCGCTCTCCGACGAGGGGTTCTGCTTCCGCTCCTATCTCGGCGGGGCGCAATATTACCGGCCGAGCCGCGCCGGCTACAAGGGCGGCCGCGCCTGCGAAGCACCGGACACCCTGACCAACTGGCAGCGCCAGAGCGCGCTGTGGCTCAACTCGGCCTGTCACCGGTCGCTGTACAGCTACCAGACCCGCACGGCGCTCGCGCTCGCCGTGCAATATCCGCACATCGCGGTGACCTATCTGCCGCTGGCCTGCACCGGCGCCACCATCTCCGACGGCCTGCTCGGCTCGCAGCAGGCGCGGGAATGCCTGCCGACGAAGACAGCCAATACCTGCTCGGGCACCGTCAACGGCCAGATCGCGGAGTTGCGCACGGCACTCGCCGCCGCCAAGCGCCGTCAGCCGGACCGCACCCTCGACCTCGTGCTGCTGTCGATCGGTGCCAACGACATCTATTTCTCAGGCCTCGTCGCCAACGTGATCGTCGACACGCCGACCGAGCGCACGCTGTTCAGCCGCGGCGGCTCGATGGCCAGCGTCGACGATGCCCGTTCGGCACTGGCGCGCGACCTGCCGGCCGATTTTGCCAAACTGCGCGATGCGCTGAAGCCGCTGGTCGGCGGCGATCTCTCGCACGTGATCTACACGGCCTATGCCAATCCGGCGCTGGCCAATGGCGGGGCGCCCTGCCCCGGCGGCCGCGCCGGCTTCGAGATCCATCCCTCCTTCAACGCGGATCCCAATCGCCTCGCGTCGGTCTCGAGCTTCGTGCAGAACGAGTTCCTGCCGCAGCTCAAGGCGATCGCGCAGTGCCAGTCCGGCATCATCTGCCGCAATCCGCAGGCCGATCGCATGACCTTCGTCGATGCGCATCAGGACGCGTTTGCGAGCCATGGCTTCTGCGCACGCGCGTCGACCGATCCGGAATTCGACCGCGACTGCTTCGCCGCCAATGGCGACAGCTTCGTCTCGGACATCGTCGCCGCGGCCAACGAGCCACTCAAATGCGGCCGCAGCGCCGGCGAATACCGCGCCTATCTGCCGCGCGCGCGCTGGATCCGCGACGCCAATGACAGCTACTTCACGGCAATGACCTACCCGCAGGGCCTGCCGTCCTCGATGCAGCCAAGCGACATCCACGACGCGACATGGGGCATCCTGTCGGCGGTGTATGGCGGCGCGGTGCATCCGAGCGCCGAAGGCCATGCGGCGATGGCCGATGCCGCGGTCCCCGCGGCCGCTACCGTGCTGCAGTTGAACACCGCCGTGCCCGAAGTGATCTCCGAGCCGGTCGCGCCATTGCCGATGCCGATTGCACCAATGGGACAGCGCTGAACGCTCACGCTGCCAGGCAAGAGCGGAGCGTGAGCGCGCGCAGATCGGAGCGTTAGCCAGAGAGAAGTGTTAGTGCCGCTTCGTCGCGGGCACCGGCGCCGGCTTCGCTACAGCGGCTTGCGCCGGCAGATATTTGGCGACGATCGCGGGATCGAGCTGGGCCACCGCGGTGTCAGGCAGCCGGGTCCAGACCTCATCCTTGCCGAACAGCGAGATGCCGAGGAAGCCGCGCATCGTCAGCGTCTGACCATCGGCGCTCAACGTCATCTTGGCCTTGTAGACCTTGCCGTTGCGCGGATCGAGCACGTTGCCGCCTTCATAGGCGAGCCCGTTGCGCTTCATGTCGCGGATGAGCGGAATGCCGAGCCACGGCATGTCCTTGCGATCGTCGGTGCATTTCGAGCAGACCGGATTGGGCGGATCGCCGGGCGATGAAAACATCTTTGCGATCATGCCTTCGAACAGACCATTGCGCTCGATCACCAGGAACCAGCCCTCGGGCTTGCCGTCTTCGATCTTTTGCCACAGGCCGGCCGCCGACGGGTCGGCCGCCGAGGCCGCAAGCGGAGCAGCTAGCGCAAAGGCCGTGGCGATCGCGAGGATCAGCCGAAGTCTGGATAGCGTGTTCCGCATCATCATCACCTGATCAATCGACCAACTCGAGTACAAGCAAACTACGGCCATTTCACGGAGTGTTCCAGTACCCGCGCCGCGCAGGAAATGGCCCGTGCCGCCGGCATTGGTCTCTGCTCGAGTGAAATCAGTTCACCCCAAGCTTCTTCTGCAGACTCGATGACGAGGTTGTGTACTGGAACACCAGCCGCTTGTCCGGATACACGTAGCGGTGCGCCTTCTGCGCCATCAGCGCACCCTCGTGGAAGCCGGAGAGAATGAGCTTGAGCTTGCCCGGATAGGTGTTGATGTCGCCGATCGCGAAGATGCCGGACACGTTGGTCTCGAACGCCGCAGTGTCGACCGGCACCAGATTGTTCTCCAGCGCCACGCCCCAGTTCGCGACCGGGCCGAGCTTCATGGTGAGCCCGAAGAACGGTAGCATCGTATCGCAGGCGATCGTCGAGACCGCATTGTCGTTGCCCTTGAGCGCGGCGCCCGAGAGCTGGCCGTTGGCGCCTTCGAGCCCCGTGACCTGGCCGATCTTCAGATCCATCTTGCCGTCGGCAACGAGCGCGCGCATCTGCTCGACGCTGTGCGGCGCCGCGCGGAAATCGTCACGCCGGTGCAGCAGCGTGATGCGCTGGGCGATCGGATGCAGATTGAGCGTCCAGTCGAGCGCGGAGTCGCCGCCGCCGACGATCAGGATGTTCTTGTCGCGGAACTGCTCCATCTTGCGCACGGCATAAAACACCGACGTCCCTTCATAGGCCTCGATGCCCGGCACCGGCGGGCGCTTCGGCTGGAACGAGCCGCCACCGGCCGAGATCACGACGACCTTGCACTCGAACTCCTTGCCGGCATCGGTCTTCACCCGGAACAGGGGATCGCCGATCTTCTCAATGCTCTCGACCATCTCGTTGAGATGGAAGGTCGGATTGAACGGCTTGATCTGCTCCAGCAGCTGGTCGGTGAGACCCTGGCCGGTGACGAAGGGAATGCCGGGAATGTCGTAGATCGGCTTCTCGGGATAGAGCTCGGCGCACTGCCCGCCGATCTTGTCGAGGATGTCGACCAGATGCACCTTCATGTCGAGCAGGCCCAGTTCGAACACGGCGAACAGTCCGCAGGGACCCGCGCCAATAATCAGCACATCGGTTTTGATCGCTTCGCTCATATCCGCTTCTTTTCAGTTGAAATCGACTGGACGGCTCTCGCCTGCCCAGCCAAGTATGGCCCGATCGGGACATGCATAATAGGGACAGCGGCTGGCGCGGCAACCCCTTGCCGAGCCTGCGCAACTCGGCTGTATGGGCGGGAAACCGACGGAGATCCCCCTCGTGAATGCCCCTGTCCGTGCTGACGATGCGCCGCGCCTGGAAGACTTTCCCTATCGCCTGTCCGACAATGTGCGCTTTGCCGATCTCGACCCCAACGGCCACGTCAACAACGCCGTCTATGCGAGCTATTTTGAAACCGGCCGCGTCACGCTGGTGAAGGACCGCAGCATGGGGCTGATGCCGGCGGGGCTCGGCTGGATCATGGTGCGCCTCGACATCCATTTCCGCGCCGAGCTGCACTGGCCGGGTCAGATCGAGCTCGGGCTCGGTCTCGTCAAGTTTGGACGCACATCGACCACCTTCGACCAGGTGGTGTTTTCGGAAGGCAGGTGCGTGGCGTCGGCGAAGGCGGTCACGGTGATGATCGATGAGGCCACGCGCAGGCCGACGCCGCTGCCGGCGGAGGTCAAGCAGAACTTCCGCCGCTGGGTCCGTCGCGGTGTGAATCCGGACGGCGAATGAAAGACAATAGAGCGTTTTCGAGCGAAGTAGACGCCGGTTCGCGTCAAGAAAACGCGTCAAAACAGAAAGCTGAAGCTTCGGTTCTGATTCAATCAGAACCGAAGCATTAGGCCTGCCGCTCCGGCGTCGACACGACCAGTCCGTCGAGATCGTCGGTCACCTTGATCTGGCAGGACAGCCGCGAGTTCGGACGCACGTCGAAGCCGAAATCCAGCATGTCCTCTTCCATCGGCGACGGCGCGCCCACCTTCTCGCGCCAGGCTTCATCGACATAGACATGGCAGGTCGCACAGGCGCAGGCGCCGCCGCATTCGGCTTCAATGCCGGGAATGGCGTTGCGGATCGCGCCTTCCATCACCGTCGCGCCGTTCTCGATCTCAACTGTGCGTTTCTCGCCGGAATGGTCGATAAAGTGGATTTTGGCCATGATTGCTCGTGCTGCCGGAATGCGCCGGACGATGGATGGAAAGGTCCCGGGCAGTCGTATAACGGGTCGATCCGCACAGCGCTAGCACGGAGACCGAAAACCTGCCCGCCGGTTGGGACGCCGCCCAAGCTGTCGCGGCGCGCCGCCGAGACGCCGGAGGCCTAGGTGCGGCCCAGGATCAGCTCGATCGCCGTGCGCGCCTCGGCAATCGCTGCGCCGAGCGCGGCAAGCGGCTGGGCCGCATCGGAACCGCCGGCCAGCGCGGTCTCCAGCTGGGCCGCAGCCTCGGCGACGCCGAAGGCGCCGATCGCCCGCGCCGATCCTTTCAGGGTGTGGGCGTGGGTCGCCGCCTCGGGCGGCAAGGCGGCCAGTTCACCGAGGATCCGGGCCGACTGGGCCGAGAACATGGCCAGCACTTCCCGCTCGAGGCCCGGATCGCCCAGCGTCATGCGCTGAAGGTGATCGACGTCGATCGGCCCGGCGCCGGGCGCTAGCGGCGGCGATTGCGTCCATTCGACCCGTTCGAGATGAAGCGGCATGGCCAGTCCCTGTCGTCTCCGCCGGACCCTCGCCGGCGGATCGTTGGCCCAGCCAATCACGAAACTGGTTAACGGATTGTTGTCGGGATGATCGGCAAAACCGCCCGATTCTGGACAATTTCTGGACACAATCGACGCTCTACGGCCGGAATTTCGAGTACCCATAAGGCCTTATGGCGCAAAGCTGTTAACGATGATTAAGAAAGTATTAATCGCAAGCATTTCATTCGCATCGCTCTCCCAATAGGATGTTTGCGGATGTAGCGGACAAGCCGCCGAGGGGGCCGCTTGCGCTCCGCTTGTGGGCACCGGCTTCGAGCTTGCGTGGGGACGATCGCAGGCTCGCCGACGCGTAAATAGTGAGAGGGCTCAGACTGAACATGGCGAACACTCCCAAGAAGGTCAAAGATCCCACCGAAGTCGCGCTTTCTGCCATCCAGGAAGCCCTCAACATCAGCGAACAGAGCGCGGAGAATCGCAGCCCCCTCAACGAAGGCGCCGCGCCGCCGAACCTGCCGCCGCCCGCGGCCGATTTTTCAGCCGCATCGTTCGAGTCCCGTCCGAACAATACCGATCGTTCGGCGTTCGAGCCGATCGAAGAACCGCGCGCGCCGCGCCGCGCCGCCAACGACGATCGCGAAACCATCGGCCAGATGCTGCAGACGCTGCAGGGAGGACGAGCGCGCAACGCCTTCACGCTGTTCTTTGTCTGCTCCGGCGCCTGGCTGCTGGGCGGCGTGATTCTCACCATCGCGTTCTGGCCGGCCCTGCAGGCCTCGATGGCCCAGGGCACCGGTGTGCTGGTGCTCGCCGGCCTTGCCGCGCTGTTCGCCGTGCCGATCCTGCTGTTCTACTATCTCGCCAGCCTCGCCTCGCACGGTCAGCGCATGCAGATGATCGCGCAATCGATGGCGCAGGTCGCGATGCGATTCTCCGAGCCCGAAAACGCCGCCGCCGATTCCATGGTGACGGTCGGCCAGGCGATTCGCCGCGAGGTCGCGGCGATGGGCGACGGCGTCGAGCGCGCGATCGCGCGCGCCGGCGAACTCGAGACCCTCGTTGCCAACGAGGTCGCGGCGCTGGAACGCGCCTATTCCGACAACGAGGTGCGCATCCGCGCGCTGCTGCAGGACATCGCCCACCAGCGCGACAACCTGGTCGGCCAGGCCGAGCAGGTGCGCAGCGCGATCTCCGGCGTGCAGATCGACCTGCGCCACGATATCGCGCTGATCTCGGACGCGATCGCCTCGCGCGTCGACGAGGTCGCCAAGAGCATCACCGGCGCGCTGGAAGAGCGCGGCCAGCACATCACGACCGCGCTGAGCCACGCCGGCGACAACATGATCCTCGCGCTCGGCGAGCGCGGCGGCGACCTGCTCGACCGCCTCGAGGAAGCCAGCGCCGAGACCACGCGCGCGGTGATGGATGCCTCCGAGCGGCTGACCACCAGCCTCAACTTCAAGACCGGCCACGTCCATGACGAGTTCGTCGATCTGGCCGATCGCGTCCACGAGCTGCTCAACGAGCGCATCGACCGCATCACCGGCGAGTTCGAGCAGCGTTCGTCCGCCATCGTCGACGGCATCTCCGACCGCACCGAAGAGGTCCACGACTCCCTGAAGAACTCCGCGGACTCGCTGCTGCTCGAGCTCGAGCTGCGCAGCAACGACCTCGTCAGCAAGATCGACGACGCCGGCAACCGCCTCGCCGGCCAGATCCTGACGTCCGGCGACAAGGCGAGCGAGGCGCTCGACGTCACCGTCAACTCGCTGGTCGCCAAGGTGGTGGGCCAGACCGAGACCGCGCACGACTCGCTGTCGCTGCAGATGAGCGCGTTCGACGACCTGGTGAAGAACCATGGCAGCGAGCTCGCCGAGAGATTCGCCCGCGACTCCGGCACGCTCGGCGCGCTGATCACCCGGCACATCTCGGAATTCGACCGCACGGTGAAGACCTTCGGCGGCGACATCGTCGAGCGCATGGGCCAGCGGACCCAGGACATCGCCGACAGCCTGAAGACCTATGTCGACACCTTCGACCATCGCGTGACCACGAACAGCGGCGAGATCACCGCCTCGCTCGACCAGCGTCTGCTGCAGTTCGAGACCACGCTCGGCAGTCGCGTCACCAATCTCGATGCCTCGCTGACCGACAAGCTGTCGTCGTTCGATAGTTCGCTCGCCACCAAGATCGGCTCGTTCGACGGCCGTCTGCAATCGCTCGATGATGCGATCGACGGCCGCATGAAGTCCCTCGAAGTTACCTTCGAGAGTCGCGCCAAGTCGGTCACCGACACCATCGACGGCCATCTCGGCACGCTCGCGACCCAGCTGACCGACGGCGCCACCCAGGCGATCCAGTCGATCGACTCGCGGCTTGGCCTGCTCACCACCACCCTGACCGAAGGCACCGTGCAGGCGATCGCCGCGGTCGACCATCGCATCAACGGCGTCACCGAGACCATCGACGGCCACAGCGTCCGTCTGGTCGACACCCTCAACGGCCACAGCACCCGCCTCGCCGACACCATCAATGGTCACAGCGCGAACCTGACCGACACGATCTCGGCGCGCTTCGCCGACATCCAGCAGGGCATCGAGAGCCGCGTCGGCGTCATCGCCGGCGACATCGACACCCGCGTCGCGCAGTTCGAGGACCTGCTGGGCTCGCGCGTCGAGGCCGTCGCCGGCCGCATCGAGAGCAGCGGCCGCCAGGCGAGCGAGGACCTGATGTCCCGCGCCGAGCTGTTGTCGTCGAGCATCAAGTCCCATGTCGAGGACGCCGAGCGCTCGCTGACCAACCTCGTGGTCAACACCAGCGAAACCATCCAGACCGGCGCGCGCACCGCGCAGCAGGCGCTGCTCACCGTGTCCGCGGACGTCGGCAACCAGCTCAAGCTGAGCTCGGCCGAGGTCGAGAGCGTGCTGACCGCCGTCGGCACCAGCGCCGCCAACTCGATCCTCACCAGTGCCCGCGACGCCCAGGTGTCGCTGGTCTCGGCCTCCGGCGACGTCGCCTCGCAGATCAAGGCGCTGTCCGAGGATGTCGAGCGCACGCTGCAGGCGGCCGGCAGCGCTACCGCAGCCTCCGTGCTGGCCGGCGCCCGCGACGCGCAGACCACGCTGGTCAGCGCCTCTGTCGACGCCGCGAGCCAGGTCAAGTCGCTGGCCACCGATGTCGAGCAGTCGCTGTCGATGGCCGGCTCTGCCGCCGCCGAGGCGATCATGACCGGTGCCCGCGAGGCCCAGACCACGCTGATCTCGACGTCGACCGACGTCACCGGCCAGGTCAAGTCGCTCGCCAGCGACGTCGAGCGTTCGCTGTCGATGGCCGGCACCGCGACTGCCGAAGCCGTGGTCGCCTCCGCTCGCGAGGCCCAGAGCACGCTGGCCGGCGCATCCACCGAAGCCGCCAACCTGGTCCGCACGCTCGCGGCCGACATGCAGCACTCGCTCTCGACCGCCGGCACCGCCACCGCGGAATCCATCGTCGCCTCCGCCCGCGAGGCCCAGAGCACGCTGGCCGGCGCGTCGACCGACGCCACCAACCTGGTCCGGACACTGTCGGCCGACATCGAGCGCTCGCTGTCGATGGCCGGCTCCGCCACCGCGGAAGCCGTCGTCGCCTCCGCCCGCGAGGCCCAGAGCACGCTGGCCGGCGCATCCACCGAGGCCGCCGATCTGGTCCGCACCCTGGCGGCCGACATGGAGCGTTCGCTGTCGATGGCCGGCTCCGCCACCGCGGAATCGATCACATCAGGTGCGCGTGAGGCCCAGAGCACGCTGGTCAACGCGTCGACCGAGGCTGCGACCAAGGTGTCTGCGCTTGCCGCCGACATCCAGCGTGCGCTGTCGATGGCCGGCTCCGGCACCGTCGAGATGCTGACGGCCGGCGCCCGCGAGGCGCAGAACACCCTCGTCACCGCATCGACGGAGGCAGCCAACCACGTCAAGTCGCTGGCCGCCGATGTCGAGCGCACCCTGACCTCGGTCGGCACCAACACCGCGCAGGCGATCCTCGGCAGCGCCCGCGATGCGCAAAGCTCGTTCGTGGCGACCTCCAGCGAGGCCGCAAGCCAGATCCGCGAGATCTCCGCCGAGATCGAGCGCTCGCTGACCACAGCCAGCGCGGAGACTGCGCAGACCATCCTGGGCAGCGCCCGCGAGGCCCAGGGCTCGTTTGCGGCGACCTCCGCCGATGCTGCCGCCCAGATCCGCACGCTCTCGACCGATATCGAGCGCGCATTGAGTGCGGTCACGGCCAAGACCACCGACAACATCCAGACCTCGGCGCAGAACGCCCAGGCCGCGCTGATCACCATGTCCAACGAGGTCTCGACCAAGGTCAAGACGACCTCCGCCGACATAGAACGTTCGGTGCTGTCGGCCTCCAGCGCCTTCGGCTCGGCGATGACCGGCAAGACCGACGAGATCGTCACCTATGTGCAGCAGCAGACCGAGCGTCTGTCGCAAATGGTCGACGGCCGCCGCGGCTCGCTGGTCGAGGCGCTGACCGCCAAGACCACGCAGCTGTCGAGCGACATGGATCGCGCCACCGCTGACGCGCTGAAGGCGATCGAAACCCGCGGCCTCGCCTTCTCGCAGTCGATGGCGGCCCACGGCAGCGATGTCGCGCGCAACATCACCTCGGCCGGCGATCAGGCGACCGGCGCGGTGGCGAAGTCGCTCAAGGAGCTCGAGCAGGCCTCGCGCGCGGCGATCGACCAGTCGCGCCAGGTCTCGATCTCGGCCGTCACGGAGATGCAGGAGACCAGCAAGATCCTGCGCACCGATACGGTCGCGCTGTTCGAGCGGCTGCGTGAAGGCAACATCCTCTTGCAGGAAGTGTTGACCGGCGCCCACGACAACCTCAACTCGCTGGAGCGCGCGCTGGTGACCCGCGTGGCCGACTTCGTGTCCGCCATGAACGACGTCACCTCGCGCAACGGCGTGGCAACCCAGACGCTGGAAGACCAGCTCACGGTGTTCAACAGCAAGACCGGCAAGGCGCTGGAAGATCTCGGCGCGCTGTCGAGCCAGTTCGAGACCCATGGCAAGGCGCTGATCGATGCGGCTGCCCTGGTCGAGCAGGCCAACCGCTCGACGACGGCCTCCGTCAGCGAGCGCAAGTCGGCGCTGGAAGCGCTGGTCACGACCATCGACCTTCGCACCACCGATCTCGACCAGCGGCTGTCACGCTTCACCGGGCTGCTCGATGAATCGCTCGGAGCGGCCGAGGAACGCGCCCGCGACATCGCCCGCGTGGTGGCGGAGACCGCAGGCGCCGGTTCGGCTGCGATCAGCAGGCAGTTCGAGGCGGTGCGCCAGGCAGCCGAGAACGAGCGTCAGCAGACCGTCGACGCCATGAACGAGCTCTACCAGCAGAGCAATGCCGAGACCGATGCGATGTTCAAGGAATCGACGGAGAAGTTCTCCGCGATGGTCACGGCGATGAAGCAGATGGCGAGCGAGATGCACAACGAGCTCGAGGCCACCCGCAACGAGCTGCGCCGCGGCGTGCTCGAGATGCCGCAGGAGGCCGCCGAGAACACCGCGCAGATGCGCAAGGTGATCGTCGACCAGATCGAGGCGCTGGCCGAGCTGAACCGCATCGTCGCTCATCACGGCCGCGGACTCGACGTGGTCTCGACCAACCGCGCCAGCGTTCGCCACGAGGAGCCGGTGATGGCTGCCGGCGGCGGCCGCGGCGATGTGCGCATGCGGGACAACGGCAACAGCGCCTCGACGCTGCCGCCGCCGGATCTCGGCATGGCGAGTTCGCGCCGCACCGAGGCCCCGCCGGTCAGCCCGGCAGGCCCCAACAACAACGGCGACGGCTGGCTGTCCGACCTGCTCAACCGCAGCGACGCGCCGCCGCCCGCCCCGCAGAGCCGCGATGCCCAGCAGCGCCCGCGTCCGCAGCAGCAGCCGGTCAATCCGCTGGAGTCGCTGTCGCTCGACATCGGCCGGCTGATGGACCGCACGCTTGCGGCCGAGATGTGGGATCGCTACCAGCGCGGCGAGAACAAGGCGTTCTCCAAGCGCCTCTACACGCCGGCCGGCCAGAAGGCCTTCGATGAGGTGGCCCGCAAGTACCGCTCCGACCGCGGCTTCAAGCAGACGGTCGACCGCTACATCGCGGAGTTCGAGCGCCTGCTCGACGAAGTCGCCCGCGACGGCCGCGGCCAGCAGGAGCTGAGCAGCCACCTGACCTCGGAGACCGGGCTGGTCTACACCCTGCTCGCGCACGCCGCGGGACGGCTGGGGTAAGCTGCGAAGCAAGCGAATAGTGAGTGGCGAATAGCGAATGGAAAACGGAGACCGAAAGGCCTCCGTTTTTGTTTTGGGCTCGGAATTGGGTTCGCAGCCGGCCGGCTCAGCCGCGGTCACGCGAATGCAACGAGCCGTAGCCCGGATGGAGCGCAGCGAAATCCGGGGCAGTGCCGCCGCGGAGTTGACCCCGGATTACGCTTCGCTCCATCCTGGCTACGAGTTGCTTCGCTCGCAATGACGGATCCGCTCGCTAGCGAACCCTACTCGCTATTCGCCCACGACGTTCACTACTGCCGCCGCCGCGGCCCGGGTGCCGCCGGAGCCGGCGCGGGCTCGGGTGCGGCGTTGTTGCTGCCGCCGAAGATCACCCGGCTCGGGTTGCGGTCGAAATTGTTCACCGCGCGGCTGATATCGGACAGCGTCCTGCGACCGTCGTTGATCAGGAGATTGGAGCGCTTGTCGAGATCCTCGGCGAGCTCGCGGATCGACTTCACCATCAGGTTCAGCTCGCTGCCATTGTTGCCGCCCGCGATCGCATTGAGGCCCAGCATCAGGCTGTCGGCCTTGCCCATCACACCGTCGACCTTGAGCATGACGTTGTCGATCTTCTCGGAATTGCGCGCCAGCGCCTGGGTGAAGACCTCGAGATTCTTCAGCGAATTCTTCACCGACTGCTGATTGTCAGCGACAATGCGGTTGACGTTTTGCAGGGTGGCGCGGATCGCCTCGGTGACGTCCTGCAACGCATTCGGGTCGGCGGTCAGAACCGGGATGCCGTCCTCGTCCAGCGGCACCGGCGGGGCGGCCTCCTCGCCGCCCTTGAGCGAAATCGCGGCGACGCCGGTGAGCCCCTGGAACTCGAGACCGACCAGGGTGTCCTTGCGGAGCGGTGCGTTGTTCTCGATCATCGCCAGCGCGACCACGCGTCGCGGGTTGTCGAGCTTCACGGAGACCACCTCCCCTATCCGAATACCGTTAAAATTGACATTGCCGCCGTTGCGCAGGCCTGACGCCGGCCCTTCGAAGATCACCCGCAAGGGACTGCGCTGCTTGGTGGTGTGCAGGCTCTGGAACCAGAGCACGAAGCCGAACGCGGCGGCGATCACCGCCAGCGTGAAAGCCCCGATCAAGACGTAGTTCGCCCGCGTTTCCATCAATTACTCGCGTTAATCACTCTTGGAATCACTCTTGGGCCCTCGCGCAGCCGGCTGCGCTCGAACCCGTCGAATTCCCTGTTGGCGCATGATTTCGTCCGAAAATCGGCTCCAGGTTTCGGGATCATGGGCTAGGCCACAACGGCACGGGCGCGCTTGCCGTTGAAATATTGCTGCAGCCATGGATGCTGCGATGCCTTCATGTCGGCGATCGATCCTGCAGCAATGATCTTACCGTTCCCTAAAACGGCGATGCGGTCGCACGCGGTGTAAAGGCTGTCGAGGTCGTGGGTTACCATGAAAACGGTCAGCCCCAAAGTGCGCTGCAGGGTGCGCACCAGCTCGTCAAACTCGCCGGCGCCGATCGGATCGAGACCCGAGGTCGGCTCGTCGAGAAACACGAGCTCGGGATCGAGCGCGAGTGCGCGCGCCAGCGCGACGCGCTTGATCATGCCGCCCGACAATTCCGACGGATAACGATCGGCGACTTCCGGCTTCAGCCCGACCATCACGAGTTTCGCCACCATGATCTCATCGAGCAGCCGCTGCGAGACGCGCAGATATTCGCGCGCCGGAAACTGGATGTTCTGGCGCACCGTGAGCGAGGAGAACAGCGCGCCCTGCTGGAACAGGATGCCCCAGCGGCGCTCGACGGCACGGCGTTGCGAGGTGCTCGCCGCGTCGAGATCGACGCCGAACACTTCGATGCGGCCGGCGACCTTCGGCACGAGCCCGATAATGGTGCGCGTCAGCACCGACTTGCCGGCCCCCGAGGGCCCGACGAAGCCGAGAATCTCGCCGCGCCTGACGTCGAGGTTGAGGCCGTCGAGCACCCGCGTGTTGCCGAATTGAACCGTGATGTCGCGGACCCGGATGATGGCGTCGTTGTCCTCTTCCGCCATGATCACATCCCGATCGAAGCGAAGAAGATCGCGAACACGCCGTCCATCACGATCACGAAGAAGATCCCTTTCACCACCGAGGCGGTGGTGTGCTGTCCGAGCGACTCCGCCGAGCCCTGTACCGCCAGGCCTTCGACGCAGGCGACGATACCGATCACCGCCGCCATGACGGGCGCCTTGACCATGCCGACGATGAAATGGTCGATCGATATGGCATCACGAAGGCGGAGCAGGAAGGCCTCCGGATCGACGCCGCCATAGAGCCAGGCCACCAGGCCGCCGCCATAGAGCGCGGCCATCGCGCCGAGAAAGGCCAGGATCGGCAGCGCCAGCACCAGCGCCAGCATGCGCGGCAGGATCAGGACCTCGATCGGATCGAAGCCCATGGTGCGCAGCGCGTCGATCTCCTCGCGCATCTTCATCGAGCCGAGCTCGGCGGTATAGGCCGAGCCGGAACGGCCCGCGACCATGATCGCGACCAGCAGCACGCCGATCTCGCGCAGCACCAGGACGCCCAGCATGTCGACGACGAAGATGTCGGCGCCGAACCTGCGGAAATGGAAGATGCCCTGCTGCGAGATGATGCAGCCGATCAGGAAGGTGATCAGCACCACGATCGGCACCGCGCGCCAGCACACCTGCTCGAGGTGATGCACGGTCGAGGTCAGGCGGAAGCTGCGCGGATGGATCAGCACCTTGCCGGAGGCCGCCAGCACCGCGCCGAGCATGTCGACGAGGCCGATGATCGTGCCGCCGATCCCGGCCACGGTGCGCCCGATCTGCTCGAGCATGCCTGATATCGACAGCGGGTCGCCGACGACCCTGGGCGCGGGGCCGACGCGGCGGACCTCGTCGACCAGGCTGGAATAGTTGGCCGACAGGCCCGCGATCTCGGCTTCCCCGCTGGCGTCGCTGAGGCTGCGGCGCAGCCGCTCGATCAGCCAGGCACCGAAGGTGTCGAGGCTCGCGACCTGCGACACGTCGATGAAGATGTGCGGCCGGCTGCCGCGCAGCTTCTCCGCGTCGGAGACGATCCGCTCGAGCGCAGGGGCAAAGCGGGCGGTCCAGTTGCCCGCCGCACACAACGCCAGTCCTTCGCCTTGGGCTATCCGCTCCAGTGTCGGGTCGCCGCTCACCTTTTGCCTACCCCTCAAGCCGGCTGGCTGCCGCTAACGCTGATCTCCGGCGCTGCCGGATCGGCTTGTCGAATCTGCCGCTAACCAGCCATAGTTGGCTGCGCGTCGCAAGCTACGGTTCAGGAAATAGTAGACTTTAAAATGACTTCCACCCCATCCGGAGCGATTTCCCTGACCGGTCGGATCGAGCGCTGGCCGATCGCGGGGACCTTCACGATCAGCCGCGGCGCCAAGACCGAGGCCGTCGTCGTGGTCGCCGAGGTAAGCCAGGGCGGCCGCACTGGCCGCGGCGAATGCGTGCCCTACCCGCGCTATGGCGAAACGCCCGAGGCGACGCTGCAGGCGATCCAGGCGATGCAGGCGCCGCTCGCCGGCGGCATGGACCGCATCGCCTTGCAGGAGCGGATGCCCGCCGGCGCCGCCCGCAACGCGCTGGATTGCGCGCTGGCGGACCTTGAGGCCAAACGCGCCGGCAAACGGATCTGGAACCTGCTCGGCCGGCCCGCGCCGGAGCCGCGCGCCACCGCCTATACGATCTCGCTCGGAACGCCCGAGGCGATGGCGGAGGCCACCGCGAAGGCTGCGCATCGTCAGCTGCTCAAGATCAAGCTCGGCGGCGATGGCGACGGCGCACGGATCGCCGCCGTGCGCAAGGCGGCGCCTCGATCCGAGCTGATCGTCGACGCCAACGAGGCCTGGACCGAGGACAACCTCGCCGCCAATCTCGCGGCCTGCGCCGATGCCGGCGTCACCCTGATCGAGCAGCCGCTGCCGGCGGGCAAGGACGAGGCGCTGGCGCGGATCCGGCGCCCGGTTGCGATCTGCGCCGACGAGAGCGTGCACGACCGCGGCTCGCTTGCCGGCCTGCGCGGCCGCTATGACGCCGTCAACATCAAGCTCGACAAGACCGGCGGCCTGACCGAAGCGCTGGCGATGGCGGATGCCGCCCGTGCGCTCGGCTTCGAGATCATGATCGGCTGCATGGTCGCGACCTCGCTGGCGATGGCACCGGCGATGCTGATCGCGCAAGCCGCGCGCTTCATCGATCTCGACGGCCCGCTGCTGCTGGCCAGGGACCGCGACCACGGCCTGCGCTACGAGGGCAGCCTGGTCTATCCGCCCGACGCCGCGCTCTGGGGCTAATCGGTGAGACGCTTGCGCGCCAGCCACATCACGAGCCCGCCCGTGGCCGCCATTGCGGCCATCATGTCGTAGACGCCGAGCCCGAAGCGCGCATAGACCGTGCCGCTGACGATCGCGGTGGTGCTGGCGACAATGCCGCCGCAGGCCGTGAGATAGCCTTGCGCGCGCGCCATCACGTGAACCGGCACGTGATGCACCATCAGGCCCATGATGCCGACCTGCGTCAGGCCGAAGCTCAGCCCGTGTCCGAGCTGGACCACGGCAAGCACCGCAAGCGGCGGGTCCTGCGCGGTAATCGCCCAGCGCGCCGCGGCACTGGAGGCTGCGATCATCACCAGCACAGCGGACGGCAGAGTGAAGCGCGGCGAGGCCGCAAACAGCACGATCTCGGCGATCACGCCGAGCACCCAGAGACACGCGATCGTCAGGCCGCTGAAGCCGGCCTGCTGCCAGGCAATCGATGCGAAGATGTAATAGGCGCCGTGGCTGCCCTGGATCAGCGCCGAGGATACGATGATGGCGAGGAAGGTGGGATTGCGCAGCAGTTTTGGCGCGCCGGCCGCAGGTGTGACGGCAGCCGCTGGACGGCCCAGCGGCCGCAGCGTCAGCCCGACCAGCGCGCCGAGCACCGTCACGGCCGTGATGATCCAGATCAGGTCGACCTCCGCGACATAGCGGAGCAGGAAGCCGCACAGCAGCGCGCAGACCGCGAAGGCGGCCGAGCCCCACAGCCGCAGCGGTCCGTAGCTGAGGCCGAATTGCCTGACGCCGCGCAGCGCATAGGCGTCGGTGAGCGGCACCATCGGCGTCCAGACGCAGCAGGTCAGCGCATAGATCGCCAGCAGCACGAACGCCTGGTGCTGGGTGCCGATCACGGCAAAGCCGAACGCGGTGGCGAATCCGGTGGCGATGATCGCCCCGCGCAGCATCTGGCGCCGTTCCGCCGCCGCGGTGACCAGCGGCAGCACGGTGAAACGCGTCACCGGCGGCACCGCGGTGATGATGCCGATCCAGGTGGCGTCGATGCCGACCGCCTTCAGCCACACCGTGAAAAACGGCAGGTGAACGCCGGTCATGCCGAACAGCGTGGCATAGAATGCCGCAAGGCTGCGCGCGAATCGCCGCGATGCAACCTTTGCTGCAATGGGGATTTGTGATTCGGAAGACATCAATTCAATTGCGATTCGCGCGATATCGTGGTGATCGTTAGCGTAACGCGCAGTGATTTGCGCGGAGAGATTGTGATGGCCGAAGAAGCATTCGCCCTGTCGCCGATATCCGCCCGCGCGGCCCTGCCGAGCGAGGAGGACTATGCCGCGATCAGCGCGGCCTTCATGGAGACTTCGCGGGGCCGCTGGTTCCTCGGCGAATACGCCAAGCGCAACCGCAATGCCGATACCCGCATGGTGCTCGATGCGGTGGCGCGGATCGAGGAAAGCCTCAGCGCGCAGCGGCAAGCCGCCGCAGCGGCGATCAGGGACGAGCAGGTGGCGCAGGCGCTGGCCGCCCTGCGCGGCGCAATCGAAGCCGCCCAGGCCTCCGCCATCGCCGCGCTCGACGGCATCAGCTTCGAGCAGAGCCTCGCGCCGGTGCGCAAGGGCGTGCGGGTGATCAGGGAGATCTCGTGGCGGCTGCGCGAGATCGGCAATGACGGCCGGATCTGCGACATCATCGATTCGCAGGTCAGCGCGATCGAGGCTGGCGCCGCCGAGGTCTCGATGGACGATGCCAAGGCCGTGCTGGATGCCGCCTTCGCTGCGCTGGCACGCCGCCTGAGCGAATTCGATCCGGACAAGGCGGCGACGCCTGCGGCCGAGCCAGATGTGGCCGAGGCGCCGGTTGCGGAGCCGCCGCCAGCGGCCCCTGCGCCGCCACCGGTGGTCGAAAGTGAAGCCCCCGATATGGCCGCTACGCCGCCAGCGCCGCCTCAGGAGGCCGCTGCCGTGTCGAACGTCGAAGCCGCGATTCCCGCCCCTGAGGCCGCTACGGCCGTGATGCCACAGCCGAGCGAGGCCTGGCTCAAGGCTGAAGCCGCGCTGGCCGAAGCCGAGGCCGCAGAACTCGCCCGCGTCAGCAACGAAGCGGCGGCCGACGCCCATGACGAGGCGGTGCTCGACCTGATCGCGATGGAGATGGGCGCGCCCGATCCGATCGACGAAGAGGCGATCGCGGAGGAAATGCGCGCCGCCGAGGAGATGCGCATCGCGGAAGCGATGGGCGTCGCCGAGGCGATGACGGCCGAGCCCGAAATGGTTGCGCCCGCCATTCAGCCCGAGCCTGCACCGGCGCCCGCGTCGCAGGTCGAGGTCAGGGCCGAAGTCAAGATCGAGCCGCCACCGCTGGCCGCAGCGCCGATTGCCGAAACTCTGGTGATGCCGCCGCCTCTCCCGCCCGCCGTTGAGGCTGCTGTTCCAGCAGCGGAGGTCTCACTCGGCTCGACGATCATCGCCAGTGGTCTTCTGAAAAGGCCGAGTGCTGCGGCCAACGACCCGCTCGCGCCGATCCGCCGCATGAGCCAGGCCGAGAGGATCGCGTTCTTCTCGTAAGCGCCGACGTCCGCACTTCGTCATTGTCGGGCATAGCCGTCCAAAGGACGGCGTCGCTCAGCTCGCCTGCGCCCCCGCAATCCATCGACCAAGAGCTTCCTTTGAGATGGATGCGCGGGTCAAGCCCGCGCATGATGCGTGGCGCGCGAAGCATTCATGCCCCGCACACGCAACGTGAGCCAGCTCATGTGCCGCGGCAGCATCGGTGCCTAACCCGGCGTCAGGCAACGAGTTTCGCGAACAGGTCGGCGTCGACATTGCCGCCCGACAGCACGATGACGACGTTCTTGCCCTTGGCGTCGATCCGTCCCGCGAGCAGCGCGGCGAGTCCGACCGCGCCGCCGGGCTCGACCACGAGCTTCAGCTCGCGGTAGGCAAAGGCGACGGCGGCGCCGACTTCGTCATCGGTGGCGTTGACGCCATTTGCGAGCAGCTTGCTGTTGATGGCGAAGGTCAGTTCGCCCGGCATCATCGCCATCAGCGCATCGCAGATGGTGCGCGCCGCGACCGGATGCGCCTCGCGATGTCCGACCTTGAGCGACAGGGCGTGGTCGTCATAGCCCGCGGGCTCGGCGACGATCACCTGGGCCTGCGGATATTTCGCCTTCACCGCGGTTGCGACGCCGGCGATCAATCCGCCGCCCGACGCCGGCGCGACCACGATGTCGGGCGTCAGTCCGAGCGCGGCCATGTCCTCGGCGATCTCGCGGCCGGCGGTGCCCTGGCCCGCGATCACGAAGGGATCGTCGTAGGGGCGCACCAAGGTCGCGCCGCGCTTGCCGGCAATGCCGTTGGCGATCGCCTCGCGGTCGTCGCGATCGCGGTCGTAGAGCACGACTTCGGCGCCATAGGATTTGGTGCGCTCGCGCTTGGTGATCGGCGAGTCCGCAGGCATCACGATGGTCGCCTGCATGTTGAGGATCTTGGCCGCCGCGGCGACGCCCTGGGCGTGGTTGCCCGAGGAGAACGCGACGACGCCACCGCTCCGCTTGTCCTGCGGGATCGAGGCGAGCTTGTTGAAGGCGCCGCGAAACTTGAACGATCCGGTCCGCTGCAGCATTTCGGGCTTGAGGAAAACCTGGCTGCCGACGCGTTCGTTGAGAACGGGGAAGGTCAGGAGCGGCGTGCGCACCGCGAACGGCGCGACCACCCTTGCGGCGGCATCGATGTCCGCGGCAGCGACGGGTGGATTGAGAACGGTGTCCGTCATTCGCAATTTGTATCGCGGCAGCAGGCTGGCGGGCAAGACGCTTCATAGCGTTTTCGAGTGAAGTGGGGACCGGTTCGCGTGAAGAAAACGCGTCAAAAACAAGCTTGCGTGACCCAACTAGCGTGAGTTTGGCTGTGGTGCCGGCAGGACGGCGAAATGGTGCTCTTCGGCACCGAATTCGAACGCTTCCCCTTCGCCATCCGGCGGCGCGGGACGGACGTTCATGCAACGGTCGATGAACACCCGGGCCGACGCCTGCCAGGTGTGGAGCGCAGCAAAATCGACGCAGGCCTGCCGCGGGATGCTGAGCGCCTCCAGGCAGGCATGGCGCAAATCCTCATCGAGCACGCCGACCGGCGCCGCGCCGATCACGTCGCGGGGACCGGTGACCGGAAAAGCGGCAACCGGCAGGCCGCTCGCCAACGCTTCAAGCAGCACCAGACCGAACGTATCGGTCCGGCTCGGGAAAACGAACACATCGGCCGCGGCGTAGATCTCAGCCAATTCTTCCCCATGGCGGGCGCCGAGGAACACGGCGTCCGGATATTTCCGCTCCAGCGCCGCCCGCGCCGGGCCGTCGCCGACCACGACCTTGGTTCCCGGCAAATCGAGCTCGAGGAAGGCGTCCAGATTCTTCTCCACCGCCACCCGGCCGACGCTGAGATAGACCGGCTGCGGCAGGCAGAGATCGACGTCGCGCGGATGGAACAGCGCAGTATCGACGCCGCGCGACCACAGCACCACGTTGCGGAAGCCGCGCTGACGCAACTCGGCCGCCAGCGCCGGGGTCGCCGCCATCACCGCGCGGCTCGGCCTGTGGAACCAGCGCAGCGCGCGCCACACCCAGGCCTCCGGGACCGGCGTCCGCGCCGAGACGTATTCGGGGAAGCGGGTGTGGAAGCTCGTCGTGAACGGCAGGCCGCGCTTGCGGCAGTAGCGGCGCACCGCAAGCCCGATCGGCCCCTCAGTCGCGATATGGATGCTGTCGGGCCTCGCAGCCTCGATCAGACTTGCGACCTTGGCCCGGTACGGCAGCGCCAGCCGGAGATCGCGATAGCTCGGCATCGCGAAGGTGCGGAACTCGTCCGGCGTCAGGAAGCTCACCTCGACGCCGAGCGATTTCGCCGCCTGTGCCATCATGGTCAGCGTGCGGACAACCCCGTTGACCTGGGGATGCCACGCATCGGTCGCGACCAGGATATGCGTCATGCAGCGCGTGCCGTCACTCGCGGAACTGGCGCGATCCGGCGCACCGGGTCGGTCCAGGTGATGATCTCGAAATGGCCGTCCTCATGCTCGGCGAGCGCTGTGCAACTCTCCACCCAGTCGCCGCAATTCATGTAGCGGATACCGTGCTCGTCATGAATCGTCGCGTAGTGGATGTGGCCGCAGATCACACCGTCGCAGCCGTGGCGCCGCGCCTCGCCGGCAAGCGTCGCCTCGAAGGCGCCGATATAGTTCACCGCCTTCTTGACCTTCAGCTTGGCCCATTGCGACAGCGACCAGTACGGCACGCCGAACATCTTGCGGAAGAAGTTGACGAAGCGATTCATCTGGATCGCGAAGTCGTAGGCCTTGTCGCCGAGATGGGCGAGCCAGCGCGCGTTCTGCACCACGAGGTCGAAGATGTCGCCGTGGATCACGAGATAGCGCTTGCCGTCGGCGCCGGTGTGGACGGTGTTCTCCACCACGTCGATGCCGCCGAAATGCGTGCCGTAATATTTGCGCAGGAACTCGTCGTGGTTGCCCGGGACGTAGATCACCTTGGCGCCCTTGCGCGCCTTGCGCAGCATCTTCTGCACGAAATCGTTATGGGTCTGCGGCCAGTACCAGTTCGACTTCAGCGCCCAGCCGTCGACGATATCACCAACGAGGTAGATCGTGTCGGCATCGTGAGAGCGGAGGAAGTCCAGCAGGCGGTCGGCTTGCGAACCGCGGGCTCCGAGATGGACATCGGAGATAAACAAAGTGCGAAAGTGCCGCTCGGGACTTTCTTCACTCAAGGAGTCACTTCCCATGCCTGTGCACCTAACAGATTCCTGTGACAAGGCGATGACGATCCCCGCGACCCAAGGCCCCACAAACAGTTAACGAGAATCAGCAGTACGCCCCTGCCCTGCGGATAACAGCAGCGTGCGACAATCTGGCGACATCGGCGGTCGCGGCTGTGGGGAAGAGGCGTTGTGTGGCTGCGTAACGCGATGGAACGACGCGCGCGGTGCGTAGCCCGGATGGAGCCAACCGGCGCGCGTTCGCGCGACCCGTTGGCTCCATCCGGGCTACACGGCTACGATACTTTCAGTAGTATTTGTGAAAGTGATGCACCGGCCCATGGCCGTGGCCGACGGCAAAACGATCGGCAGCGGCGATTGCTTCGGTGATCCAGGCCTTGGCGTTGCGCACGGAGGTCTCCATGCTCTCGCCCTTCGCGAGCCCTGCTGCAATTGCCGAGGACAGCGAGCAGCCGGTGCCATGCGTATTGGCGGTCGCAATGCGCGGCGCAGCCAGCGCGATGCTACGCTCGGCGTCGATCAGATAGTCGATGCTGTCAACGCCGTGGCCGTGGCCGCCCTTGACCAGCACCGCGCGACAACCCATCGCCAGCAATCGCTTGCCTTGTCGCTCGATGTCGGCCTCGCTCTCGGCAACCGGCTCGTTGAGCAGCGCCGCCGCTTCCGGCAGGTTCGGCGTGATCAGCGAGGCCAGCGGAAACAGCAGGGTCTTCAGCGCATCGACCGCCTCGGCGGCAAGCAGCCGATCGCCCGAGGTTGCGACCATCACCGGATCGAGGACGACATGACGCGGCGCCCAGCGCATCAGCCCGTCGGCGATCGCCGCAATCGTCTCGGCCTGTGCCACCATGCCGATCTTGACCGCGCCGACCGCGAGGTCGGAGAACACCGCATCGATCTGGGCGGTGACGAATGACGCGGGCACCGGATGAATGCCGCTGACCCCCGTGGTGTTCTGCGCGGTCAGCGCCGTGATCGCAGACGCCCCGAACACCCCGAGCGCGGCAAAGCTCTTGAGGTCGGCCTGGATGCCCGCCCCGCCCGAGGAGTCCGAGCCGGCAATGGTGAGCGCGACCGGCGTCATCTAGCAGAACCGGCGGTTGATACGAATGCGACCATCGCGAACAAGACCATGGCCTGTCCTAGCCCGACCGCGGATCGACGGCAAGTTCGCCTGACTTTAGCGCGGGTTGGCCTCGCCTTGCCCCCTTGCCTCGCCCCTTGCCTTGGTCGCCCGTTTTGGGCCTATAGTCGCGGAAATCCCCGGAGACGACTTTGATGGTTCCTTTCTTCGTCCAGATCAAATGCAAGCTCGGCCAGTCCTACGCCGTCGCCAACGCGCTGGCGGAGGCCGAGATTGCGTCCGAGATCTATTCCACCGCGGGCAATTACGACCTTCTGGTCAAGTTCTACGTCGACCACGACACCGACATCGGCCATTTCATCAACGAGAAGGTTCAGGTGATCCCGGGCATCCAGGACACCCTCACCATCATCACCTTCAAGGCGTTCGGCGCGAAGTAGGACGCGTCCACGAGAGCATGATGAGATTGGATCGAGCTTGAACGGCGTCGAAAGTTCACCTCTCCCTTGGGAGAGGTGAACCGAAACCGCGGCGAGCCGGTTCAACCAAAGCTCATCCCGCTTTACGACTCCTTCTCCTTCTTCACCGGCTTCGGCGGTCCCTCGACCGGCGGCAGCGACTTGATGTACTCGGCGATCGCGTCGCGGTCGGACGACGACAGTTGCGAGGTGTTGCGGATCACGCGCACCATCGCCCCACCGGCGGAGTCGCCGTCCGGCGTCTGGCCGCTCTCGAGAAAATAGGCGATATCCTTCACACTCCAGTCCGAGATCCCCCTTGGTGTGATGTTGGGCACCCAGCCTTCGCCCTCCGGATTCGGACCACCAGCGAAGCGCTGCGCGGTGACGATGCCGCCGAGGACATTGCGCGGGCTGTGGCACTCGGCGCAATGGCCGAAGCTGTTGACGAGATAGGCGCCGCGATACCAATGCGCGGAGCGGCTTGCATCCGCGATGAACGGCTTGCCGTTCATGAACAGCAATTTCCAGACGCCGACATTGCGCCTGATGTTGAACGGAAACGGCAACTCGTGGTCGCGCACCTTGCCGGCGACCGGCGGCAAGGTCTTCAGATAGGCGAACAGGTCGCGCACATCGCTGACCTTGGCGTGCTGATAGGACGGGTACGGAAACGCCGGGAAATAGTGCGCGCCCGATGGCGAGGTGCCCTTCATGACCGCAGTGACGAAATCGGCCTCGCTCCAGCGGCCGATGCCGTCGTTCGGGTCGGGCGAGATGTTCGGCGCATAGAAGGTACCGAACGGCGAGGTGATCGCGAGCCCGCCGCCGAGCCTCGTGCGGTCGTCCTGCTTCGGCACGGCATGGCAGGAGGAACATCCCCCCGCATTGAACGTTGTGAGGCCGTTGGCCAGGTCAGGCTGATAGGCTGGCAGGGCGCCGGCGGCGACGGTCGCGGGGATCGTCAGCCACCAGAACACGCCAAGGCCGATTACGCCGGCCAGAATCGCCAGGAGGAAAATTCGTCGCAGCATTCGCCGATCCGTCATTGGTCGCGTCATCGTAGCAACCAGTATGATGGCAACCCGTCGGACAAGCTCGCATCAAATTTGCCGCACCCACGATCATTTTGGGAATAAATCCGAAAAGCCGCTGTTTGAAGATTGCAACCATCCTGTAACGTCAAAGGGGAGAGAACCATGTCGAACAAGACCTTGCTTGCCACGCTGACGCTCGGCGCCGCCATCGCCCTCGCCGGTCCGGCCTTTGCCGAGAAGTTCACGGCGAAGCTGGATGGCAAGAGCGAAGTGCCGCCGAATACCAGCGCCGCCACCGGCACCGCCGACATCGACTACGATGCCGCCAGCAAGAAGCTGAGCTGGAAGCTGACCTATTCCGGCCTGTCGGGTCCGGCCACCGCCGCGCATTTCCACGGCCCCGCCGAGGCCGGCAAGAATTCCGGTGTCGCGGTCGCCATCCCGAACGCGACATCGAGCCCGGTCGAAGGCAGCGCAACCCTGACCGACGCGCAGGCCGCCGATCTCCTCGCCGGCAAGTACTATGTCAACGTTCACACCGCGGCCAACCCGGGCGGTGAGATCCGCGGCCAAGTGACGAAGTAATCCGTCACCAAGTCATCCTGACGAAGTCGTCGTCGCGACGTCGCTTCAACAAGAAGCGGCCGACACAAAAAAGGGCGGACGCCTCGAAGCGTCCGCCCTTTTCATTGATCGAACGACGATGGGCCGAATGGCGATCAACCCTTCTTGAGGCGATAGGTCTCGTGGCAGCCGCCGCACTGCTTGCCGATCAGGCCCAATTCGACCTTCAGGGTATCCACATCCTTGATCTTGCCCTTGGCATCGGTGACGGCCTTGGCGAAGCTCGTTGCCTGCTGCGCGAAACCCGTCTTGTCTTCCCAGATTTTTGGCGAAGGGGCATAGTCACCGTCCAGCTTGACGCCCTTCATGCTCTCCGGAAACAGTGTCGGAAGCTGCTTGGCCGTGTCCTCGAACTGGGCCAGCGCGGCATTGACGGTCGCCTGGTCGTAGGGCTTCTCGCCCTTGAGCATCGCCGCCAGCGCGCCCGCATTCTTGCCATTGTCCTTCATCATGGCCTGGGTCTTCTTGACCTGATCCTGTTGGGCCACGACGGCACCGGCACTCAACGCAAGCATCGCTGCGACGACGACAATCCGCTTCATCGGCAAAACCCCTCAATTCCGCTCTGTCCCGGTCCGCGGTCTGCGGCCGGCCTGGTTTGCAAAACACCGCAGGCGGAATCTTCATTCCGCCTGCGACAATTTATCAGAGATTGTGGCGGCGCTGCGCCTCGCGGATCGCGATCCAGACCCGTTCCGGCGTCGCCGGCATGTCGATGTGGTCGATCTTGTACTCGCGATGCAGCCCCTCGACGATCGCGTTGACGACCGCCGGGCACGAGCCGATCGCGCCGGCCTCGCCCGCGCCCTTCACGCCCATTGGATTGGTCGTGCAGGGCACGTTATGGGTCTCGAACACGAAGGACGGCCCGTCGGAGGCGCGCGGCAGCGCATAGTCCATGAACGTGCCGGTGACGAGCTGACCGTCGGTCGGGCTGTACACCGCCTGCTCCATCAGCGCCTGTCCGATGCCCTGCATCGCGCCGCCATGAACCTGGCCCGCCAGCATCAGCGGATTGAGCGTGACGCCGAAATCGTCGACGATGACGTAGCTGACGATCTTGATGATGCCGGTGGCGGGATCGATCTCGACCTCGGCGAGGTGCGTGCCGTTCGGATAGGTGCCGTCGGCGCTAGCGAAGGTCGCGCTCGCATTCATCTTCGACGTATCGCCGCCGGGGCGTTTGGCGAGATCGGCAAAGCTGATCGAGCGGTCGGTGCCGGCGATGCGGATGCGGCCGTCGGCGATTTCGAGGTCGCCGGCGCCGGCTTCCAGCGCCTGCGCCGCGAGCTCCTTCAGCTTGTTGCCGAGATCATGCGTCGCGCGCTGCACGCTGACGCCGCCGGACGGAATCGATGCCGAGCCGCCGGTGCCGAGGCCGGTCGCGATCTTGTCGGTATCGCCCTGCAGCACATGGACGCGCTCGGGCGGCACGCCGAACTGCTCGGCGACGATCTGCGCATAGGCGGTCTGGTGGCCCTGCCCGCTCGACTGCGTGCCGATCAGGACCGAGATATCGCCATTGGCATCGAGCGCCACATTGGCGGTCTCCTCGCCCATGGTGCCGCAGACCTCGACATAGCTCGCCATGCCGATGCCCCGCACCAGGCCGTCCTTTCTGGCCGCCTTGGCGCGCTTCGGAAACTCCTTCCAGTTGGCAATCTCCATCGCGCGCTTCATGTGCGCGACGAAGTCGCCGGAGTCGTAGACCTTGCCGGTCGCGGTCGTGTAGGGCAGCGACTTCGGCGGAATGAAATTCTTCCGCCTGATGGCGTCCGGCGTCATGCCGAGCTTGCGCGCGGCGGCATCGACCAGGCGTTCGATGACATAGGCGGCCTCCGGGCGGCCGGCGCCGCGATAGGCATCGACCGGCACCGTGTTGGTGAACACGGTGCGGACCCGGCAGTGGAAGGCCTGGATGTCATAGAGGCCCGGCAGCATGCCGGCGCCGCCATGCGGGATATAAGGCGCGAAGGTCGAGAGATAGGCGCCCATGTCGCCCATCAGGTCGACATCCATGCCGAGGAATTTGCCGTCTTCGGCGAGCGCCATCTTCGCGGTGGTGAGATTGTCGCGGCCCTGCGCGTCGCCCATGAAATGGTCGGAGCGCTCGGCCGTCCATTTGATGCTCTTCTTGAGCTTGCGCGCGGCGACCGCGATCAGCGCATATTCGCGATAGGGAAACAGCTTGGTGCCGAAACCGCCGCCGACATCCGGGCAGATCACCCGCATGTTCTCCTTCGGCATCTTCAGGATCATGTCGCAGAGGATCTCGCGCAGGCGGTGGCTGCCCTGGCTGCCGATCGTCAGCGTCAGATGATCCTTCTTGGCGTCGTATTCCGCGACCGCGGCGCGCGTCTCCATGAAATTGGTGATGACGCGCGGATTGACGATGGTGATCTCGGCTACCGCATGCGCCTTGGCGAACGCGTCTTCGGCGGCCTTCTTGTCGCCGATCGAGACGTCGAACAGCACATTGCCGGGCTTGTCCGGCCAGACCTGCGGCGCGTCCTTCTTCACCGCATTGACGAGGCCGACCGCGGCCGGCAGCGGCGTCCATTTGACGTCGATCGCCTCGATCGCGTCACGGGCATGGTCGACGGTATCGGCGACCACGAAGGCTACCGCGTCGCCGACATGGCGCACCTCGTCCCTGGCGAGGATCGGATAAGGCGGAGCGGTGAACGGATCGGTTTCGAGATTGAACAGGCACGGCAGGCCGCCGAGCTCGGCGACGTCGGCGGCGGTCAGGATCAGCGCCACTCCGGGCATGCCGCGGGCCTTGCCGGCATCGATCGTATAGGTCGCGTGCGCATGCGGCGAACGCAGCATCAGCGCGTGCAATGCGGGAGACGGTGCAACGTCGTCGGTATAGCGGCCCCTGCCGCGAATCAGAGCGTCGTCCTCCTTGCGCCGCACACTTTGTCCGACGCCGAATTTGATGGGAGCTGCCATCGTCTCTCCAATTGCCTTGGTGTGTTTTGCGCATATTGGCGTGGTTGTCGGCGAAGCGCAAACCGCTTTCCGCCGCGCGCGGCGCTATCACACAGCCGCCTCCTATGCACTTGATTTGACAGGTAAAACTATACGCGGCGCAGCGCGAACAGCCAGCCGCGGCCGAACAGCGTGAGGATCGAGAGGGCATAGACGAAGACGCCGACGGCAATCAGCAGCAGCAGGATCAGCTCATCACGAAAGATCTGCATCGGCGCGAACCACACATAAGCGAAATGCGAGGTCAGCCACAGCGCGACCGCGAGCAGCACCCCGCACAGCGCGAAGGTGCCGAACGAGCGGATCATCGCGCGATCGAGCGCGAGGTAGCCGCGGCGCACGGCAAACATCAGCACCAGCAGCAGATTGATCCAGGCGCCGACCGCGGTCGCGAGCGCGAGCCCGACCTGCGCCAGCGTGCCGACCAGCGCGATCTTCAGCGCGACGTTGACCGCGACCCCGGTCAGCGCCGCTTTTACCGGCGTTGCAGTGTCCTTGCGGGCGTAGAAGGTCGCAACCGCGCTGCGGATCATCACGAACGGAATCAGCCCCACCGCATAGGCCGCGAGCGTGGCGCCGGCGGTTGCCGCATCGGCCTTGGAGAAGGCGCCGCGGGCGAACATCGCGCGCATGATCGGATCGGCCACGGTCAGGAACGCCGCCACGAACGGTACCGAGAACAGCAGCGTGAAATCGAAGGCGCGGCGCTGTGCAGCCATCGCGCCGGCGTGGTCGTCGGCGCTCAGCCGCCGCGACATCTCCGGCAGCAGCACGGTGCCGATCGCGATCCCGATCACGCCGATCGGCAATTGATTGAGGCGATCGGCATAATACAGCGCCGACAGCGCGCCTGCGGGGAGGAAGGTCGCGATGATGGTGTCGGCGAACAGCGCCACCTGCGTGCCCATCGAGCCCAGCGTCGCCGGACCCAGCGCGCGGAAGAAGCCGCGGACGTCCTCGTCGAGCCGCAAGGGCGCGAACCGCGGCAGGCCGCTGTGGCGCGCGAGGTCGCCGGCGAGCAGGAAGAATTGCAGGAAGCCCGAGATCAGCACGCCCCATGCCGCGGCGTGGCCCGCGCTGGGGAAGAAAGCCGCGAGCGCCAGCGTCATCATCATGGCGAGGTTGAGGAAGATCGGCGCCGCGGCCGCGCTGGCGAAGCGATGCATCACGTTGAGCATGCCGCCATAGAGCGTCACCAGCGTGATCAGCAGCAGATAGGGAAAGGTGATCCGCGTCAGCTCGATCGCGAGCTTGCGCTGCGCCGCGTCCTCGGTGAAGCCCGGCGCGAGGACGCTCATCGCCTGCGGCATGAACGCCATCGCCACCGCCAGCAGGATCACCTGCGAGGCGAACAGGAGCGTGAAGATGCGGTCGGCGAACAGCCGTGCGGACGCCTCGCCGCGCTCGCCATGGACATGGGCGTAGGCCGGCACGAAAGCGGCGTTGAAGGCGCCTTCGGCGAAGATCGCGCGGAAATGGTTGGGCAGCCGCAGCGCCACGAAGAAGGCGTCGGCAACCGGCCCCGCACCGAGGATCGCCGCGAGCATGATGTCGCGTGCGAACCCGGTGACCCGCGATAGCAGGGTATAGCCGCCGACGGTGAAGATGCGCCCAAGCATGCGCTGCTTCTAGCGCATGATTACGGTACGAAAAAGTTTCCTATCAGGCCTTTAACGATTTAGGCATGATCCTGCCCTAAAACCGGAAGCCACTTTTCGGGATCATGCCTGTAGCGCGCTGCGCACAGCCTGGATGACGCGGTCCTGCGTCGTCTCGTCGAGATAGGGGTGCATCGGCAGGGCGATGACGTCCTTCGACAGGCGCTCGCTGACCGGCAGGCCGCCGTCGGCAACCGGATAGTGGCTGTAGGCCGTCTGCTGGTGCACCGATTTGGGATAGTAGATCATGGTCGGGACGCCGTGCGCCTTCAGGGCCGCCGCGAAGGTGTCGCGATCGATGCCGTCGGACAGGCGGATGGTGTACTGCGCCCACACCGAGGTACAGCCCGGCGCAAGGCGCGGCACCGCGACGAGGTTGCCGAGCGCGCGCGAATAGCGCTCCGCCACCTTGTTGCGCGCCGCGATCTCGTCGTCGAAAATCTTCAGCTTCTCAAGCAGGATCGCCGCCTGCATGGTGTCGAGCCGCGCCGTGAGGCCGAGCCGCACGTTGTCGTACTTGTCCGAGCCCTGGCCGTGCACGCGGATGCTGCGCAGCGTGCGTGCGAGTTCCTCGTCGTCGGTGAAGATCGCGCCGCCGTCGCCGAAACAGCCGAGCGGCTTGGCCGGGAAGAAGCTGGTCCCGGTCGCGAGCCCGAAGGTGCCGAGCTTGCGGTTCTTGTAGGTTGCGCCGAAGCCCTGCGCGGCGTCATCGAGCACGAACAGGCCCTCGGCCTCGGCGACCGCGCCGATCGCATCGTGATCGGCGCTCTGGCCGAACAGGTCCACCGGGATCACGGCGACCGGCTTCAGGCCGCGCGCGCGCGCCGTCGCGATGCCGCGCTTCAGCGAGTTGACGTCGATGTTGAAGGTCTCCTCGTCGACGTCGACGAAAACCGGCGTCGCGCCGGTCAGCGTCACGACCTCGCCGGTCGCACAGAAGGTGAAGGTCGGGCACAACACCGCGTCGCCCGGCCCGACATTCTTCGCCATCAGGACCATCAAGAGCGCGTCGGTGCCGCTCGCACAGCTGACCACATGCTTTGCGCCGCTATAATCCGCCAGCGCCTTCTCCAGCGCGGTCACTTCGGGACCGTTGATGAACTGGCAATGGTCGAGCACGCGCGCGACCGCATCATCGATCGACTTGCCGAGCCGCCGGCGCTGCGCGGCGATATCGATGAAGGGAATGGGCTCAAGCTGCATATGCTGGTTCATGGAAGCTCTTTGCACGTGTTGAATGAATGAAAATCAGCCGGCGATGCGGCGCGGCCCCTTGCGCATTGTCGAGGCGGCGGGCCTGGCGGGCGATTCCAGGCAGCGGATCGCGATCTCGAGGCTCGCCACGCCCTCGTCGCCGGACACGGCCGGCAGCTTGCCGCCGCGCACGGCATCGAGGAAGGCGATCAGTTCGGCGCGCAGCGGCTCGTCGTGACCGACCGGCAGATGACGCATCGAATAGCTGCCGTCCGGCTTGAAGCCGAAACATTCGGTGACCTGACGCGTGAGCAGATCGCCCATCACATACTTGCCGCGGGTTGCGACCGTCACGTTGCGTGCCTTGAACGGCGTCAGCCAGTTGGTGTTGATGTGGGCGAGCACGCCGGACGCGGTACGGAACTGCAGCAGCGCGATGTCCTCGCGCTCGGCGACGGCGCTCGAGAGCTGCGGCTGCACCTCGACGATGTCGGACTCGGTGAACCAGCGGATCAGGTCGATGTCGTGCACGGCAAGATCGATCACGACGCCGACATTGGACATTCGCGGCGGGAACGGGCCGACCCGGGTGATGCCGATCGACAGGATGTCCTCGCCGGAGATCGCCTTCTTGATCGCGGCGACCGCCGGATTGAAGCGCTCGACATGGCCGACCATCAGCGTGACGCCGGCCCGCTCGGCGGCCGCGACGATCTCGCGGCCCTCTTCGACCGTGGATGCGACCGGCTTCTCGACCAGGATGTGAATGTTGCGCGCGATGCAGGCGAGCGCGATCTCGTGATGCAGATGGGTGGGGGCAGCGATCGTCACCGCATCGATGCCCTCGGCGAACAGCTGATCGAGGCTTTCGAAGGCGCGGCAGCCGACCAGGTCGATGGCGCGGGTGCGATGTTCCGGCAGCGGATCGACGATGCCGATCAACAGCACCCCGGGCAGTCCGGCCAGCACGCGGGCATGGTTGCTGCCCATCACGCCGGCGCCGATCACGCCGACGCGCAATGCGCGGCCGATATCGGCCTTCGCGCCGGCTGCGGACACTTTTGCATTCATATCGTAGACCCCAAGTAACGTTCTGGCGGTTGTCCCGGCTTCTCAGGGAGCCGTCCCGGCTCCGAGGGAATCAGTACCAAGGCCCCTCTGCCCGATCCGCGCCTTTGGCGCAAATCACGACCGCTTCGTTGGCAGCCGCTATAGCACGGCGTCACAAATGTGGCGAATGCCAACGGCGAAATCCGGACACGTTTTGATTCAAAGAGTTACATCGCCCGCAACTCGATCTTGAGCGCGGGCCCGTTGGCCTCAGGTGCGCCGATAATCATCCTCGATGCGGATGATGTCGTCCTCGCCGAGATAGCTGCCGGTCTGCACCTCGATCAGCTCGAGCTGGATCTTGCCCGGGTTCTCCAGCCGGTGCACCGCGCCGATCGGGATGTAGATCGATTCGTTCTCGTGCACCGTCTTGATCAGCTCGTTGACGGTGACCTGCGCGGTGCCGCGCACCACGATCCAGTGCTCGGAGCGGTGATGGTGCTTCTGGAGGGACAGCCGTCCGCCCGGCTTGACGACGATGCGCTTGACCTGGTGGCGATCGCCATTGTCGACCGACTGATAGGAGCCCCAGGGGCGATGCACCTTGATGTGGTTCTCGGTCACCTCCGGCGCCGCCACTTTCAGTTTCGCGACCAGGCGCTTCAGCCCATTGGCGTCCTTCTGGCGTGACACCAGCACGGCGTCCTGGGTCGCGACCACGACGAGATCGTCGACGCCTTCGAGCGCAACCAGCGCCCGGTCGGTCGAGACGTTGCAATTGCGGGAGTCCTCGAACACCGCCTTGCCCCGCGCCGCGTTGCCGAGGCTGTCCTTGTCGGCGAGCTCCCAGACCTGACGCCACGAGCCGATGTCGGACCAGCCGCACGCCACCGGCACCACCGCGGCATGCGATGTCTTCTCCATGACGGCGTAGTCGATCGAGATCGCCTTCGCCGCGCCGAAGGCCGGCGCATCGAGCTTGACGAAGCCGAGATCGCGCGCCGCCGACGTAACCGACTGCTCCACCGAGGCCACGCTGTCCGCATCGACATTGCGGTACTCGTCGAGCAGCACGCTTGCGCGGAACATGAAGTTGCCGCTGTTCCAGAGATAACCTGCATCGATATAGCCCGCCGCGGTCGCGGCATCCGGCTTCTCGACGAATTTCGCCACCGCGCGCACCTCTCCGGCGACCACCTCACCCGGATTGATGTAGCCGTATTCGGTGGCCGGCCGCTCCGGCTTGACGCCGAATGTCACGATGCGGCCGGTGTCCGCAGCCACCAACCCACCGCGGCACGCGGCGACGAAGGCCGGGGTGTCCCGCACCAGATGGTCGGCGGCCAGCGCCAGCACGATCGCCTCGCTGTCGCGGCTCTGCGCGAACGCCGCACCGGCCGCGATCGCCGGCCCCGAGTCGCGGCGCATCGGCTCCAGCAGCACGTCGGCCTCGCGGCCGATCTCGGCCAGTTGCTCCAGCACCATGAAGCGATAGGCCTCGTTGGTGATCACGATGGGACGCTCGAACAAAGTCGGATCAGAAACTCGCAGCAGCGTCTCCTGGAAGGTCGAGCGGGCCCCGAACAGCGACAGGAACTGCTTCGGATGCACCTCGCGTGACGCCGGCCACAGCCGCGTGCCCGCGCCGCCGCACATGATCAGGGGAATAATTCGTCGATCCATCGATGCCTCAAGTCCTGTCGTGCAAATCCTGTCGTATCCGCCTGCCGACGACACACCAAATCAGCCCGGGCCATCGCAGCCGGCGGCCCTGTTACCTAGGAAGCACTATCCAAGCAGTAGCACGCGCCCCCGCGCGTCTGGTCGGATTTTACCGGTAACCTAAATCCCCGGTGAGTGGCCGGCCGTCCCCCGTTTCGGCCTCTTTAGCCACCCCTTCGCGCCTGCCGCAATAGGGACCAGTACGGGTATTGCCAGATCGGCGCGGAAACCATACCAAGGCGGCGAATTTGGGCGCGCGAAAGCGTTTTGCGCTGTTTTTGACACATTCTGAAACCTGGCAGCGCGAACGGAAATGCGCCGAATCCTGCTTTCGACCGTCAAGATCCTGATCTCGGCCGCGCTGCTCTATTTCTCGCTGCGCAAGGTCAATCTGTACGACCTTGCCTCCCGTATCCAGGTCGAGAGCCTGGGCTGGCTCGGGCTCGCGATTGCGGTCACGTTCCTGCAGATCTTTCTCGGGGTGTTGCGCTGGCGGGAGATCAGCGTGGAGTGCGGCGCTCCGCTGGAGACCGCTCAGGCCATGCGCTTCAATGTGATCGGCACCTTCTTCAACCAGACACTGCCGTCCTCGATCGGCGGCGACGCGGTCCGGCTCTGGCTCGTCGCGCGTGCCGGTGCGGGCTGGCGCGCAGCCACCTATTCGATTTTCGTCGACCGCGCGATCGGACTGATCGCCCTCGCCGTCGTCATCGCCGCCACCCTGCCCTGGAGCTATCGGCTGATTTCCGATTCCAACGGCTGGATGGCGTTGCTGCTTCTCGACCTCGCCGCACTCGCGGCCGGATTTGGCTTCCTGCTGATCGGCGTGTTGCCATGGGCCTGGCTGAAGCAATGGTGGGCGACGCATCACATCCACGCCTGCGCGGTCATCGCGAACCGGGTGTTGTTCAGCCGCAAGCACGGATTGAGGGTCGCAACCCTCTCGATCGCCATTCACGTGGTGACCGTCGTGATCGCCTGGTGCGTGGTGAAGTCGATCACCGCCCCCGTCACCTTCGGCCAGATCTTCCAGTTGTTGCCGCCGGTGATGCTGATCACGATGATGCCGATCTCGATCGCAGGCTGGGGCGTGCGCGAGGCCACGATGGCGCTGGCCTTCGGCTACGCCGGATTGATCGCGAATGAGGGCGTCAACATCTCGCTGTTGTTCGGCGCAGTATCGTTCGTGGTTGGCGTGTTTGGCGGCCTGGTGTGGATCCTGAGCCCGGAAAAGGCCGCCAAGGGCACAGAGCCGATCGAAGTCCCGGGATCGCAATCGCGAGTCCCGGGATCGCAATAGCCGGACCAGAATGAGCGCTTTCGAAATCCTCTTGTCATTGATCGCAGCGGTTCTGGCTGCGTCGATCTCGGCTGTCCTGATCCAGGCGACGCGGCCGCTGCTGCTGCGTGTGGCACTGGCGAAGCCGAATGCGCGCTCGTCGCACCGTATTCCAACGCCGCAGGGTGCCGGCATCGCGGTCACGGCGGCGACGCTGCTGGCGGGCGGGATCGTCATCGTCCTGGCCGGATCGCAGGACCTGACGATTCCCTTCATCGTCTTCGCGGCCTGCCTGTTCATCGCGGTGGTGGGCTTTGCCGACGACATCCGCTCGCTGCCCGTCGTCCCGCGGCTGCTGATGCAGGCCGCCGCCGTTGCGGCCGTGGTGTTTTCCGCGCCTGATGGTCTCAGGCTGGTTCCAGCCGGCCCGCTCTGGCTCGAACGCGGCCTGCTGCTGATCGCCGGCCTCTGGTTCGTGAACCTCGTCAACTTCATGGACGGGCTCGACCTGATGACCGCGGCCGAGGCCGTGCCGATCACCGTGGCGATCGCCCTGCTCGGTAGCTTCGGCCATGTCCCCGCAGCTCCCGCGCTGGTCGCGGCAGCGCTGTGCGGCGCGCTGCTCGGCTTCGCGCCCTTCAACCGACCGGTCGCAAGGATATTCCTCGGCGATGTCGGCAGCCTGCCGATCGGCTTGCTGCTCGGCTGGTGCCTGCTCGAGCTCGCCCTGCATCGGCAATTCGCCGCCGCGCTGCTGTTGCCGCTGTACTATCTGACGGACGCGACGGTCACGCTGTTTCGCCGCATGGCGCGGCGCGAGCCTTTCTGGGCCGCGCATCGCTCGCACTTCTACCAGCGCGCGACCGACAACGGGTTCACGGTGTGGCGCGTCGTCGGCGAGGTGTTTGCGCTCAACGCGGTGCTGGCGCTGCTCGCATTCGCCTCGGTCGCCCTCAATTCGCTCACCGCGGACATCGCGCTGCTGCTGGCCGGCGCGCTCGCCGTCGCCTGGCAGCTGCGGCGGTTCTCGCGACCGCTCTGATCGCCTCAGCTATCCGTTTGACGCAGCGCGCGCCGCAGCCCCTCGTCGAGGCTGATCGGCTGCTGCCATCCGGTGCCCGCGATCTTGGAGAGATCAAGCTCGAGCGAGGCGAACAGGCTGTCATAAGCTTCCTTGCGGCCGCTGATCCCGAGCGCCATCTTCAGGAGCGGCGCCGGCAGCCAGAACAGACGCGGCGCGGTGTCCGCCGCCCGGGCCAGGCGCTCGACGAATTCCCGCGTCGAGACCTGCTCGCGGTCAGCCACCAGGAACACGTCGAAATCGTTTCCCGGGTGCGACAACCGGTGCAAGATGAACGACGCGAGGTTTTCCGCCGACACGAACGCGCGGCGATTCTTCACATAAGCGAGCGGTAGCGGCATGCGATTGATCACGGCACGCCTGAGCAACGCGAAATTTCCCTTGGCGCCGGCGCCGTAGATCAGCGGCGGCCTGATGACGGTCACCCTCATGCCGCTGCCCGGCACAATTTCCTTCAAGCCAACCTCGGCGGCCGCCTTCGAGTTTCCGTAGAGGCCGCGCGGTGTCAGGACATCGTCCTCGCGAAACGGAGGACGCCCGTAATTGCTGCGCCCATGCACCAGGATCGTGCTGACGAAAATGAAATCGCGCACGCCGGCGGCGGCCGCGGAACGTGCCAGATGCAGCGTGCCCTCGATATTGACGTTGCGGTAGAGCTCTATCGCCTGCTCGTCGGACTGCTGGTGGACGCGGGCCGCAAGATGAACAACGGCGTCCACGCCATCGAGCGCGGCGCCCCAATTGGTGACCGGACTGAGCGAGTCGATCGTCACGTCGTTCGCATCCTGCGGCGCCGTTCGCACCGCGCGTCGTACCACCCAGCCGTTGCGCGCCAATACGGGCACGACGTGGCGGCCGACGAAGCCGCTGGCACCCGTCACCAGAACCGTCCGGCGACCATCATTCATACCATCCGCTCCACATCGCGATTGGATAGCAGCTCCTGGACCAGCGCAGCATAGCTCGCGAGCGCCCGCTCGGGACTGAAGGTCCGCGCGGTCGCGACGGCGCGCTCGGCCATCGCGGCGTCCTGCGATCGCGACGCCAGGCGGATGGCGTCGGCCAGTTGATCGGGCCTTCCCGGCGTGACGACCCAGCCCAGCCGGTTTTCGCTGACGGTGAGCGCGGCCTCTGCCTCGGGCTCGGAGACGAGAATGACGGGGCGACCGGCCGCGAGCAGATTATAGAACCGGCTCGGCACCGACACGCCGGCGACGTCCTTGCGATAGGGAATGAGCCAGACGTCTGCGCTGGAGAGCAGCGCATCCAGCTCGCTGTCCGCGACGCGGTCGACCAGCGTGACGTTGGCAAGCCGGGCGGTGGCCTGCAGTTCCTTGAGCCGCGCGAAGCCGATGCCCCATCCCGAGAGCAGGAAGTGGATCTCGCTTTCGTCACGCAGCAGCCGCGCGGCCTCGAACACGATGTCCGGATCATGGGTGAAGCCGAGATTGCCTGACAGCCCGACGACGAAGCGGGCGGCGATGGCCTTGCGAAACGGATTGTCGGGGCTCACGGGACGGTTGCCGGGCGCGAGCGTGGCCCAGTTCGGGATGAACCTGATCTTGTCCTGAGTCATTCCGCCAAATCGCAGCAGCAGCTTCTCGGCGTCGCGGCCGATCACGATGACAGCGTTCAGGGCCCGGAACATCAGCGCATTGATCGCGCGCATCGCCCGCGCGACCAGCGAGGACGACCGCAGCAGCCCGGCCATCACGAGCACGTCGGGAAACAGGTCGTGCAGGATCAGCGCCGACTTGGCCCCCTTCAACCTTGCCGCGGCGGCAACCGCATAGGGCAGCGCGAAGGGAGCGGTCACCGTCAGCGCCACGTCGCCCCGCTTCAGCCGCGACAACAGCGCAAAAAAGATCCGGCCGGTGAACAGCGCCTCGGCCAGCGCGCGCTTGATCAGCGCCGCCTTTCCAGGCAGCCAGTTCCTGATCTCGACGACGGCGGGCCGCCCGGGCGCCGGCGCCCGCGCCGAGCCCGGCATCCCCGAGACCACCATCACCTCCGCCTCCTGCGCGATCCGTTCGGCGATCGCAGACATGATCGCGGCGGTCGTGCTGTGGTCCGGCGGATAGTGCTGGCTGACGACCACGACTTTTCGAGAACTACGCATCAATGGCTTTCGAAACGGTCCTGTCTCGGCGTCCGCAGAACGGCGCGGTCAGGCGGCATTCGATCCGAACTCGGGCACGGCGTCCTGAAGGACGGCGCGGATGGTCACACGGTCATCTCTCTCGATCGCATCCTCCAGCGCCGCAAGCCACTTGCGCAGCGTCGACATCGGAGGCTGGTTCGGCTTGGCCGCCATGACGCCGGCGACGCCGATCTCAAGCGTCGGTTCCTGGCTTGCGAACAGGATCTCGTTCAGCCGCTCGCCGGGACGGATGCCGCTGAACACGATCTCGACGTCGACGCCGGGTTGCAGGCCCGACAGACGGATCATCCGCTCGGCGAGATCGACGATCTTCACCGGTTGGCCCATGTTCAGCACATAGACCGAGACGTCGGGCCTCGCAGGCGTCATGGCGTGCGTCGCCGCCGTGATCACGAGATCGCAGGCCTCGCGGATCGTCATGAAATAGCGAACCATGTCCGGATGGGTCACCGTGATCGGTCCGCCGCTCTCGATCTGCGCCTTGAATTTCGGCACCACCGATCCATTGGACGCCAGCACGTTGCCGAACCGCACCGAGATCAGCCGCATGTGCGGCCTGCCCTTTGCCTCGGTCATCAGGTCATGGTCCAGCGCCTGACAATACATCTCGGCGAACCGCTTGGTCAGGCCCAGCATCGACACCGGCTCGATCGCCTTGTCGGTCGAGATCATCACCATCGCGCTCGCGCCCGCGGCATGCGCGGCGTCGGCCACGTTCACCGACCCGAAGATGTTGGTCTTGACCCCTTCGCTCCAGTCGCGCTCCAGGATCGGTACATGCTTGAGCGCCGCGGCATGGAACACGATGTCGGGCTTGAACTCGCTCATCAGCCGCGTGATGCGCTCGCGATCCCGGATATCGGCGATCCGGCCCTCGATCTCGGGGCCGGAGTCGCGCGCGGCCAGCGCCTCGGTGACCGCATAGAGCGCCGGCTCCGAGTTCTCCACGACCAGGAGGCGCGCCGCGCCGAAAGTCGCGACCCGTTCGCAGATTTCGGCGCCGATCGAGCCGCCGCCGCCGGTCACGATGACCGACTTGCCCCGCACCAGCGTCTCGAGCCGCGCGTAGTCGATCTTCTGGCTCGGGCGCAGCAGCAGGTCCTCGACGGCGACGTTGGTCAGTCGCGGCGCGTCGCCGCCCTCCAGCGACGGCAGGCGACTGACCATCACGCCGAGCCGCCGGGCGCGCATCAGCACGCTTTCCGGATGCGCTTCGGGTTCGAAGGCCGACGGTGTCATGACCACGCGCTTGATCGGCCGCTGGCGGGTCTCGAAATCCCGAATCACGGCCTCGATGTCGTCGACGCCGCCGACCACGGGAATGTTGCGGATCATCTGGCCGCGGTCCGCGTCCGACGGCGAGAGCACGCCGACCGGCCAGAGCCGCTTGATCGCGCCATTCTCGATGCCGCGCAGCACGACTTCGGCATCGGCCGTACGTCCGACCAGCAGCGCCGGCGCGGCATTGTCGGATCGGGCATGCAGGCGCGTGCGCGAATAACGGAAATAGCGGTAGCCGAGACGCAACGCGCTCAGCGCGAACACCTCGAGGAAGAAGAACAGGATGATCGTGACCCGGCCGAGGAACACCGGGCTTTGCGAATTCGTTCCGGTGAAGAAGTAGACGTAGTCCAGCACGACCAGTGCCAGGGTCAGCACGGCTGCAACCCGCAGGATATTCACCGCGTCCGGCAGCGAGGTGAAGCGCCATTTCGCCGTGGTCAGATTGGAGAAATAGCTGACGAAAACGCTGAACAGCACGAACCAGGGCAGAATCAGCAGCAGATGCGGCAATCGATCGGTGAGGAGACTGCCCTCGAAACGCAGATAGAAGCTCGCCAGCAACGCAAACGTCGTCGCGAGCGCGTCATGCACCAAAATCAGGAAATTGCGCAGGGTGAGTTGTGAAAGACGCGTCATCTAACGGACGGGTTGCCGGCAACTGGGAGTTCGCGATGAGACATTGGCAGGCTGATAGCGTATCTGCACAGCCCTTGCCAGCGATCACGGACGAGCAGGCGGCTCGGGTTCCATACCGGCCCCCAATTGCCCCTTCAACGCCATGCCGCCCGCAACTCCGACGCCCAGCACATACATCCAGCCCTCATGAAAGTCGAAGATGTGTGAATTAAACAACGAACTAGAAATATTCTGTACCACGACGAGAAGCCCGATCCAGTTGACGAGACCGTCGCCGCGGAACAGCAAAAGGTGCAGGAGCCACATCGCGTACAGTATCGCTACACCCACAATGCCCCACTGCACGGCGACGTTCAACGTTTGATTGTGGGGGTTTCCGATCACTTCGCCGGAGGCCTGGGTCACACCGCCCTTCGCGACGCGCTCGAACAGGCCCCGCGTCGCGCCGGTGCCATGGCCGATCACCGGAGCCTCGGAGAAGAAGCCGAGCGACTTGCGCCAGAATTCGAGCCGCAAGCCGAGCGAGGTCGGCTCGTTGCGCTCCATGTAGAGCTTGTAGTCGCGCTCGAACGACTCCGCCGTCGAGCGCAATTGGGGCGAGCCGTACCACGCCACCACGGCTAACGCGGCGGCCGCGCAAAGGATCAGGACGATGCTGCGCCAACGCAGATGGAGCAGCGCAAACACCGCGAACATGATCGGAACCGTCACCAATGCAGTGCGCGACACCACCACCATCGCCATGTTGGCGAACAGGCTGAGCGCAATCGCGATCAGCAAAATGGCCGGCAGGATGCGCTTGGCCCGTAGCAGCATCACGATCGGATAGGCCAGCGCGACCGCGCACAACGTGAATTCCTGGCTCTGGTCGATGTAGTTCTTGACGAAGACTCCCTGCTCGCCAGGCGCGGGCGCCCTCAGCGCGAGGTGCGGATAGGCAAGCACCAGCCAGGACATCAGCATCAGCAGCGTGCAGGAGACGAGGAAAGCGACGAACACCCAGGTCCCGCGGGCCGAGCGCTGGAAATGATAGAGCAGGACCGGAAGCACGAGCAGTTTTGCGGTCGGCCCGACCGCGTAGAATCGCGCGCCCCAGGCCGCGTCCGACCAGAGCGTGCCGACAAGCGCGAGGCAAAACAACGCGACCGGCGCCAGGCAGATCGGCCGCTTCAGCAGCGCCCAGAACGCCTTCAGATCGACGGTCGGCGCAATCGCGATCAGCAGCACCACGCCGAAGATGCCGACCAGCGAGGTCGACCACGGCAGCGACAGCGCGATCAGGACCGCGACCACATCGGTCGCGGTCTGCCAGCGCGCCGGATCGCGCCAGGCCGGACATGCCGCGGCGCCTGCCGGGGATGCCATGCTTGCGCTCACGCTTTGCCCTCACGGGCCCGCGCAACCAGCGACGTCGTGCTGTGGCCGGCCAGGATCTCGACCAGCACCACCTCGCCGCCGGCCGCTTCGACGATCTCGTGGCCGACCACCTGCTCGCGGGTATAGTCGCCGCCCTTGACCAGCACGCTCGGCCGCACCTGCGTGATCAGATTGATCGGCGTGTCCTCCTCGAAGATCGCGACGAGGTCGACGGCTTCCAGCGCCGCCAGCACCTCGGCGCGGGCGCGCTCGTTCTGCACCGGACGTCCCTCGCCCTTCAGCCGCTTCACCGAGGGGTCGCTGTTCAGCCCGACGACCAGGCGGTCACAGGCGCCGCGCGCGGCGGTCAGCACCTTGACGTGGCCGGGATGCAGGATGTCGAAGCAGCCATTGGTGAAGCCGATGCGCAGATCCTGCCGGCGCCACTCCGCAAGGTGTGCATCGATGTCGCCGCCCGCCGGGACGATCTTCTCCTCGGCCGCCAGCGAAGCGTGCGGCAGGATCCTTCGGCGCAATTCGGCGGACTTGACGATCGCGGTGCCGGTCTTGCCGACCGCAACCGCCGCCGCCGCGCTCGCGATCCGCAGCGCGCCTTCCCAATCGGCCCCACCCGCCAGCGCCAGCGCCAGCGCCGCGGCAACGGTATCGCCGGCGCCGGAAACGTCGCGCACCTTGACCGGCAGCGCCGGCACATGGATCGAGTCGCCGTCCCGCGTCACCAGCGTCATGCCGCGCTCGCCCTGTGTCACCAGCATCGCCTCGCAATCCGCGAGATACATCGCATCGGGCGCGGCCTGCGCGATGCTGTCCTGGCTGTCGGCGCGGCTGCGGGTCGCCTCGGCGAATTCCTTGCGGTTCGGCGTCAGCACGGTCGCGCCGCGATAGATCGCGAGATTTGCGCTCTTGGGGTCGACGATGACGCGCTTTTGCGCCTGGCGCGCCGCGTCGATCACGTTGCGGATCACGCGCGCGGTGAGCACGCCCTTGGCGTAGTCCGACAGCAGCACGATGTCGGCCCGCGCAAGACGTGGCAGGATCGCATCGATCAGCTGCTGCTCGATGGCCGGCGCGGCCGGCGCGGCGAGCTCCCAGTCGGAACGCAGCATGTGGGTCGAGAATTGCTCGGAGACGAAGCGCACCTTGCGCGTGGTCGGACGCGCGGCGTCGCGCACCAGCACGGTCTCGATAGCGGCCTCCTTCGCCAGCGCCTCTGATAGCACCGTGCCGGCGGCGTCCTCGCCGATCAGGCCGACGAAGATGCAGCGCCCGCCAAGGGCGGCGATGTTGCGCGCGACGTTGCCGGCGCCGCCGATATTGGTCTCGCTGCGCCTGACCGCGATCACCGGCGCCGGCGCCTCAGGCGAGATTCGCGACACCTCGCCATAGACGAACTCGTCGAGCATGAGGTCGCCGACGCAGAGTACGGTCTGGCCGGACATTGCACGCGAGATCGCTTCAAAATCGAACATCAGTCACCGTCATCCGCACTAGCGATAGCGATCCGCGCGATCGAGAAAGCCCGTCACATAGGCCCCGACTGCGTCTTCCAGGCGGGTGAAACCGCCATTGTACCCGGCGCGCCCGAGACGATCGACGACGCTCTGGGTGAAGTACTGGTAGCTGCCGCGAATCTGCTCGGGCATGTCGACATACTGGATGTTCGGCTCCAGCCCGAGCGCGCCATAGGCCGAGACGATCAGGTCCTTGAAGCTGCGCGCCTTGCCGGTACCGACATTGAACAGCCCGGAGACCCGCGGCGTCGCGATCAGCCACATCATCACCCGCACGACGTCGTCGACATAGATGAAGTCGCGGCGCTGATCGCCGTCGGCGATGCCCTCGCGATGCGACTTGAACAGCTGCACGACGCGGCCCGCCTTGATGTCGTCGAAGCGGCGCGCCAGCACGCTCATCATCGCGCCCTTGTGGTATTCGTTGGGGCCGAACACGTTGAAGAATTTCAGCCCGGCCCATTGCGGCGGCAGACGCTCGCCCTTCGCAACGCGCTCGGCGACCGCAAGATCGAACAGGTGCTTGCTCCAGCCGTACAGGTTCATCGGCCGCAACCGCTTCAGCGCCTCGACCGACGCGTCGTCGTCAAACCCCCGTTCGCCGTCGCCATAGGTCGCGGCCGAGGAGGCATAGATGAACGGCGTGGCATTTGCCGTGCACCAGTCGAGCAGCCGCATCGAGAGGCGGAAATTGGTCTCGATCACGAGATCGCCGTCGGTTGCCGTGGTCTCGGAGATGGCGCCGAGATGGATCACGGCGGTGAGCCGCCGCCCGTTCAGCCAGTCGCCCAGCTCGGCCGGCGGAACGAGATCGGCAAGCTGGCGCTTGGCCAGGTTCCGCCACTTGCCGTCCTGCCCAAGCACGTCACAGACCGCGACATCGCTGCGCCCGGCGTCGTTCAACGCGGCCACGACGTTCGATCCGATAAAACCGGCGCCCCCGGTTACCAGAAACATGATGAAATCCCGCCAGATTCCTTTGCAGCCGTCAGCTTTGCCCCACTCCCGCGTCGCAGGCAACGACGGCTTTACCTCTCATCGCGAACCGGTTACCGACTTGGCCGCGCCCGATCGGCCTTGGCCTACTTAGAAATGAATACTGATTCAATATCTGATATCGAAACGCAGGACACCGAGGATACCAGACCTATCCTCGTCGTGCCCTATGTTTGGATCGGCGATTTCGTGCGCGGCCACACCGTGGTCAGGGTGCTCCGCAAGCGCTGGCCGAACCGGCCGATCGACCTGCTGACATCCAGGCTTTGCGCCCCTTTGGTCGATTATATGCCCGATGTTCGCGCCGGGATCGTGTTCGACCTGCCGCGCAGCCGGCTGGCACTGGCCCAGCAGCAGGCCCTCGCGGCCGAGCTTCGCAGCCGGAACTACGCCACCGCGCTGGTGCTGCCCCGGACCTGGAAGGCCGCCCTCGCGCCGGCGCTGGCGGGCATCCCGGAACGGGTCGGCTTCTTTGGCGAGGTGCGGTTCGGCCTCATCAACGCAATGCGATGGGGCGAAAAGCGGCAGCCGCGCTTCATCGACAAGAACGCGATCCTGGCGCTGCCTGACGGCGCTGTCCGCCCGCCGGAATGGCCGGTGCCGCAGCTCCGGGTTCCCGCGGATGACATCGAACGCTGGCGGCAGGCCAACGGCCTCGACCGCCGGCCCGCCATCGCGCTCGGACCCGGCTCGGTCGGCGCCTCGAAACGCTGGACCTATTATCCGGAGGCCGCGCGGCTGTTCGCCGACCATGGTTTCGACGTCTGGGTCGTGGGCGGTCCCGGCGAGAAGGCGCTGGCGCAGGAGATTTCGGCTGTCGGCGGCCCGCGGGTCCGCGACCTCACCGGCACCGATCTGCGTAACGGCATCCTTGCGATGGCCGCGGCCAGCGTCGCCGTGACCAACGACTCCGGGCTGATGCACATCGCCGCCGCAATCGGCACGCCGACCATGGGCATCTTCGGCCCGACCGATCCTTATCTCTGGGCGCCCCTCAACGGCCTCGCCGCGACGGTGCTGCAGACCAAAAGCAAGTTGGCTTGCCAGCCGTGCCAGCGCACGGTCTGCACCATGAACGACCATCGCTGCATGCGCGACATCGCAGCCGAAGAGGTCGTGGAGATTGCGCAGCGCGTGCTGGCTCAGGTCAGCGCGCGATAGACCCTGGCGATCGCGCCCGCTTCCGCATCGAGGCTGAACTTATCCACAACTCGTTGCCGCGCCCGCGCGCCTATCGCCGCGGCCGCTGCCGGATCGCGCATCAAGGGCTCGAGCGCGGCCACCAGAGCGTCGGCGTCGCCGGGCGGCGTCAGCACGCCGGTGACGCCGTCCTCGACCACGAACTCGGCCGCGCCGGCGCGCGCCGCCACCAGCGCCGCGCCCGCCGACATCGCCTCGATCAGGGTCAGGCCGAAACCTTCATTGCGCGAGGTGAAGGCGTAGATCGTCAGCCGCTGGTACCAGCGCACGACATCCTCGATCGGCAGTTCGCCCGTGATGATGATGCGCGATTGCAGGCCGGCGGCCTCGATCTTCCGCTTCAGCTCGTTGGCAAAGGCGAGTTGCTCCGGCACCACGGCGCCGACCATGACGGCGGTGAAATCGGGATAGCGCGGCAGCAGCCTGCACATCGCCTCGACAAAGACGTCGCTGCCCTTCTGCGCGCGCACCCGCCCGAAGCAGCCGATCGCATAGCGTCCCGGCAGTCCGCTCTCGGCGAAGGCTGCCGCGCGATCGGCGGGCGGCGCATAACGATCGGTGTCGACGCCGTGCATGACCACTGTCGCATCGCGCTTCAGATAGGAGGCCGACAGCGGGCTGGTAGCGATGATCGCATCCATGTTGCGGATCAGCCAGCGCGTCAGCCAGGTGTGATGGCGCTGCGCCGCCGAGGTGAAGATCAGTTTCAGCGGCCAGCCGAGCGCGCGCAGCACGAGCCCGACGATCATCTCGTCGTTGCGCCGCGCGTGCCAGATCAGCGGCGATGCGCGCCGCCACAGGCGCAGGAGATCGGCAAATCCGATCGCGTCGATGCCGTCGGGCCGATGCGAGCCGAGCCAGCCTGCGCGAAACATCTTTGCGAGCTTCGGCGCGACCATGCGGTTGGTCGCGGTGACACCCGAATAGCGTCGGTGCAGATTGGGCACGATGAGCTCGAGCTCGCCGGCAGGTGTGTTCTCGATCGGCACGCAAGTCTCCGTTTCGTGCCAGTTCCTATACGCAACATTAAGCATAGTGGCCAGTTCGGCCGCGGCGAAACCCCCTCTTCACCGCACTCCCGCTAGCATCGTCAGTTAAAGAATATCGGGAGAGCTCTATCCATGACCGTGCTCGTGACCGGCGGCGCCGGCTATATCGGAAGTCACATGGTTCATGCGCTGGTCGATGCCGGCGAGAGCGTCGTCGTGATCGACAACCTTTCCACGGGCTTCTCCGCGTTCCTGCCCGAAGGCGTGCCGCTGTTCATCGGCGATGCCGGCGACGACAACCTCGTCGAGGGCGTGATCGCCCAGCACGGCATCGACAGCATCATCCATTTCGCCGGCTCCGTCGTGGTGCCGGACTCGATGCGCGATCCGCTCGGCTACTACCGCAACAACACCATGACGACGCGCAGCCTGCTCAACGCCGCGGTCAAGGGCGGCGTCAGCCGCTTCATCTTCTCCTCGACCGCGGCCGTCTACGGCAACCCGGACCAGGTGCCGGTGCCGGAGATCGCACCGACCCGTCCGCTGTCGCCCTACGGCTCGTCGAAGCTGATGACCGAGATCATGCTGCACGACGTCGCGTCCGCTCATGGCATGAGCTACGTCGTGCTGCGCTACTTCAACGTCGCCGGCGCCGACCCGAAGGGCCGCGTCGGCCTTGCCACCATCGGCGCCACCCATCTGCTCAAGATCGCGGTCGAGGCAGCGACCGGCCAGCGCGCCAAGATCGACGTGTTCGGCACCGACTATCCGACCCAGGACGGCAGCTGCATCAGGGATTTCATCCATGTCAGCGACCTCGTCGAGGCGCATCGCGCGGCGCTGTCCTATCTGCGCGCCGGCGGGCAATCGGTGACGATGAATTGCGGCTATGGCCGCGGCTATTCCGTGCTCGAAACCATCGAGGCGGTGCGCCGGGTCTCGATGCGCAATTTCGCAGTCGCCTACGCCGCGCGCCGGCCCGGCGACATCATGACCATGGTGGCCGACACGACCAGGATCCGCTCGCTGCTCGACTGGACGCCGCGCTTCGACGATCTCGAGACCATCGCGAGCCACGCACTGGCCTGGGAGGAGAAGCTGTTCCGGGAGCGCGCCGGCTCCGCGCGACAGGCGGAATCGGCCTAAAAAACAAACCGTTATCAAGCAGTTATTGTGCTTGAAAAAGCCCCGCCAAGCGGGCAAGGAGGTCCCGCAACCCTGACGGCCGGCGCTGCCCGCCGTCAATGGAACGCGGATGGCCCAGTTTCCAAAGAAAATTACCGACGATCCCTATGGCGCGGCGATCCTGATTCGCCGCCTGGTCATGGAACAAGGGATTACCTATTGGCGGCGCTATCTGACGGCGTTCGCCCTGATGGCCGTTGCGGCCGGCTCGACGGCCGGCGCCACCTACGTGCTCGGCCAGGTGATCAACCAGGCCTATGTCGACAAGAACATCCCCGGCATCGCCATGTTCGCCGGGATCACGGTGGTGCTGCTGTTCATCAAGGGCGTGGCGACCTACGGCCACATGGTGATCCTGAACAAGATTTCCAACGCCATCCTCGCCAGCAACCAGCGGCAGCTCTTCGCCAAGCTGATGAGCGAGAGCATCGGCTTCTTCTCGCAGCGGCACTCGTCGGAATTCCTGGCGCGGCTGACCGCCGGCGCCAAGTCGATCACCGACGTACTCAACATGCTGGTCAACGCGATCGGCCGCGACTTCCTGATGCTGATCAGCATGGTCGCCGTCATGGTCTGGCAGGACCCGCTGATGTCGTTCATCGGGCTTGTGGCGGTGCCGCCGGCGATGCTGATGCTGCGCAAGCTGGTGAAGCGGATCAAGGGGCTCGCCTACAACCAGTTCACCGGCACCGCCGACATCATGGAGACGATGCAGGAATCGCTGCAGGGCATCCGCACCGTGAAGGCGTTCACGCTGGAAGGCACCATGCAGCAGCGGATCGACGAGCACATCGCAACCGTCGAGAGCAATGCCAACAAGATGGCACGCGTCGCCAACCGCTCCAATCCGCTGATGGAGATGCTCGGCGGCTTCGCGGTCGCCGGCTGCCTGATGTATGGCGGCTACAGCGTGGTGGCGCTCGGTTCCACGCCGGGCCAGTTCTTCACGTTCCTGACCGCCTTCCTGATGGCGACCGAGCCGGCCAAGCGGCTGGCGCGGCTCAACATCGACCTCAACAGCCAGCTGGTCGGCGCACGGATGCTGCTCGAGGTGGTCGACAGCCCGGCGAGCGAACAGACCGATGACGACAAGCCGGCGCTGAAACTCTCCGACGCGCGGATAGAACTGCGCGACGTCAGCTTCGCCTATCGGCCGGGCGAGCCGGTGCTGAACCGCATGAGCTTCGTCGCCGAGCCCGGCAAGGTGACCGCGCTGGTCGGCCCCTCCGGCGGCGGCAAATCGACCGTGCTGGCCTTGCTGCTGCGCTTCTACGAGACGCGCGAGGGCGACATCCTGATCGACGGACAACCGATCTCGTCGGTGTCGCGCAAGTCGCTGCGGCAGCAGACCGCCTATGTCGGACAGGACGTCTATCTGTTCCGCGATACCATTCGTGCCAACATCGCCTTCGGCAAGCAGGGCGCTAGCGAGCAAGAGATCGTCGACGCCGCCAAGGCCGCCTGCGCGCACGACTTCATCATGAGCTTCCCGCTCGGCTATGACACGCCGGTCGGCGAGCACGGCACCCAGCTGTCCGGCGGGCAGCGCCAGCGCATCGCGGTCGCCCGCGCCTTGATCAAGAACGCGCCGATCATCCTGCTCGACGAGGCCACCGCCGCGCTCGACTCGGAATCCGAGAAGCAGGTGCAGGAAGCGATCGAGCATCTCTGCCAGGGCCGCACCACGATCGTGATCGCGCACCGCCTGCACACCATCATGCATGCCGATGCGATCCTGGTGGTCGAGGGCGGCGAGATCGTCGAGCGCGGACGGCACGAGGAGCTGCTGCGCCGTGGCGGCCGCTACGCCTCGTTCTTCCGCCTGCAGCACCACCACGACCCGTCGCCGCTGGCGCTGGCGCCGATCAGCGCCACCGGCTAGACCACTCGAATTCACCTCAAGAGCAGCGAGACCCCGCATGAACGCCGCCTCCACCGTCATTCCGCTTCCCCCGCAGCCCTCGCTTCCCGTCGTCGGCGAATCCGGTACCTATCCGGTCCGCCGCATCTGGTGCGTTGGCCGCAACTATCTCGAGCATATCAGGGAGATGGGCAATGACGAGCGCGCGCCGCCGTTCTTCTTCGGCAAGCATGCCGACATGCTGGTGCCCGATGGCGCGACCATCCCCTATCCGCCGCTGACCAAGGACCTGCATCACGAGGTCGAGCTGGTGGTGGCGATGAAGAGCGGCGGGCTGAACATTCCCGCCGACAAGGCGCTCGAGCATGTCTACGGCTATGCCGTCGGCATCGACCTGACCCGCCGCGACCTGCAGATCGCCTCGCGCAAGAAGGAGCGGCCCTGGGAGATCGGCAAGTCGTTCGACTATTCCGCGCCCTGCTCGGCGATCCAGCCGGCCGCGAAGATCGGCCACCCGACCGCGGGCAAGATCTGGCTCACCGTCAACGGCAAGGAAGCGCAGAAGGGCGACCTCACCGAGCTGATCTGGAACGTGCCTGAAATCATCTGGCAGCTCTCGCAGCAGGTGAAGCTCGCCGCCGGCGACATCATCATGACCGGCACGCCCGCCGGCGTCTCGCAGCTGCAGGCGGGCGACAAGCTCGAATGCGGCGTCGACGGCGTCGGCAAGCTGGCGGTGACGATCGGCAAGCCGGAATAACCGCCTCAGGAACGAGGCCAGGCCCAAAGCCCCGGACCTCAGGTCCGGGGCTTTTTGCTGTGCGCTGTCAGCGCATCGTGCCGGGCATGCAGGGAGGCTCGGTGAAGGGAGCGGTCGCGAACGATCCGACCTTCGGCGCGCGCACGCAATCGTTGGACTTGCTGCTGACCGGCGTTGTCGTCATCGCAGCATGGGCGCGCCGCACCGCAGCGTTGTTGCCGGCGGCGGACGCCTGGGCCGAACAGGCGGCCGCCGCAACCAGCGCAAGCGCCGCGAGGGTCAATTTGGTCATGGGATTTCTCCGTACGGTGGCTGAAGCCGACCTAGCTCGGCTCCTGTGATCAAGGACCGCGGGCGCCAGGTAATTATTTCATCACGCGCGATCACCGCGCCGCGAGCGCCTGATCACATCAGATGGAGCGGGAGCTTACTGCCTTTCGGCAGCCTGCGGCGTGTCCGGGCCGAAATGCGTCTTCTCGTATTCGAGCCACAGCTCGAGCAGCGCCATGAACGCCACCACCGCGCCCGCGGCGATGGCAAAATGCATCGCGCGGGTATGTGTGAAGCCGAGCAGCCAGGGTGAGACGATCAGCCAGCACCCGACGACCAGGTTGATCCATTCTTCCCAGATCGAGAACGCGACGATCGCCGCCAGCGACATGATCGCGATCGCAGCGCCGCAGATCCTGAGATCGATCGCCGCGGTCGGATTGGCCTGCACGAACAGCCATGGCGCGGCGAGCAGGAAGATCGCTGCGACGAGGTTATAGAGATCGAGCGCCGATTCCTTTCGCCATTTCATCATCTGCTGCTCCCTTGCTGTCTCAGGCCCGGCGTTCATGCGCGCCGGCCGCATTGATGTCCTTGCCGGTGAAGTCGGTCATCAGCGCGGTTGCGACCAGCGTGATGACGGCGCAGAGCGCGATGTAGACCGCGATCGCGATCCACGAATGATAGGTGCCGAACAGCCACGCCGCGATCAGCGGCGCCGGACCGCCGGCGATGACGGACGCCAGCTGATAGCCGAGCGAGGCGCCGCTGTAGCGCAAGCGCCCGGTAAAGCTTTCGGCGATCAGCGCGGCCTGCGGCCCGTACTGCATATCGTGTGGAATGAGCGAGAGAACGATCGCGAGGAAGATGATCGACGCCGATCCCGTATTGAGCATCGCGAAATAGATGAAGCCGAAGATGCCGGTCACCAACGCGCCGATCATGTACATGTTCTTGCGGCCGATCTGGTCCGAAAGGTGACCGAACACCGGGATCGAGACGAACGACAGCACCGAGGCCGCGAGCACCGCAGTGAGCAGGAAATCGCGCGAGACGTGCAGCGTGCCGGTGCCGTAGGAAAACACGAAGGCGGTGAAGATGTAGAACGGCGCCTGCTCGGACATCCGCGCGAAGGCAGACAGCAGGATCTCCTTCGGATGATCGCGGATCACCGTCAGCATCGGCGTGCGGTCGAGCTGACGCTCGGCGAGCAGCCGGGTGAAGACAGGCGTTTCCAGGATGCCGAGCCGGATGTAGAGGCCGACGCCGACCAGTACGATGCTGAGCGCGAACGGAACGCGCCAGCCCCACGCCAGGAACTGGTCGCCCGACATCTGGCTGAACGCTAGCACGGCGAGATTGGCGAGGAACAGCCCGCAGGGCACGCCGAATTGCGGCCATGACGCGATCAGGCCGCGGGAGCGATCGTTGCGCGCCCATTCCATCGACATCAGCACCGAGCCGCCCCATTCGCCGCCAACGCCGACGCCCTGGATGAAGCGCAGCACGGTCAGGATCACCGCGCCCCAGATGCCGATGCTGGAATAGGTCGGCACCAATGCGACCGCCGCGGTCGCCAGTCCCATCAACAGCAGCGTCGCGATCAGCGTCGACTTGCGGCCGATGCGGTCGCCATAGTGCCCGAAGATCGCAGCCCCGATCGGCCGCGCGACGAAGCCGACGGCATAGATGGCGAAGGCCTCGAGCGTGCCGACCCAGGGATCGGAATGCGGAAAGAACAGTTTCGCGAAAACCAGGCCGGTGACGGTGCTGTAGAGAAAGAAGTCGTACCACTCGATCGCGGTCCCGACCGTGGAGGCGATCACTGCGCGGCGCATCTGGAGCTGATGCTCGGATGACGTGAGCTGGTTGGCGTCGAGGCCAGGGGTTGGACGAAGCGTTGGGCCAAATCTTGCCATGGGGGTGTCTCCCTCGCAGGCCCCCGGACGGATATTGACGGTGGTTCGTTTGAGTACGAACGATAACACGCCCCGGAAAGTTCCACCGGAACGGACCGTCGAGGCTTGAACTTTAGTCGGCCACGGCGAGCGACAATCGCAACCGTCCGGTCCGCCGAAGGCGTCGTCCGTCTCCCGCACCGAGTGTCGAACCATGCCTCCCACATGGCTGCCGGATGCACCCGGCAGCCGCCGGGCGACGCCGTCAAGAAGACGCAAGCGAGGTCGAGCCCGTCCGAGCTCTAAGCCCGATCGCTGCGGCGGTACGGCACGTAGCGCGGCGTCCAGACCTTGGCGTGAATCCGCGCCTCGACCTGGTCGATCGGAACGTCCCTCGCCAATCCCTCCTTGTGCGCCTGCAGCGCGACCGCAAGCGCCACGGTCTGCGAGACATCGCGAAGCGCGCTGACCGGCGGCAGCAGATTGTGCTTCGGGTTGTCGCGCGCCGGCGAGACGCTGGCGAGCGCCTTGGCGGCGGCCATGAACATGCCGTCGCTGACCCGGCTGGCGCCGACCGCGAGCGCCCCGACGCCGACACCCGGGAAGATGTAGGAGTTATTGGTCTGGTCGACCTTGAAGCGCGCGCCGTCGCGCATGATCGGCGGGAACGGGCTGCCGACGCCGATCAGCGCCCGCCCCTCGGTCCACGCCTCGATGTCGACCGGTGTCGCCTCCTCGCGCGAGGTCGGATTGGACAGCGGGAAGACCACCGGCCGCTTGTTGCACTCGGCCATCGCGCGAACGATCGGTTCGGAGAACGCGCCGGCTTGGCCGGAGACGCCGATCAGCACGGTCGGCCGGGCGTTGCGCACGACGTCGAGCAGCGCGATCTTGTCGGGGTGGCTGAGCTGCCAGCCCGCGATCGCCTGCCTGTTCTGCACGAACGGCAGCTGGAACGGGGCGAGCCCGCTCATGCCCTCGAGCAGCAGCCCGTCGCGGTCGACCATGAAGAAGCGTTTCGCCGCCTCGCTCTCCGGCAGGCCGGCATCGATCATCGCGGCGCGGATCAAGCTGGCGATGCCGCAGCCGGCGGACCCTGCACCAAGCACGGCGACGCGCTGCTCGGTCAGCGGCACGCCGGTGACGTTGATGGCGGAGAGCAAGGCGCCGGTCGCCACCGCGGCGGTGCCCTGAATGTCGTCGTTGAAGGTCAAGAGCCGGTCGCGATAGCGCTCGAGCATCCGCGTCGCATTGTTCTTGGCGAAATCCTCCCACTGCAGCAGGACGCGCGGCCAGCGCTTCACCACGGCCGCGACGAACGCCTCGATGAAGTCGTCATAGGCCTGGCCGCGGACGCGCTCGTTGCGCCATCCGACATAGAGCGGATCGGCGAGGCAATCGGGATTGTCGGTGCCAACGTCGAGCATGATCGGCAAAGTCGTTGCGGGATGCAGCCCGCCGCAGCCGGTATAGAGTGCGAGCTTGCCGATCGGGATGCCCATGCCGCCGGCGCCCTGGTCGCCGAGGCCGAGGATGCGCTCGCCGTCGGTCACCACGATCGCCTCGACGTGATCGAAGCGCGGATGGGCGAAAATGCGGTCGATCCGGTGCTGATGCGGGATGCTGAGGAACAGCCCGCGCGGCTTGCGGAACAGCCGACTGAATTTTTGGCAGCCCTCGCCGACGGTCGGCGTGTAGACGATCGGCAATAGCTCTTCCAGGTTGCCGACCAGGAGCGCGTAGAACAGCGTCTCGTTGGTGTCCTGCAGCTCGCGCAGGAAGGCATAGCGCTCGATGTCGGTCTCATAGCCGCGCAGCGCCTCGAGGCGGCGCGAGACCTGCTCGTCCAGCGTCAGGATATTGGGCGGCAGCAGGCCGTGCAGGTCGAACGCTTCGCGCTCGGCCTCGGAGAACGCCGTGCCCTTGTTCAGCTGCGGATCGGCCAGCAGCTCGTAGCCGCTCAGCGCAGTGGTCGCAAAAGCACCTGATGACTCCGACATGACAAGGTCCCCTCAATGCGAAACGCCGGATACGACTGTATCACTTCAGTGTAACGGATCGAGAGTGAAGGGCGTCGTGCTGCGCCAAGCGGAATGTTGGCCAAGAGGCGATGAACGGTCGTCCAGGTTCCGGCAACCCACTCCCGCTACGCCTGCGGACAGACATACGTTGGTATAACTTCTCTATTCCTTGTCATGACCTGTGCTGACGCTCGTACAATTGAGCGATGGAGAGGCCATTTTATGCTCGGGGCTACTCCAGCGGACGTACAAATAGCTCCGAACTTCACTCCTCGGAGGCGCGACTAACAGTAGCGATCCTCGTTCTACGGAGGGCGCGAGTTGTGCTCTCGAATCTGTGATCAGGATCACTGCTCCGATTCGTGAATAGCAAGACCGTCACGCATGCGGGTTTCGAGGAACACTCAGATGATCGTCAACATTCAGAAGCTGAACGGCCTGTGGCACCTTATCGTCGGGTCGTGCAAGATCCGAACTCCGTTCCTGGAGACCCAGGACCGGGAGTGGGTCGTCGCCTACGCCAGGCGAGTCTACCCCGGAGCCAAGGTTTTCGAACGCGACTGATGCTGTTGCGCCCCACAGCTCGCGTCCCAGACAAAAAGCCCCGGAGCATGCTCCGGGGCTTTTGCTTTCAACGCGGCAACGCCGCTGCAATCAGTGCAGCGCCGATATCACGATCAGGCCGAGGATCAGCGCGGTCGCGGAATATTTCAGCGTGTAATACACGTTCCGATTCCACTCCTTGACCTTGCGGCTGGCGAGATGGATCTCGTAGAGCTTGCCGAACACCTTGTTCAGCGCGCCGACATGCTCGCCGTCGACGTTCTGGGTCGCCGACGCCTTGACGATGTTGTGGCTGACCCAGCGGTTCATCGCCGTCATGAAGCCGTACTTCATCGGGCGCTCCACGTCGCAGAACAGGATGATGCGGTTGACGTCTGTCTTGTTCTCGGCGCTGTGGATGAAGGTCTCGTCGAACATGAAGGCCTCGCCGTCGCGCCAGACGCATTCGACGCCGTCGACGAGGATGCGGCACTGGTTCGAGTTCGGCGTCACGAGGCCGAGGTGATAGCGCAGCGAGCCGGCGAAGGGATCGCGGTGCGCCCCGAGCTTGCCGCCCGGCGGCAGCATCGCGAACATCGCGCCATGCACATTCGGGATCGAGTTGAGCAGCTCCACTGTCTTCGGGCACAGCGTCCGCGCCGAGGGCAGGAAGTCGTCGTACCATTTCAGATAGAAGCGCTTCCAGCCGCTCTTGAAGAAGGAATAGAAGCCCCAGTCGTTGTTCTTGGCCGCGGCGCGGATGAAGCCTTCGTCGAACAGGCGCGTGGCCTCGTCGCGGATCGTCTCCCAATTGTCGGAGAGTTTCTTGAGCTCGGGAAACTGCTCGACCGGAATCACCGGCGTGTTGGGCACGGCGGAGCCAGCATACATCAGCACATTGTAGGGCGCGAGGTAGGTCGAGTGATCGCCGAGCTGGCGAGCGAAGCGCAACCGCTGCTTGCCGCGGAAGTGGACGTAAAGCGTAGAGGCCACCAGCACGTAAAGAATGACGAGCTGCGGCGCGAAGAGCTGTCTCAACATGATCCGTCTATGATCGCTGCCCGCCGACGCCCTTCATGCCCCGCCCCGCAGGAGCCTTGCCCTTCACGGGTGGCCCAGTCCGGGCGGCGAAACGCGTCGCCGTCCGCGAAAATTCCCCTGTTTCATAGTGACTTGGCACTGCGGCGCGGTCAGGCAAATGAGCCGGAAGCCTTGCCGCGGTGCCGTCCCGGACGAGCCATGTAAGCGTTCGCTCACCAAATGTGAAGCGCCGTGCCGCGCGGGTGCCAACATTGTGGCACCATTCACACACTGAATTTGCCATTGACAAACTGATTAGACAATTCCTAATCGTGAGATGACCCGCCGAAGAGCGCGGACATCCAATGGGAGGAATGATGAGACAGTTTCTGGCGGCAGCCATTGTCGCGGCGATGACCACGGTCGCTCACGCCCAGGTTTCCGATGACGTCGTGCGCATCGGGGTGCTGACCGACCTGTCGAGCTGGGGCCGCGACAATTCCGGCCCGGGCTCGGTCGAGGCGGCCAGGATGGCGGTCGAGGAATTCGGCTCCACTGTGCTCGGCAAGCCGATCGAGATCATCTCCGCCGACCACCAGATGAAGACCGATGTCGGCGTGCAGATCGTGCGCGGCTGGTTCGACAACGGCAAGGTCGACGCAGTCGTCGACATCCCGAATTCCGGCATAGCGATCGCCGTGCACAACATGGTGCGCGAGCGCAACAAGATCGCGCTTCTCTCCGGTCCCGGCGCGAGCTCGCTGACCGACGAACTGTGCAGCCCCAACACGGTGCATTTCGCCTACGACACCTACGCGCTGTCCAAGGTGACGGCCTCGGCGGTGATCAAGGAAGGCGGCAAGTCCTGGTTCTTCGTCACCGCGGATTACGCCTTCGGCCAGCAGCTCGAGCGGGACGCGACGCGCTTCATCAACGAGATGGGCGGCAAGGTGCTCGGCAGCGTCAAGCATCCGACCAACACCGCCGACTTCTCCTCCTTTGCGCTGCAGGCGCAGAGCTCGAAGGCCGACGTGGTGGCGTTCGCCAATGCCGGCCAGGACACCGACAATTCGATCAAGCAGTCCGGCGAGTTCGGCCTCGTGCAGGGTGGCCAGAAGCTGGTCGGCCTTCTGATGTTCGACACCGACGTGCATGCGATCGGCCTCAACGCCGCGCAGGGCACCTACATGACGACGGCGTCGTACTGGAACATGGACGAGAAGACGCGCGCCTGGTCGAAGAAGTTCTACGCCCGCGCCAATGTGATGCCGACCATGATCCAGACCGGCGTCTACGGCTCGGTGCTGCATTATCTCAAGGCGATCCAGGCCGCCGGCACCGACGATCCGAAGGCGGTGATGGCCAAGATGCGCGAGCTGCCGATCGAGGACACCTTCGTGCATGGCGGCAAGCTGCGCGAGGACGGCCGCGTGATCCGCGACATGTATCTGGCGAAGGTGAAGAAGCCTTCGGAGTCCAAGGAGCCGTGGGATTATCTCGACATCGTCAAGACGGTGAAGGGCGAGGATGCCTATCGTCCGGTCTCCGAGTCGAAGTGCCCGCTGCTCAAGAAATAGGATCGATCGCGTGGCCAACGAAGAAGCTTATGATTGCGACGCGCTGGTCGTCGGCTCCGGCTGCGCCGGGCTGTCGGCGGCGGTCACCGCCGGCCATCACGGCCTCAAGGTCCTGGTGGTCGAGAAGGAGCCGCGGTTCGGCGGCACCACCGCGCGCTCCGGCGGCTGGCTGTGGATCCCCGGCACCTCGCTGGCCAAGGCCTGGGGCATCGAGGAGAGCCCCGATCAGGCCAAAACCTATCTGCGCCACGAGGCCGGCAACAGCTTTGACGCCGCCCGCGTCGATGCGTTCCTGACCGAGGGGCCGAAGGCGATCGACTTCTTCACGACGAAGACCGCGGTACGCTTCGACATGCCGCTGACCTTCCCCGACTATCATGCTGAAGCGCCGGGCGGCGCGCAAGGCGGCCGCTCGATGGTGACGCGGCCGTTCGATGCCCACCAGCTCGGCGACGCCCTCAAGGATCTCGGCAGCCCCCTGCCCGAGCTCACCGTGTTCGGCATGATGCTCGGCTCCGGCAAGGAGATCGTGCATTTCATGCGCGCGACGAGATCGCTGACCTCGGCGGCCTATGTCGCCAAACGGTTGTCGAAACACGCCATCGACGTGATGCGCAACGGCCGCGGCATGACGCTGACCAACGGCAACGCGCTCGCCGGCCGGCTGGCGAAATCCGCCTTCGACCTCAAGATCCCGCTCTGGCTCAACTCGCCGGTGCGCGAATTGATCGTCGAGAACGGCGCGGTGCGCGGCGCAATCGTTGTGCGCGAAGGGCGCACGATCCGCGTCAATGCGAAGCGTGGCGTGGTGCTCGCCTGCGGCGGCTTTCCGCATGACGTCGCGCGACGGCAGAAGATGTTTCCGCACGCCCCGACCGGAAAAGAGCATTACTCGCCGGGCCCGACCGGCAACACCGGCGACGGTTTGCGCCTTGCGGAATCCGCCGGCGGCCGCGTCGACGACTCGCTGCCGAATGCCGCGGCCTGGGTTCCGGTCTCGGTCACGACGCGCAAGGACGGCTCGAAGGGCGTGATGCCGCATTTCATCGATCGCGCCAAGCCGGGCGTGATCGCGGTGATGGCCGACGGCAGGCGCTTTGCCAATGAAGGCAATTCCTACCACGACTTCGTGCAGGCGATGATCAAGGCGGCAAAGCCCGGCGAGGAGATCGCGTCGCATCTCATCTGCGATCACGAGACGCTGCGCAAATACGGCCTCGGCTGCGTGCCGCCGCGCCCGATGCCGCTCGGCCATCATCTGAAGACCGGCTATCTCAAACGCGGCGCGACGCTGGCGGAGCTCGCCGCGCAGGCCGGCATCGACGCAAGGGCGCTCGAAGCGACCGTCGCGGAGTTCAACACGTCAGCGGCGGAGGGCCGCGATCCCGCCTTCGGCAAGGGCTCGCGTGCCTATAACCGCTATCAGGGCGATGCGCTGCACGGGCCCAATCCCTGCATCGCGCCGATCCAGCGCGGTCCGTTCTACGCCATCAAGATGGTGATCGGCGATCTCGGCACCTATGCCGGCATAAGGACCGACGCCAACGCCCGCGCGCTCGACGCCGACGGCCAGCCGATCGCCGGCCTCTATGCCGCCGGCAACGACATGGCGAGCATCATGGGCGGCAACTATCCCGGCGCCGGCATCACGCTCGGGCCAGCGCTGACCTTCGGCTATATCGCGGGCAAGCACATTGCGGGCGCCGCGACAGAGAGAGGCGCCGCATGAACGAAGTCCCGTCACCCTGAGGAGGCCGCAACGCGGCCGTCTCGAAGGGTCGACGGCCACCAGCCGGGCCGTTCATCCTTCGAGGCTCGCAAGAGCTCGCACCTCCAGCGACAAAGGCGAAGCCTTTGCGCCGGGATGACGGTAGTCGGTACATGCCGCGTTTCATTCCGCGGTTGCACCGCACATATCGGCGTCTCGCGGACAGTGTAGTTTCCTGCTAATTGCGAATCCGGAACCCAAACAGGACCACATGACGAGAGAAAGCCGCGGCATACAGTCGATCGAGGTCGGCGGAGAATTGCTCCGCGCGCTGGCCCGCAGCGGCGAACCGATGATGCTGCGCGATCTCGCGCGCGAAGCCGGCATGCCGCCGGCCAAGGCGCATCCCTATCTCGTCAGCTTTTCCCGCATCGGCCTGATCGAGCAGGACGAGGTCACCGGCCGTTACGAGATCGGGGCGCTGGCGCTCGAGCTCGGCCTGATCAGCCTGCGCCGGCAGTCGGCGGTGCGGATCGCAACGCCGCGGATCGCAGCGCTCGCCGACAGCATCAATCACGCGGTGTCGCTGTCGGTCTGGGGCACCCACGGCGCGACCGTGGTGCGGCTCGAGGAGCCGAGCCATCCGGTGCATATCGCGATGCGCGTCGGATCGGTGGTGGCGCTGCTCGAGACCGCGACCGGCCGCGCCTTCGCCGCCTTCATGCCGCCGAACGCGATCAGGACCGCGCTCGAGAGCGGCCTCGATCGCCTCGGCGTCGGCTACAATCCGAAACGTCCGCCGGCGGACGCGAAGACCGCCGAGATCCTCGCCGAGGTTCGCAGCCGCGGGCTGGCGCGGGCGATCGGCGATCCCCTGCCCGGCGTCAACGCCTTCGCCGCGCCGGTGTTCGATCACGCCGGCCACGTCGCGCTGGTGATCACCGCGATGGGACCGGAAGGCACCTTCGACGCCAGCTGGGACAGCGCGATCGCAACTGCGCTGCGCGGCTGCGCCGGCGATATCTCGCGGCAGCTGGGGCACGGCACGGCGCGGGGTGTCGATATTGCGGTGAAGTGATCAGAGTGTTCGGCCGCTCCCTCATGCGCATGCGCGGGCGATTGCACCGAGAGCTTGGCTGACATCATGAACCAGAACCATCCTCATCGTCGTCCCGGCGAAGGCCGGGACCCATAACCACCGAAGTTCATTGTTGCGCGATGCTGGAATGACGAGTCCCGCGGACAACATCCGTCGCGGCGTATGGGTCCCGGCCTTCGCCGGAACGACGGCTTGTAGATGCAGGCCGCGCCACACTATCGGTGTCGCCCCGACGAATGGAGAGGTCCGTCTGCAAAACATCCCAGCAAAAAGCCCCGGGCGATGCCGGGGCTCTTCACGTGATCGATCGCTGCGGGCGCGGATCAGTAGCGGTAGTGATCCGACTTGTACGGACCTTCCTGCTTGACGCCGATATAGTCGGCCTGGTCCTTGCGCAGCTCGGTCAGCTTGACGCCGATCTTGGCGAGGTGCAGGCGGGCGACCTTCTCGTCCAGCGTCTTCGGCAGCACGTAGACCTTCTTGGCGTACTTGCCGTCCTTGTTGTTGGCGAACAGCTCGATCTGCGCCAGCGTCTGATTGGTGAAGGAGGCCGACATCACGAAGGACGGATGGCCCATCGCATTGCCGAGGTTCACCAGCCGGCCTTCCGACAGCATGATGATGCGATGCTTGTCGGGAAATTCGATCTCGTCGACCTGCGGCTTGATGTTGGTCCACTTCAGATTGCGCAACGCGGCGATCTGAATCTCGTTGTCGAAGTGCCCGATGTTGCAGACGATGGCACGATCCTTCATCGCGCGCATGTGCTCGATGGTGATGATGTCCTTGTTGCCGGTGGCGGTGACGAAGATGTCGGCGCGCGGCGCGGCGTCTTCCATGGTCACGACCTCATAGCCTTCCATCGCCGCCTGCAGCGCGCAGATCGGATCGACCTCGGAGACCATGACGCGGCAGCCGGCCTGGCGCAGCGAGGCGGCCGAGCCCTTGCCGACGTCGCCGAAGCCGGCGACCATCGCGACCTTGCCCGACAGCATCACGTCGGTGCCGCGGCGGATGCCGTCGACCAGCGACTCGCGGCAGCCATAGAGGTTGTCGAACTTCGACTTGGTGACGCTGTCGTTGACGTTGATCGCCGGGAACAGCAGCGCGCCCTTGTTGGCCATCTCGTAGAGGCGATGCACGCCTGTGGTGGTCTCTTCCGAGACGCCCTTGATGTTCTTGGCGATCTCGGCGAACCAGCCCTTCGGCTTCTCCTTCAGGAGGCGCTTGACCAGCGCGTAGAAGATCTCCTCTTCCTCCGAGCCCGGCTTGTCGAGGAAGGCGGTGTCGCCCTGCTCGGCGCGGTAGCCGGCATGCACCAGCATGGTGGCGTCGCCGCCGTCATCGAGGATCATGTTCGGCGTGCCGCCGCCGTGCCAGTCGAACAGCTTTGCGGTGTAGTCCCAATACTCGGTCAGCGTCTCGCCCTTGACGGCGAACACCGGAATGCCGGCGGCCGCGATCGCGGCCGCGGCGTGATCCTGGGTCGAGTAGATGTTGCAGGAGACCCAGCGGATGTCGGCGCCGAGCGCGGCCAGCGTCTCGATCAGCACCGCGGTCTGGATCGTCATATGCAGCGAGCCCGCGATGCGCGCGCCCTTCAGCGGCTGCTTGGGGCCGAACTCCTCGCGGGTGGCCATCAGGCCGGGCATCTCGGTCTCGGCCAGCGAGATCTCCTTGCGGCCGAAATCGGCGAGCGCAATGTCCTTGACGATGTAGTCGGTGAAGCCGGGCTTCGTGGGGGCGTTCATTTGAGCGTCCTGTTGTTGAACGGGTCTTTCCCGGGCGCCTCGAAGAGGCGAACCCGGAATCTCGAGGTGACGATTAAGGATTCCGGGTTCGCTCGCTCCCGCGAGCGCCCCCGGAATGACGCAAGTGTCAGAGCGCGCGCTTCAGCTGCTCGACGAGATCGGTCTTCTCCCAGGAGAAGCCGCCCTCATTGTCGGGCGTGCGGCCGAAATGACCGTAGGCCGAGGTGCGCGCGTAGATCGGACGGTTGAGATCCAGATGGCTGCGGATGCCGCGCGGCGTCAGATCCATCGCCTTGGCCGCCGCCTTCTCGAGCTGATCCTCCGACACCTTACCGGTGCCGTGGGTGTCGATGTAGATCGACAGCGGACGCGCCACGCCGATCGCATAAGCGAGCTGCAGTGTGCAGCGGTCGGCAAGACCGGCCGCGACGATGTTCTTGGCGACATAGCGCGCGGCATAGGCGGCCGAGCGGTCGACCTTGGTCGGATCCTTGCCGGAGAACGCGCCGCCGCCGTGCGGAGCCGCGCCGCCATAGGTGTCGACGATGATCTTGCGGCCGGTCAGGCCGGAGTCGCCGTCGGGACCGCCGATGAAGAACTTGCCGGTCGGATTGATATGCCAGATCGTCTTGTCGCTGATCCACTCCTTCGGCAGCGCCTCGCGCACATAGGGCTCGACGATGTCGCGAATCTGCTTGGACGAGAGGTCCTCGACCAGATGCTGGTGCGAGACCACGATCTCACGGACGCCGACCGGCTTGCCGTTCTCGTACTGCACCGTGACCTGGCTCTTGGAGTCCGGCCCCAGCACCTTCTCGCGGCCGGAGTGGCGCGCTTCGGAGATCAGCCGCAGGATCTTGTGGGCGTAGAAGATCGGCGCCGGCATCAGGTCCGGCGTCTCGTTGGTGGCGTAACCGAACATGATGCCCTGGTCGCCGGCACCCTCTTCCTTGACCTCGCCCGGCTGCAGCGCGTCGACGCCCTGCGCGATGTCGGCCGACTGCGGATGCAGCAGGATCTCGATGTCGCAGTTCTTCCAGTGGAAGCCGTCCTGCTCGTAACCGATGTCCTTGATTGCAGAGCGAACCACGCTCTCGATGTGGTCGTTGGTGACCGAGCTCGGGCCGCGCGTTTCGCCGGCGATCACCACCTTGTTGGTGGTCGCGAGCGTCTCGCACGCCGCGCGGATCTGCCACGGGTCGATGCCCGCTTTCGGTCCCTCGCGATAGAACAGATCGACGATCTCATCCGAGATTCGATCACAGACCTTGTCCGGATGGCCTTCCGAGACCGACTCGCTGGTGAACAGGTAAGACGCGCGCATCAAGCAAACCCCTTGTTAAGTCGAAGTCCGACGTTGGTTGGTGAATATGTCCCCGGCATGTCAGTCTCGTCGCCGCGAGATGACGTAGGATTCGTCGTAGAACCACAGCCCGTTGTGTTTGCGGAGAACTTCGCGTGTGGCTTCGAGAGCTCGTCCGTTTTCGGTCGTTTCGGTCAACCGCTCATCTTCGATCTGCGCGACATACACCGCCGCATTCCACGCAGCAAAGGCCGTCGAGGTTCCGATCGAGCCGGTCACCTCATTGGGCAGCGCTTCCATATCATATCGGAAGATCGAACGGTTATCGGCGTAGGCGTTGAAGTTCAGCTCGCGGCCGGCGGAGCCCAACTCGTATTTCACCGCGCGCAGTATCTCATGGCGGCTGACGGCGAAAGGATTTTCTCCGGGCCACACGGCTTGAATCATTTCAAGCCCGGGATCGCCGCCGTGGGAGTGGATTCCTATCAGCCGTCCGCCGCCGCGCAGCGCGCGGGCCAGCGGCGCGATGATCCGCTTGGCGCGGAAGTTCACCGAGGATTTGGCACGGTAGGGTTGCGAGGCGATCACGAGGTCGAAATTGGCTTCGGTGCGGCCGGCCCGCGGAATGATGGAATCGAGCAGGAACCGGTGATCGTCGCGGTACAGGACCAGCGCCACCGGCCGCTCATAGATCGGCATCGCATTGCCGGGGCTAAGATTGGCGCGCCAGTTCTGCTCCAGGAACGGACCGAGTTCGGCGATCTGGGCCTCGAACTCACCCGAGGACGCCCCGCGCAGCGGCACCTCGTGCCAGATCATGCTGGCGGCCGCCGCGGAGTTCTTGGGCGTCAGCCACGGCGCCTCGGCGTAATACATGTTGGTGAACACGAAGACGCTGGCCGGATGCTCGAACAGGCGGTCGGGGACCTTGTCGAGGGTCAGGCGGACGTCCTCCAGGCTCAATTCCTTGCCGGCGACATAGAACGGCATATGTGGGAAGCGGCCATGCATGGCACGCAGGACCCGCGCCAGCACCGTGCCGTCGCCCATCCCGGCATCGAACACCCGCAGCGCCGGGGGCCGCGGGTGGATGGCCGCCAGTTCCAGCGCAACCCGGTCGGCAATCACTCGCTTCTCGCTGCAGGTGTGGACGAACAGCAAATAGCGCTGGCGGTTCTCGAAGAACCGGAAATTGCCCCGTGGATCGCGCTTTTCCGGCGGCACAACGAGGCCGCGCGGCGGAGCCACGCCGCCCGGGGTCGAGGTCGCGATGAAGCCGTTGATGCGGTCGAGCGTGTCGATGGTGATGCGCTTGCCCTCGCGCAGCCGGTGCACCAGCTTGCCGTCGTTGACGGCACGGCGGCCGAACGTCGTCTCCGCCATGTCGGAGCGGCGGCAGAAATCCGTGATCTGGCTGAGGATTTCGTCGTTCTTCATGGCGCCTGGGTTGGACAGCGGCGAGTGGGACGAGAGTGGGCAGAAATGATGACTGGCAGCGTCTTATCACCATTTTCCCACCAGTTGAACCCCCTCTGCTGCCCGATCACCAAACAGTCATGGACCGCCTCCTGGACGGTCTCTTGGACCGCCCTGCCGTCGTTGATCGCGATGACGGCTTTACTCCCGGATGACCGATGCGCCGCCTGCTCCTGATCCCCGCCCTCCTGGCCGCTTTGCTCTGGTCGGCGCCCTGTTTCGCACAGGCGCGCTCCCAGCTCGGCCCGCTCTGCACGACCGAGACCACGCCAGCGGACCAGATGATCGACGCCTGCACCAAGATCATCGCGCTGAAGGTGTTTTCCGGCGAGAAGCTCGCAACCATCTATTTCTGGCGCGCGGTCGGCTGGAACAAGAAGGGCAACTACGCCCAGGTGATATCCGACGCCACCGAGGCGCTGCGCCTCAAGCCTGGCACCGCCGTCTACAACCTCCGCGGCTCAGCCTATTTCGACAAGGGCGAGTACGACATCGCGATCGCCGACTTCAACGATGCGCTGCGCATGGGGCCGCCGAGCGGCATCATCTTCCACAACCGCGGCAACGCCTATCGCAGCAAGGGCGACTACGCCAAGGCGATCGCCGACTATGACGCCGCGATCAAGGCCGTTCCGAAGTCAGCTTTCTCCTATCAGAACCGCGGCGCCTCGAAGCGGGCGCTCGGCGATCTCGACGGCGCGCTCGCCGACATCAACGAGGCCGTCAGGATCGACCCGTCGCTGCCGCAGCCGCTGATCAGCCGCGCCGTGATCTGGCGCGCCAAGGGCGAGATCGAGCGCGCGATTGCGGACACGTCGGAGGCAATCCGGCTCGCCAAGGCCAAGGCGCCCGTCAACATCATGACGCCGCCCGGCAGCGTGCTGATCTCGGCCTATACCCAGCGCGGCCTCAGCTATGAAGCGAAGGGCGATGCTGCGCACGCCAAGGAAGATTACGCCTCGGTGCTCGAAGGCGTGGCGTCCGATGCCGGCAGCAAGGCCAACCAGGCCACCGCGAAGGTGCGGCTCGCGCTGCTCAAGGAGGCCGACGCGGCACCGCGCAAGGCCGCGGCGGCGCCGGCCGCCGAGAGCAGCCCGGCCGCGCCACCGGCCGCTTCCGTCACGGCATCGGCCCCGCCCGCCGCGCCGGCCCGGACGGCAGCAACCGGCCGGCGCGTCGCGCTGGTGATCGGCAACGGCGCCTATGCACATCTCAAGGCGCTGCCCAATCCGCCCAACGATGCGCGCGCCATCGCCAGGAGCCTGCGCGACATCGGCTTCACCGTCTCCGAGGGGCTCGATCTCGATCGCGGCACGATGCAGAAGACGATCAACGATTTCCTGCGCGAGGCGGCACGGTCGCAGATCGCCGTTGTCTACTATGCCGGTCACGGCGTGCAGGTCGACCGCCGCAACTATCTCGTGCCGGTCGACATCGAGTTCAAGGCGGGCAGCCGCGCCACCGACGCGATGGTCGACATGGACACCATCATGGCCGGGCTCGACGACCAGATCCGCACCAACATCCTGATCCTCGATGCCTGCCGCAACAATCCGATGGCGCCGCAGCTGGCCACCGCGGGTCCAAGCCGCGGCATCGAAGCGGGCTCCGGCCTTGCCGCGCCCGCCTCGCTCGGATCGGGCTCGACGCTCGGCGCCGGCACGCTGATCGCGTTTGCGACCGCGCCGGGCCAGGTCGCGCTCGACGGCGAAGGCGCCAACAGCCCGTTCTCGGCGGCGCTGTCGCGCCATGTCGGCACGCCCGGCCTCGAGGTGCAGCAGATGCTGACACGGGTCCGCGCCGAGGTCGTCGCCGCGACCAAGGGCAAGCAGGTGCCGTGGTCGAACTCGTCTCTGCTCGGCGAGGTCTATCTGGCGGAGCAATGACGGTGCGCTTGAGCACCGTCATTCCGGGGCGCGCGCAGCGCGAACCTCAGGGGCGCAATTGCGCCCCCGGGGATCTCAAGATTCCGGGTTCGATGCGCCGCATCGCCCCGGAATGACATCAGCGCGTCACTTCCCCCACACCTCGTTCGCGACCTCGACCGCGAGCCGCAGCTTGGCCCACTGCTCCTCCTCGGAGAGAATATTGCCTTCCTCGGTCGAGGCAAAGCCGCATTGCGGCGACACCGCGAGCTGCTCGATCGGGGCAAATTTGGATGCCTCCTCCAGCCGCCGCTTGATGTCGTCCTTCTTCTCGAGCTCGCCGAACTTCGAGGTGATGACGCCGACCACCACGACCTTGTTGCCCTTGGGCAGGAAGCGCAGCGGCTCGAAGCCGCCGGCGCGGTCGGAATCATATTCGAGGAAATAGCCGTCGTAGTTGGTACCGGCGAGCAGGGTCTCGGCGACCGGCTCGTAGCCGCCTGAGGAGATCCAGGTCGAGCGGAAATTGCCGCGGCAGACATGGGTCGTGATCACCATGTCGGACGGACGATCGGCGATCGCATAGTTGATGACCCGGGCATAGATCTCCTGCAGGCCATCCGGATTGTCGCCACGGTCGCGCGACTTCTGCAATTCCTCCTGCGAGCACAGATAGGCCCACACCGTGTCGTCGAATTGCAAATAGCGGCAACCGGCATCGTAGAATGCCTTGACCGCCTTGCGGTAGGTCTTGCCGAGATCCTGATAGAATTCCTCGAGGTCCGGATAGACCTCCTTCGAGATCAGCTTGCGGCCGCCGCGGAAATGCAGCACCGCCGGCGAGGGGATCGTCATCTTCGGCGTGACATGCGCCTGGTCGGCGTACTTCTTCAGAAAGCGGAAGTGATCGAGCATCGGGTGATGATCGGAGAAATCCAGCTTGCCGATCACCCTGATGGCATCGTGCCGGGTCTGCACGCCTGCGAACTGGATGCCCATGTCGGGATGGAACAGCTCGCAGCCGGTCAGATGGCTGAGGAAATCGAAATGCCACCAGGAGCGGCGGAACTCGCCGTCGGTCGCAAGCTTCAGGCCGACCGAGGCCTGCTTATGCACGACCTTCTCGATCTCCATGTCCTCGACCTTGCGCAGCTCGTCGGCCGAGATCTCGCCCTTCTCCAATCTGGCGCGGGCTTCCTTGATCTTCGGCGGCCGCAACAGGCTGCCGACCTCGTCGGCGCGGAACGGAGGCTTGGTTCGCTGCATGGTCAACTCCTAGACGTTTCTAGTGTGCCTTCTAATGCGCCTTGGCCCCGGAGACGCCAAGGTGGCGCTCGAGGACGGCGGGATCCGCCTTCAGCGCGCTGCTTGCGGCATCGTGCACGATCGTGCCGCGTTCCAATATCACAACGCGGTCGGCGAGCCCCAGAATCTTTTGCGCGTTCTGCTCGACGATGATCGAGCAGATGCCGCCTGAGCGCGTGATGGTTCCGATCGCTTTTAACAATTCCTCAACGATGATCGGCGCGAGGCCTTCGGTCGGCTCGTCGAGCAGCAGCACTTTCGGATTCAGCGTCAGCGCGCGGCCGATCGCCAGCATCTGCTGCTCGCCACCGGACAGCTGGTTGCCGAAATTGCGGCGCCGCTCCTGCAGCCGCGGAAACATCTCGTATACCCGCTCGACCGTCCACGGCCCGGGCTGCGCCACCGCGGTCATGTTCTCCTCCACCGTCAGCGAGCGGAAGATGTTGCGCTCCTGCGGCACCCAGCCGATCCCGGCGCGGGCGCGCTGGTCGGGCCGCATCGCCGTGATGTCGCGGCCTGCGAGCGCGACGCTGCCACCGAAGCGCCTGACGATGCCGACGATCGAATTGATCAGCGTGGTCTTGCCGGTGCCGTTGCGGCCGAGCAGCGCGAGCACCTGGCCCTCCGCAAGCGCCAGCGACATATCGGGCAGCACCACCGCCTCGCCGTATCCGGCACGCAGGCCCTGGATGGAAAGAAGCTCAGGCATCGGCGGCCTCGCCGAGATAGACCGCCCTCACCTGCGGATCGCGCGCGACCTCGTCGGGCGCGCCCTCGGTGAGCAGGCCGCCATTGACCAGCACCGAGATGCGGTCGGCGAAGGAGAATACGAGGTCCATGTCGTGCTCGATCAGGAGCACGGTGACATCGCGCCGCAGTGCTGCGACCGCCGCGAGGATGTCGTGACGCTCGCTCTCGGGCACGCCGGCCGCCGGCTCGTCGAGCAGCAGCACGCGCGGCCTGGCGGCGATCGCGACCGCGATCTCGAGCAGGCGCTGCTTGCCATAGGGCAAGGTCGAGGTGAGCTCCGTCATCACGTCGAGCAGATGGAAGCGCGACAGGATCTCTGCGATCTCTGCATTGACGTCGCCACGCGTTCCCATCCGCCGCCACCAGTCGCCGCCGCGGCCCATCCGTTCGGAGACCGCAAGCCCGATGGTCTCGAGCGGGGTCAGGTCGGGATAGAGCTGGTTGATCTGGAAGGTGCGCGACAACCCGCGCAGCACCCGCTTGTGCACGGACAGACCGGTGATGTCGCTGCCTTCGAGCAGGATGCGCCCGCTGTTCGGCGTCAGCACGCCGGTCAGCTGATTGATCACCGTGGTCTTGCCCGCCCCGTTCGGCCCGATCAGCGCGTGGCGGGCGCCCTGCATCACCTTCAGCGAAAGGTCGCGGGTGACGCGAAGGGCGCCGAAGGATTTCTCGAGGCCGCGTGTTTCCAGCGCGATCGTCATGACGCGTCGCTCTCCGGCACCGCGACGGCAGCCCTGCGGCCGGCGAACTGGCGGATGATCTGGTTCGGCACGAACAGCACCCAGCGATGGATGCGCGCGCGGCCGACCAGCACGATCACGACCAGCACGAGGCCGATCCAGAACAGCCAGTATTGCGGGGTGATGCTCTGAAACAGCTCCTGCAGCATCTTGAACACGACGGCCCCGATCAGCCCGCCATAGAGATAGCCGGTGCCGCCGATCACCAGCACCAGCATCAGGTCGGCGGAGCGCTCGAAGGAAAACACGTCGAGCGAGGCGAGCGCCGTGGTCTGGGTGAACAGCGCGCCGGCGATCCCGGCATAGAAGGCGGCGAGCGTATAGACCGCGATCAGGCGGCGGTTGACCGGCACGCCGATCGCGGCCGCGCGCAGCGGATTGTTCCTGATCGCGCGAAGCGACAGGCCGAACGGCGAATGCACCACGCGTCGCGCGAGTAGGAACAAGATGAACAGCACGATCAGCGAGTAGAAGAACCCGGTCCTGCCGAACATGTCGAAGGTGAACAGCCCGAGGATCGGCTGCATCTCGATGCCCTGCAGCCCGTCGGTGCCGCCGGTGATGTTGGAGAAGCGCTCGGCGAGTGCCTCGAGCAGCAACGCGATGCCGAGCGTCACCATCAGCCGTGTCAGGTCGACGCCGCGGATGACGAGAAAGCTGGTCAGGAAACCAAGCAGCGCCGCAACCAGACCGGCGGCAACCAGCGCGATGACGGGCTCGTTGATGATGCCGTGCAGCGCCAGCAAGCCGGCCGAATAGGCGCCGACGCCGAAGAAGGCCGCGTGGCCGAGCGAAACGATGCCGGCGTAGCCGAGGATCAGGTCGAGCGACAGCGCGAACAAGCCGAACCGCACGATGTCGGTCATGATCAGATAGCGCGACGGGAACAGGAAGGCGCAGGCGAGCGCCAGCGCCCAGAACGCGACCTCGCTGACCCGCCAGCGGGCGCTGGCCATCGCCTGAGTGCAAACGTCGGATAGCGCCGTCATGACCGCCTCACCGTGCCGCGGTACGGCCGAACAGGCCGTTCGGACGCCAGAGCAGGATCACGATCATGACCGTGTAGATCACGAACGGACCGAGCTTCGGCACGTAATACTTGCCGGCGACGTCGGCGATGCCGAGCAAAAGCGACGCGAGGAACGGTCCGGTGATCGAGGACGAGCCGCCGACGGTGACGACGATCAGGAAGTAGATCATGAATTTGAGCGGGAAATACGGATCGAGCCCGAGGATCTCCGCGCTCAGCGCGCCGCCGAGGCCTGCAAGGCCGCAGCCGAACGCAAAGGTGAAGGCGAACACCTGCGGCACGTTGATGCCAAGCCCGATCGCGGCGCGCGGATCGTCGACCGCGGCGCGCAGCCGGCTGCCGAACCGGGTCTTGGCGAGGATCAACTGCAGCGCCAGCGTGAGCAGGCCGCAGATCACCACGATCATCAGCCGGTAACGGCCGATGCCGACGCCGAACAGGTCGATCTGGCCTTCCAGCGCCGCCGGCAGCCTGATGAAGACCCGCGACGATCCCATGATGTAGTCGACCGCCGCGACCGACATGAACACCAGACCGATCGAGAACAGTACCTGGTCGAGATGGCTGCGGCTGTAGAGATGGCGGTACAGCGTGCGCTCCAGCGCGATGCCGATCGCGGCGCTGCCGACAAAGGCGAGCGGCAGGCCTGCGAAGAACGGCCAGCCGGAATTATTCACCAGCACGGCGCAGATATAGCCGCCGGCCATCGCGAAGGCGCCATGGGCGAGGTTGACGAAATTCATCAGCCCGAGCGTCACCGCAAGCCCGCAGGCGAGCACGAACAGCAGCATGCCGTAGGCGACGCCGTCGAACAGGTTGGTGAGGATTGAGGCCATCGGATCAGCTTAGCCGAGAAGGTGCCATTGCGTCGCGCAAACAGATCGTCATGGCCGGGCTTGTCCCGGCCATCCACGTCTTTCTCGCGGCGGTGGGAAAGACGTGGATGCCCGGCACAAGGCCGGGCATGACGCACGGGAGGCGGCGCGCGCCGAGAACGACAGCGACAGCGACAGCGTCACTTCTTGGTCTTGCCGGAATCCTTGACGGCCTCGAAGGTCGCGAACTCGACATTATAGAGTTCGCCGTCGACCTTCTCGACCTTGCGGATATAGATGTTCTGCACGATGTCACGGGTTTCCGGATCGATCGAAATCGGGCCGCGCGGGCTCTCCCACTTCATGCCCTTCATCGCCTCGATCAGTTTGTCGCCGTCGGTCGCACCATTGGTCTTCTTCAGCGCCTCATAGATCAGATGGATGCCGTCATAGCCGCTGACCGCCATGAAGCCGGGGCGGTTGCCGAACGCCTTCTTGTAGGCGACGACGAACTCCTTGTTCATCGCGGACGGATGCGCGGCCGAATAGAGATGCGCCGTCACCGCGCCGAGCGCGGCATCGCCCATATTGTTGAGCAGATCGTCATCCATGACGTCGCCGGGTCCGATCACCCTGATGCCGCTCTTGTCGAGCCCGCGCTCGGCATATTGCTTCATGAAGTTGCCGCCCTGCCCGGCCGGCACGAATACGAACATCGCGTCGGGCTTGGAATCCTTCATGCGCTGCAGGAACGGCGCGAAGTCCGGATTGGCGAGCGGGACCTTGACCTCTTCGACGATCTCGCCACCGCCGGCGGTGAAGTGCTGCTTGAAGAAGGTCAGCGCATCGTTGCCGGGCGCGTAGTCGGAGGTCAGCGTCGCGACCTTCTTGATGCCGTTCTTCACCGCCCAGTCGCCGATGATGGTGGAGGACTGCGCCAGCGTGAAGCTGGTACGCACGATGTAGGGCGAACGCTCGGTGATGATCGAGGTGCCGGCCGCCATCACGACTTCGGGGATCTTGGCCTGCGTCGCCAGCGGCGCCGCTGCGAGCGCCGCGGGGGTCACGCCGAAGCCCGCGATGAAATTGACCTTGTCGTTGACGATCAGCTCCTGCGCGAGCCGCTTGGTGTTGTCCGGCACCGCGGCGTCGTCCTTCAGGATGATCTCGATCTTCTTGCCGGCGACGGTGTCGCCCTTCTGCTGCATGTAGAGCTTGATGGCGTTATCGATCTGCTTGCCGGTCGACGCCTGACCGCCGGTCATCGGCAGGATCAGCCCGATCCTGACGGCGTCGTCCGCCCGCGCCGGCACGCTGGCGCACAACCCGGAAAGCACGGCCGAAGCGGCGCCCCACAGCAACATTTTGCGACGATTGAACATCGACGTCCCTCCCCCTTCCGTTCTTCTGCATCGAGCCTTGGTCCCCGGCTCTTGCCTTGTTTTAACTCAAGCATGCACGGCCAAGCCGCAACGCGACAAGGCGTCTCCGCGTGCCCTCTGTCAATCGGACGATGGACGTGTGCCACACGCGACGCGATCGGGTCTGACTGCAGAGACAAGTATCAGGATACCAACATCGCTCCACAAGACTCAATGCCTCTGCGAGAAGCGGTCTCGCGCATTCAAGGCCGCCGCCGGCTCGATTCATTTGTACGATCGTACAAACGCAGCGACAATGTCAACAAACAAGCACAATTGCAGCCGAACGGTCGCGCCCGAGATCATCATCCATAAAGACCAGGGCTGTATCCTTCCTCCCATGCCAATCGTCACGCGTCCCATCGCTGTCCTGACTGCCCTCGCGCTCGCGGCCGGCGCGCTCGGGGGATGCAGCTCCATGAACCAGAAGCTCTCGGCCGGCATGGCCGACACCATTCCAGCCTGGGCCGGCGGCCTGCCGGCGGATGCGCCGCCGCGGCCGGGCACCCCCGAATACGACAAGTTCATGCAGGATCGGGAACGCAAGCGGCTGGCGCCTGCGGCCCAGCGCGGCGACGACGCGAAGCCGGCAACGGCACCGCAGGACGCGGCCCACTGAGCGCACGGTCGGCCGGCCCAGAACCCGCATCGCCTGGTGCGGGCCGGGCGAAGCGCGGATCAGTCGACGAACACCACGGTCTTGCGTCCGTTGAGGATGACGCGATCGGCGAGATGGTAGCGGATCGCGCGCGCCAGCACCCGGCGCTCGATGTCGCGCCCCTTGCGCACGAGATCCTCGGGCGTGTCGCGGTGGCTGATGCGCTCGACGTCCTGGTCGATGATCGGGCCCTCGTCGAGATCGCTGGTGACGTAATGCGCCGTGGCGCCGATCAGCTTGACGCCGCGCTCATGCGCCTGGTGGTAGGGCCTCGCGCCCTTGAAGCCCGGCAGGAAGGAATGATGGATGTTGATGCAGCGGCCCGACAGCCGCGCCGACATCTCGTCCGACAGGATCTGCATGTAGCGGGCCAGCACGACGAGGTCGGTCCTGGTGTCCTGGGCCAGCTTCCACACCGCGTCTTCCTGCTGCCGCTTGGTCTCCTTCGTCACCGGCAGATGATGGAACGGGATATCGCCGAAATCGAGCGAGCCGTAGGTCTCGCGCGGATGGTTGGAGACAACAGCGGTAGGGATCATTTCGAGCTCGCCGGTGCGCCAGCGGTAGAGGATGTCGACCAGGCAGTGATCGGACTTCGACACCAATAGCATCACCCGGCGGCGGGTGGCGCGATCGCGCATCTGCCATTCCATGCCGAACCGTTCGGCGATCGCGGCAAAGCCGGTCTGCAGCGCCGCGAGTTCGACCGCAAGGTCGGCAGCGGTGAACACCACGCGCATGAAGAACTTGCCGGTTTCGACGTCATCGAACTGCTGGGCATCCAGGATGTTCTGGCCGTTATGGGCAAGAAACGTCGAGACCGCCGAGACGATTCCCGGACGGTCCGGACAGGACAGGGTCAAAACGAATTGATGGTCGGGCATGCCAATTGACCAAAGCTTGAGCAGATTGGTGGAACGGTCATTTTCGGCCCTCGTCTACACCGCAGGCGGCCTTGCGCCAATCCCGGCGCGGGGGTCAAATCGAACAAATGACGACAATGTTTGTTAGGGACCATCATGGCTGAACGGCTGAACGGCTACCGCATCCTGATCCTCGAGACGCGCGAGGAGGCGCAGTTTTCCCGCCTGCTCGCCGAGCAGGGGGCCGACGTGCTGCAATGCCCGATGTTCACCATCCACGATGCGCCTGATGCGGTGCCGATCGAGGCCTGGATTCGCCGCGCCATCGAACGGCCGCTCGACGACCTCGTGCTGATGACCGGCGAAGGCCTGCGCCGGCTGATGAAGGTCGTGCGCCGGATCGGTGTCGAGCGGGAGTTTGTCGATAGCCTCGCCAAGACGCGCAAATTCGCCCGCGGCCCAAAGCCCGGCCGGGCGCTGCGCGAGATCGGCCTGGAACCGCAGATGACGACCGAGAAGCCGACGTCGGAAGGCGTCGCCGAGATGCTGTCGAAGCTCGAGCTGACCGGCCATCGGCTCGGCCTGCAGCTCTATCCGGACAAGGATCACGCCACCCTGATCGGCGCGATCAGGGCACAGGGCGCCGAGGTCGATACGGTGCTGCCCTATGTCTATGACGCGCAAGCCGCCGACGCCAACATCGTCACCGCGATCGAGGAGATGGCGCAGGGCCGCATCGATGCGATCGCGCTGACCAATCTCGGCCAGGTCCGCCGCCTCATCGAAGTGGCACGGGCGCGCGGTTGCGAGGACAGGTTACGCCAGGGGTTCGAGCGCACGCCGATCGCATCCGTCGGACCGGCGGTATCGGACGAACTCAAGTCCCACGGACTGCGCACCGACATCTACCCGGCCGAAGACACCTTCTTCATGCGGCCGCTGATCTCGGCGATGGCGGCGGCGCTTTCCAAGAATCCGCCGCGCGCGACGGCGCAAAGCTAATCGACCTTGGCGCCGGCGAACTTGACCACCTTGCCCCATTTCTCGGTCTCGTCGGCCACCAGTCTGCCGAAGTCGGCGGCCGAGCCCGGCAGCATGATCGCGCCGATCTCGGTGAACCGCGCCTTGGCTTTGGGATCGGCGAGGATTTCATTGACGGCCTTGTTGAGCCTGTCGACGATTTCAGGCGGCGTGTTCTTCGGCGCCGCGAGGCCGTACCAGGCGCTCGCCTCGTAGCCCGGCAGGAAGTCGGCGACCGGCGGCAGGTCCGGAAGCACGTCCGAACGGGTCGTGCTGGTGACCGCAAGTCCGCGCAGCTTGCCTGATTTGACGTGCTCGGCGCAGGTCGGAAGATTGTCGAACATCACCTGCATCACGCCGGACAGCATATCGGTGAGCGCCGGCGCGCCGCCCCGGTAGGGCACATGCTGCATGTTGATGCCGGTCAGCATCTTGAACAGTTCGCCCGACATGTGGATCGTCGAACCGTTGCCTGAGGACGCCATGTTGAGTTTGCCGGGATTGGCCTTTGCATAGGCGATCAGTTCGGGAATGGACTTGATCGGCAGCGAGGGGTGCACCACCACGACGTTGGGAAAGCGAATGATGCCCGCGATCGGCTCCATCTCGCGCATGAAGTCGAAGGGCAGTTTCTGGTAAAGCGTCGCATTGATCGCATTGGCCGGCGCGACCAGCAGCAGCGTGTAGCCGTCGGGCGCCGCGCGCAGCGCCTGCTCGGTGGCGATGTTGGTCCCGCCGCCCGGCCGGTTCTCGACAATGAAGGAATGCCCGAGCTTTTCCGACAGCCACTGCCCCATCAGGCGCGCCGTCAGGTCCGCCGAACCGCCGGGAGTATAGCCGATCACGAGGTGAACCGGCCGCGCCGGATAGGCCTCGGCAATCGCTTTTCCAAATGTGAGCGGAAGCGCAGCCGTAGCGGCTGCAAGTTGCAGGAACTGGCGGCGTAGAACCTTCATGATGTCTCCTCCGACGCACTGGCGGCTCTTGCGGCACGCTTGGGCACGCGCATCCTAGCCGCACGGCGTCGCCAAGCCGACAGATATTCTCAGTCGGAGGGCGGGAGGTTCACCGCGTCACTTCGTCTCGCGCAGATAGGCCTGGTACGCGAGGGCGATGCCATCCTCGAGCGAGGTGGTGGCGCGCCAGCCGAGCCTGGCCAGCCGGCCGACGTCGAGCAGCTTGCGCGGCGTGCCGTCCGGGCGCGACGTGTCGAAGCTGATCTCGCCGCGATAGCCGACGGCGGCCGCGACGACGCGCGCGAACTCGGCGATGGTGATGTCCTCGCCGGTGCCGATATTGACCAGTTCGGGCGAGGAATAGGTCTTCATCAGATGGATGCAGGCGTCGGCGAGATCGTCGACATAGAGGAATTCACGGCGCGGCGTGCCGGTGCCCCACACCACGACATTGCCGGCGCCGGAAACCTTGGCCTCGTGGAAGCGGCGGATCAGCGCGGCGACGACGTGGCTGTATTCGGGGTGATAATTGTCGCCGGGGCCGTAAAGATTGGTCGGCATCACGCTGATGAAATCGGCGCCGTACTGGCTGCGATAGGCCTCGGCCATCTTGATGCCGGCGATCTTGGCGATGGCATAGGGCTCGTTGGTCGGCTCCAGCGGGCCGGTCAGCATCGAATCCTCGCGCAGCGGCTGCGGCGCCAGGCGCGGATAGATGCAGGACGAGCCGAAGAACATCAGCTTCTCGCAGCCATTGGCGTGCGCCGCCTGGATCACGTTGCTCGAGATCGCCAGATTGTCGTAGAGAAATTCGGCCCGCAGCGTGTTGTTGGCGACGATGCCGCCGACCTTGGCGGCAGCGAGGAACACGGCCTGCGGCCGCTTCGCGGCAAACCAGGCATTCACCGCGGTTTGGTCGCGCAGATCGACCTCGCTGCGCGACACCGTCAGGAGATCGGCCTCCTCGCGCGCCAGCCGGCGCATCAGCGCCGAGCCGACCATGCCGCGATGGCCGGCAACGAAGACCGTCTTGCCCTTCAGCTCAAACGCCGTGCTTGCCATTGGCCGCGTCCTGCCTGGCCTCGACGAGATCGCTGGCGACCATTTCCTTCACCAGCTGCGCGAACGGCGTCTTCGGCGCCCAGCCGAGCTTGGCGCGCGCCTTGCTGGCGTCGCCGATCAGAAGATCGACCTCGGTCGGGCGGAAATAGGTCGGATCGATCTGCACCAGGGTGTTGCCGGACGCCTTGTCGACACCGACCTCCTCGACGCCCTTGCCGCGCCATTCGATGCTGCGGCCGACCTCGGCAAACGCCAGCTCGACGAACTCGCGGACCGACCGCGTCTCGCCGGTCGCGAGCACGAAGTCGCCGGGCTCGTCCACCTGCAGGATCCTGTGCATGCCCTCGACATAGTCGCGGGCGTGGCCCCAGTCGCGCTTGGCATCGAGATTGCCGAGATAGAGCTTATTCTCGAGGCCGACCTCGATGCGGGCGACGGCGCGGGTGATCTTCCGCGTCACGAAGGTCTCGCCGCGGACCGGGCTCTCATGGTTGAACAGGATGCCGTTGCTGGCGAACATGCCATAGGCCTCACGGTAGTTTACCGTAATCCAGTAGCCGTAGAGCTTGGCGACGCCATAGGGCGAGCGCGGATAGAACGGCGTGGTCTCCTTCTGCGGCACCTCCTGCACGAGCCCGTAAAGCTCCGAGGTCGAGGCCTGGTAGAACCGCGTCTCCTTTTCCATGCCGAGGATGCGGATCGCCTCCAGGAGGCGCAGCACCCCGATCGCGTCCGCGTTGGCGGTGTATTCCGGGCTCTCGAAACTGACCTGGACGTGGCTCTGGGCGGCGAGGTTGTAGATCTCTGTCGGCCGAATCTGCTGCACCAGGCGGATCAGATTGGTCGAATCCGTCATGTCGCCGTAGTGCATCAGGAACGGCACGTTGCCGGCATGCGGGTCCTGGTAGAGATGGTCGACGCGCGCGGTGTTGAACGAGGACGACCGGCGCTTGATCCCGTGCACGGTGTAGCCGAGACCGAGCAGATATTCGGCGAGATACGCGCCATCCTGCCCGGTAACGCCGGTGATCAGCGCAACGCGCCGCTTTGAGTCCTGAGCCGCCGAATCCTTAACCGCCATGTCATCTCCAGAGAGCGCGAAAACCGCGCGATCCCGACGAAGGCCGGTCTGTAGCATCCAGCCTGCCCCAAGTCTAATGGCTTAATCGTTTGGAATCAGGACTTTAGGTCTGCGAAAACGGCTCAATGCGCCCGGAACCCGTCACTCGCCATAGTGGCGCAGCCGGTCGAGGTTGAGGATGGTCACCCCGCCATATTCGAGCCGCAACAGCCCTTCCCGCTCGAGCCGCTTCAGGCACTGGTTGGCATTCTGCCGGGAGATTCCCGACAGCGCCCCGATCTCCTCCTGGGTGATCTCGAGGTGCAGCGTCAGGTCGGGATAGAGAATCGGATTGAACAGCGAGGCGATCGAGCGCGCCAGTCGCGCCGTGGCGTCCAGCGTGCGGCCATATTCGAGCAGCGCGATGAACTGGCCGAGCCGTTCATTGAGCGAGCCGACCAGGAATCGGTTGAAGCCGACACTGTTCTCGAACAGCCAGACGAAGGTCCGGCGATCCATCATCGCAAGGCGCGTATCGCGCAGCGCGACAACATCGTAGCGCCGGGGCTCATTCTTGAGCACGGTCCCCTCGCCGAACCACGCGCCTGCGGTGAGGCCCGCGAAACTCGCCGCCTTGCCGCCGCGCGAGACGATGCCCATGCGCGCCAGCCCGGTGACGATGCCGGTCCAGTACTGGAAATTGTCGCCGCGCATGAAGATGAATTCGTTGGCGCGGTAGGACTTCTCGGAAATGCCGGCGCGCGCGATTTCGATTTCTTGCTCGCTCAGTTCGCGCGACCAGGCCGCGATGCGCCTCAGGTAATCAGCAGCAATCATTCTAGCGACGGCATCCCACCCCAAGACACTGCAACCATATTGCACCGCAGCAAAGCCGTGCGCGAAGCCAGGGACCCGGGGCCTGGAATGCCAGCGAAAATTCCTGACCAAATGTCGGGCACATGACAATTCAACCTATCGCTTTCTCGTATTCAGAGCCACCTCGCGTAACGTCGCGCAGCTCCACGATGGATCGCTGAAGGCGGACGACGCGAGAGACGGGCTTGCAGGCGGGGTGCGGCGTTACCGCGCATGACGCAGGCGATCGGGGCGAGCGATCTCCCGAACGCCGGCATCAATAGTCGGATGGTCTCCCTTCGGCGGCCCATGTAAGATCGAAGTGCAAGATCGAAGAGAAGATAAAGAGCGCGCCAAAGCGCCCGTATCTGGAGGGAACAGGGTGGCTAATAGTCTCGAGGTGCGCGGAGTCTCATTGCGCTTTGGCGGCGTCCGCGCGCTGACCGAAGTGAGCTTCGGCGTCAACGAGGGCGAGCTGTTCTCCATCATCGGCCCGAACGGCGCCGGCAAGACCTCGATCGTCAACTGTATCTCCGGCCGCTACCGGCCGACCGAAGGCCAGCTGTTCTATCGCGGCCAGGACATCACCGGCCTCAACCCGAACGCGCGGCCCCGGCTCGGCATCGGCCGAACCTTCCAGAATCTCGCGCTGTTCCACCACATGAGCGTGCTCGACAACATCATGGTCGGCCGCCATCACCTCCTGAAGAACAACTTCATCACGGGATCGCTGTACTGGCTGACCGGTGCGCGCCGCGAGGAGTTGGAGCACCGCCGGAAGGTCGAGGAGATCATCGACTTCCTCGATCTGCAGTCGGTGCGCAAGGCCACCGCCGGCACCCTGCCCTATGGCTTGCGCAAGCGCGTCGAGCTCGCCCGCGCGATGGCGCTCGAGCCGCAACTGATCCTGCTCGACGAGCCGATGGCCGGCATGAACTTCGAAGAGAAGGAGGACATGGCGCGTTACATCGTCGATCTCAACGAAGAGTTCGGCATGACGGTGATGATGATCGAGCACGACATGGGCGTCGTGATGGACATCTCCCACCGCGTCATGGTGCTCGATTTCGGCCGCAAGATCGCCGAGGGCGATCCGGCCACCGTGCTCGCCGATCCCCATGTCAAGCGCGCCTATCTCGGCGAGGAAGACGAAGTGCTGGTCGACCCCGACGACAAGCCGGCGGTGCGGGAGAGTGCGGCATGATGGATTATGCCGGTCGCGCCGCGCAGGCCGACACCTTTCCCAAGATGCTGCGCCTGAACGCGAAGGAACACGGCCAAGAGATCGCGCTGCGCGAGAAGGATTTCGGGCTGTGGCGCGAATTCACCTGGAATGACTACCATACCCGCACCCATGATTTCGCGCTCGGCATGGTCGAGCTCGGGCTTGGCCGCGGCGACGTGATCGGCATTATCGGCGACAACCGGCCGGACTGGGTCGCCGCCGAGATCGCGGCCCACGCGATTGGCGCGATGAGCCTCGGCCTCTACCGCGACGTGCTGGACGAGGAGGCCGCCTATCTCCTGACCTATGGCGAGGCCAAGCTGGTCTTCGCCGAGGACGAGGAACAGGTCGACAAGCTGCTCAGCCTTGCCGATCGCGTGCCCCACCTCAAGCACATCGTCTATTCCGACCCGCGCGGCATGCGCAAATACGACGATCCGCGATTGATGGAGGCGAGCAAGCTCGTTGCGCTGGGCCGCGATCGCGCCGCGCGCGAGCCCGGCCTGTACGAACGGCTGGTCGACGCCACGAAGGGTGAGGACATCGCGATCCTCTGCACCACCTCGGGCACGACGGCCAATCCAAAGCTTGCGATGCTCTCGGCCGGGCGCGTGCTGCGGCACTGCGCGACCTATCTCGCCTTCGATCCGAAGGGGCCGGACGACGAATATGTTTCGGTGCTGCCGCTGCCCTGGATCATGGAACAGATCTACGCGCTGGGCAAAGGGCTGCTCTCCCGGATGAAGGTCAACTTCGTCGAAGAGCCCGACACCATGATGCACGACTTCCGCGAGATCGCGCCGACCTTCGTGCTGTTCGCGCCGCGGGTCTGGGAATCGATCGCGGCCGATGTCCGCGCCGGGGTGATGGACGCCTCGCCGTTCAAGCAGCGGCTCTATGACCTCGGCATGAAGACCGGGCTGGCGGCGCTTGCCGAGGGCAAGCGTTCTGTTTTCGCCGACCAGCTCTTGTTCCGCGCGCTGCGCGACCGGCTCGGCTTCTCGCGGCTGCGCTCGGCGGCGACCGGCGGCGCGGCGCTCGGGCCGGATACCTTCAAGTTCTTCCAGGCGATGGGCGTGCCGCTGCGCACGCTGTACGGCCAGACCGAGCTGCTCGGCGCCTACACGCTGCATCCCGAAGGCAAGGTCGATCCCGACACCACCGGCGTGCCGATGGCCGACGACATCGAGATCCGCATCGACAATGCCGACGTCAACGGCGTCGGCGAGATCGTGGTGCGGCATCCCAACATGTTCCACGGCTATTACAAGAATCCCGAAGCCTCGGTCGCCGATATCAAGGACGGCTGGATGCATTCGGGCGATGCCGGCTACTACAACGACAACCGGCAGCTTGTGGTGATCGACCGCATCAAGGATCTCGCCGAGACCTCGCGCGGCGAGCGCTTCTCGCCGCAATATATCGAGAACAAGCTGAAGTTCTCGCCCTATGTCGCAGAAGCTGTCGTGCTCGGCGCCGGCCGCGACGCGCTCGCCGCGATGATCTGCATCCGCTACTCGATCATCTCGAAATGGGCGGAGAAGAACCGGATCTCGTTCACGACCTACACCGACCTGTCCTCGCGGCCCGAGGTCTATGCGCTGCTCAAGAAAGAGGTCGAAACGGTCAACGCCACCCTGCCGCCGGCGCAACGCATCTCGCGCTTCCTGCTGCTCTACAAGGAGCTCGATGCCGATGACGGTGAGCTGACCCGGACCCGAAAAGTCCGCCGCGGCGTGATCAACGAGAAATACGCCGACATCATCGATGCGATCTACCGCGGCAAGGCCAGCATCCCCGTCGACACCGTGATCCGCTTCCAGGACGGCTCGACGCAGCGCGTCCGCACCACGCTCGAGGTCGTCGACCTCGGCCGCGCCGTGCTCGCGGAGGCCGCGGAATGACACCGTCGATAACGGCATACCCGATCGTCATGCGCGGGCTTGACCCGCGCATCCATCCTCTTCGCAGGGACGGCTTTCTTGCGCGATGGATCGCCGGGTCAAGCCCGGCGATGACGAGCCACAAATTCGGCGAGACCCCATGAACACCCAGTTCCTGATTCAGCTGATCGTCAACGGTCTCGTGGTCGGCACGCTTTACGGCGTGGTCGCGATGTCGTTCGTGCTGATCTACAAGGCGACGCAGGTCGTGAACTTCGCGCAGGGCGAATTGCTGCTGGTCGGCGCCTGGGTGTGCTGGGCGCTGCTGACGAAGTATCAGGTGCCGTTCTGGGTCGGCATGCCGATCACGCTGGTCTTCATGTTCATCTTCGGCATCGCGATCCAGGTCGTGATCCTGCGTCCGATGATCGGCGAGCCGATCATCTCCGTGATCATGGTGACGATCGGCCTGTCGACGGTGTTCCAAGCCGCGCTGAAGTGGATCTTCGGCGTCAACCCGCAGCCGTTCCCGCGCGTGTTCCAGAGCCAGTCGGTCAGCCTGTTCGGGCTGCAGATCCAGACCGTCTATGTCATGAGCCTCGTGGTCTCGCTCGCCATGATGGTCGGCATGGCCTGGTTCTTCCGCGCCTCCAAATACGGCCTTGCGATGCGCGCCACCGCCTTCAACCAGCAGGTCGCGCAGTCGCTCGGCATTTCCGTCAAGAACGTGTTCGCGATGGCGTGGGCGATCTCGGCCACCGTCTCGGCGGTCGCCGGGGTCGTGGTCGCCGTGGTCAACGGCGTGTCGTCCGGCCTCTCCGCCTACGGCATCAAGGTGTTTCCCGCCGCGATCCTGGGCGGGCTCGACTCGGTCGGCGGCGCCGTGCTCGGCGGCATCATCATCGGGCTGTTGGAAAACGTCGCCCAGTATGTCGACAGCCAGTACCTGCACTGGGGCAACCTCTACGAGATCGCGCCGTTCTACGTCCTTATCATCATCCTGATGATCAAGCCGTACGGCCTGTTCGGCACCAAGGATATTGAGCGGGTCTGATCAATGGCGACAAGCACACTCATCCCCTCGGGCGACTTCCGCACCAGCTATGCGGCCGACACCACGATCTTCCCGACCGCAACCAGCCGCAATTTCGCGATCCTCGGCATCGTGCTCGCCTGCTTCGCGCCGATGCTGCTGTCCAACTACCTGCTCTCGATCGCGATCCAGATCGGCATCTTCGCGATCGCGGCCCTCGGCCTCAACGTCTTGGTCGGCTTCACCGGCCAGATCTCGATCGGCCACGCCGCCTTCTTCCTGTTCGGCGCGTTCACCTCGGCCTACATCTCCAACAACGCGCCGATCCCGGTGTTCTTCGCCATCCCCCTCGCCGGCGTCGTCACGGCGCTGGTCGGCCTGATCTTCGGCGTGCCGGCGGCGCGGCTGAAGGGGCTCTATCTCGTGATCGCGACGCTCGCCGCGCAGTACATCCTGCTCGACTTCTTCTCGCGCGCCGAATGGTTCTCGGGCGGCTCGGTGCCGGCCAGCGCCAACCCGTTCTCGATCTTCGGCTACACCCTGCGTGGTGACCGGCAGTATTTCTACGTCGTGCTCGCCTACATGGTGATCAGCTATTTGCTCGTTACCAATCTGATGCGCACCCGCGACGGCCGCGCGCTGGTCGCGATCCGCGATCACTATCTCTCGGCCGAGATTATGGGCATCAACCTGACCAAGTACCGCACGCTGTCGTTCGGGCTTGCCGCCTTCTTTGCCGGCATCGCCGGCGCGCTCTACGCACACTATCAACTCGTGGTCTCGCAGGAAGGCTTTGGCATCGAGCGCTCGGTGCTGTTCCTCGCCATGGTCATCATCGGCGGCACGGGCTCGGTGATGGGCACGCTGATGGGCACGGCCTTCGTGGTGCTGCTGCCGGAATCGATGGAATGGCTGAGCGCCTGGCTGAAGGGCGGCGCCATCGACAAGGCGCTGCAGCTCAACAACAACATCACCTTCCTGCGCGAGATCGCGATCGGCCTGATCATCATCGGCTTCTTGATGTTCGAGCCGGACGGCCTCGCGCATCGCTGGCGGCAGATCAAGGCCTACTGGAAGCTCTACCCGTTCTCGCATTGACGCAAGGCACGGAACGCAACTCAAAATTCGGTTCAACGAATAAGCAGGAGGAAAGAAAAAATGACGATTAGATCCCTTTTGAGCTCGGTCTCCCTTGCGCTGCTGATCAGCAGCGCTGCCGCCACCGCGCAGGCGCAGATCGCCATCGGCCATCTGCAGGACCTCTCGGGCGGCACGTCCGACGTCGGCACCCCCTATGGCCAGGGCGTCGCGGACACCTTCGCCTGGGTCAACAAGAACGGCGGCATCGGCGGCAAGCAGCTCAATGTCGACAGCAACGACTATGGCTACCAGGTGCCGCGCGCCATCGCGCTGTACAAGAAATGGTCGGCGCCCGACGGCAAGGTCGCAGCGATCATGGGCTGGGGCACGGCGGATACCGAGGCCCTCACCGGCTTCCTGGCGCAGGACAAGATCCCGGACATCTCCGGCTCCTACGCCGCCGCGCTGACCGATCCGGAAGGCACCAGCGGCAAGGCCAAGCCCGCGCCGTACAATTTCTTCTACGGCCCGAGCTATTCGGACTCGATGCGCGCGATGCTGACCTGGGCCGCGGAGGACTGGAAGGCCAAGGGCAAGCCCGGCAAGCCGAAATTCGTCCACATGGGCGCCAACCATCCGTATCCGAACGCGCCGAAGGCTGCCGGCGAGGCGCTGGCGACCGAGCTCGGCTTCGAGGTGCTGCCGCCGCTGGTGTTTGCGCTGTCGCCCGGCGACTACTCGGCGCAGTGTCTCAGCCTGAAAAGCTCGGGCGCAAATTATGCCTATCTCGGCAACACGGCGGCCTCGAACATCTCGGTGCTGAAGGCCTGCAAGACCGCCGGCGTCGATGTCCAGTTCCTCGGCAATGTCTGGGGCATGGACGAGAATGCGGCGAAGACCGCCGGCGATGCAGCCGACGGCGTGATCTTCCCGCTCCGCACGGCGGTGAGCTGGGGCGGCAACGCGCCGGGCATGAAGACGGTGATGGAAATCTCCAAGATGTCCGACCCGTCCGGCAAGGTCTATCGGCCGGTGCACTACATCGCCGCGGTCTGCAGCGCGCTCTATCTGAAGGAAGCGCTCGACTGGGCCGCCAAGAACGGCGGCGCCACCGGCGAGAACGTCGCCAAGGGCTTCTACCAGAAGAAGGATTGGGTGCCGGCCGGCATGGACGGCGTCTGCAATCCCTCGACCTGGACCGAAAAGGATCACCGCCCGACCACGAAGGTCGACCTGTATCGCTCGAAGATCTCGGGCGCGACCGATGGCGACATCAACGACCTGATGGGCAAGGGCACGATCAAGCTCGAGAAGGTGAAGACCGTCGACCTGCCGCGCAAGCCGGAATGGTTTGGGTGGTGAGGCGGCAGCCGATCACGTCCACAAATCGTCATGCGCGGGCTCGACCCGCGCATCCGTCAAGCGAAGACGTATTCCGATCGATGGATTGCCGGGTCATAGGAGAGCGGAAGCGACGCCATCCTTCGGACGGCTATGCCCGGCAATGACATCGAAGGGTAACACAGGCCATGAACGAAACCCTCGAAGCCACCCGCCCGGGACCGACGGCAGTCCTGCCGCCGCCGCTGCTCAGCATCAACAACATCGAGGTCGTCTATGACGACGTCATCCTGGTGCTGCGCGGCCTCAGCCTCGAGGTGCCGAAGGGTGCGATCGTTGCGCTGCTTGGCGCCAACGGCGCCGGCAAGTCGACCACGCTGAAAGCGATTTCAGGCCTGCTCAAGACCGAGGATGGCGAGGTCACCCGCGGCGAGATCCTGTTCGAGGGCCAGCGCATCAACGGCATCGATCCGGACAAGATCGTCCGCCGCGGCATCTTCCAGGTCATGGAAGGCCGCCGCATCGTCGCCGACATGACGTCGCTGGAGAACCTGCGGCTCGGTGCCTTCACCCGGCGCGACGGCGAGGTCTCCGATGACATCGACATGGTATTCAAATATTTCCCGCGCCTGAAGGAGCGCACCGGCCTCGCCGGCTATCTCTCCGGCGGCGAGCAGCAGATGCTCGCGATCGGCCGCGCACTGATGGCCCGCCCGAAGATGATCCTGATGGACGAGCCGTCGATGGGGTTGTCACCGCTGCTCGTCAAGGAAGTGTTCGCGATCATCAAGGAGATCAACCGCGACCTCGGCGTCACGATCCTCCTGGTCGAGCAGAATGCGCGCGCCGCGCTGTCGGTCGCGAGCCACGGCTACATCATGGAACAGGGCAAGGTGGTGCTCGACGGCTCCGCCGACGAGCTGCGCGACAATGAGGACGTCAAGGAATTCTACCTTGGCGGCGCCGGCGACCAGCGCAAGAGCTTCAAGAACCTGAAGAGCTTCAAGCGGCGCAAGCGCTGGCTATGAGGATATCGAGCGTTTTCAGGCGGAGTTGCGTGTGCAGAAGACGCGTCAGACCAGGAAGGCGGTTCTATCCGAGCACCTGCTCGGCTTCAGTGACCGCGCAAAGCACATGATAGAACGACGACGCCGGGATCGTGGCGACCAGCGAATTGCCGTCGCGGTCAAACTGATCGTACCAGCCGCCGGTCACGGCATGGCCGAGATAGTGCCGCTCGAGCAGCACCAGCGCCGCACGCGCCTCGTCCGCCGCGCCGGCTTCGCCCGACTCGGCCTGCGCGATCCACGCCTTCGCCAGCTCGCTCTGCGGCCACAGCCGCCGTGTGTGGCGGCGGATGTTGCCCTCGGCGTCGCCCTCGTCGACCAGGCAGCCGGTGGCCGCATCGCGATAGCGCAGCGCCGACGCCAGCAACTCGCCGCGCGGGCGCCCGGTCGGGCAGCCGGTGATGCGCTCGAATCCCTTCAGCAGCCAGACCCATTCCGCGAGGTGCCCAGGCTCGACGCTGACCGGCGGGATCTTCGACCAGTCCTCCTCGAAATATTCGCCGAGGGTTCGCGTCTGCTTGTCGTAGAGGCTGGCCAGGAACAGCGCGAAGAAATCGCCGGCGCGGTTCTGGAACGACAAATCGTGGGTCGCGTCGAAGCAGGCGATCATCGCCTCGAACAGATGCATCTGCGGGTTCTGCCGACGCGGCATCGACGGCGGCAGGCCCTCGTGGAAGCCGCCATGGGGCGAGCGCAGCTGGGTATCGAGGAACGCCAGCAGCGCGTCGATCTCGGCGCGGATCTGGGCATCCTGGTCGAGGCCATAAGCGGTCGCGAGCGCGAGCAGCACGAAGGCGTGGCTATAGGTGTCGCGCAGCGCATCGTGCACGCCGCCCTCCGCGGTCAGGCTGTAGACGAAGCCGGGCCGGCCGTCCGGCGCCTTGGCCTTGGCCAGCAGGTAGTCCAGCCCCTTCAGCGCGATCGCGCGCCCTTCCGGATACCAGCCGAGCTGGGCCGCCTTGGCGTAGCAATAGATCTGGCGCGCCTGCACCATGATCCGGCGCGGTGCAGCGCGGTCCGCTGTCCCGTCCTGGTGCAGCCGGTCGACAAAGCCGCCGGCGGTGCTGTCCCAGCCTGCGGTCGACCACAGCGGCAGGGCCTGGCCAACGATGCGGCGCTTCAGCCTCGCGACGACGTCGGCGGCCCGGTCCGCCGCAACGCTCTCTGCCTCAGCCATCGTGCTCCCTGGAACCGTCCCAATGTCAGCGGTCACCGTCTGATAGCACGGGTGGACCGGCACGCAACCCGCGCACATCCTCTCAAGGACCTGCCATGACCGACCATTACGACGCCCTTGAAACGCGCGATCCGGCCGAGCGCGAGGCCGCGTTGTTCGCCCGGCTGCCCGAGGTGCTGCGCAAGGCGATGGCAGCGCCCGCCTATGCCAATTTGCTGAGAGGCACCGATCCCGCCTCCATCACCAGGCGGGAGGCGCTGGCGGGGCTGCCCGTGCTGCGCAAGTCGGAACTGCCGGCCCTGCACAAGGCCGCCCCGCCGTTCGGCGGCTTCGTGGCCGACACGCCCGGCGCGTTCGCCCGGCTGTTCACCTCGCCCGGACCGATCTTCGAGCCCGAGGGCCGCCAGGCGGACCCCTGGCGCGGGGCGCGGGCGCTGTTCGCGGCAGGCTTTCGCGAGGGGGATGTGGTGCTGAACACCTTCAGCTATCACCTCACCCCGGGCGGCTTCATCTTCGACGCCTCGGCGCGGGCGCTCGGCTGTGCGGTGATCCCGGCAGGCCCCGGCAATACCGAGCAGCAATTCGAGCTGATCGAGGCCTATCGCCCGGTCGGCTATAGCGGCACCCCGGACTTCCTGAAGATCCTGCTCGACGCCGCCGCCACCGCCGGCCGCGACGTATCCTCGATCAGGCGCGCGCTGGTGTCAGGCGCGGCATTTCCGAAATCGCTGCAGGAGGAGATGAAGTCGCGCGGCGTCGAGGCTTATCAGGCCTTCGGCACCGCCGATCTCGGCCTGATCGCGTTCGAGACGCCGGCGCGCGAGGGAATGACGGTCAACGAGGACCTGATCCTGGAGATCGTCAAGCCCGGCACCGGCGATCCCGTTGCGCCGGGTGACGTCGGCGAGATCGTGGTGACCTCGCTCGATCCGCACCATCCCTGGATTCGCCTCGCGCTCGGCGACCTGACCGCCGCCCTGCCCGGCGCGAGCCGGTGCGGACGCACCAACATGCGAATCAAGGGCTGGATGGGCCGCGCCGACCAGACCACCAAGGTGAAGGGGATGTTCGTTCGCCCCGAGCAGATCGCGGAGATCGGCAAGCGCCATCCCGAGCTCGGACGGCTGCGCCTCGTCGTCACGCGGGCCGGCGAGGCCGACGCGATGACGCTGAGAGCCGAATGTGCCTCGGCGCCGGATGCCCTGTTGAGCGAAGTTGCAGCGACGCTGCGTGCGGTCACCAAGCTGGGGGGCACCGTCGAGTTCGTCGGCACCGGCTCGCTGCCGAACGACGGCAAGGTGATTGCGGACGAGCGATAACCGTCGAGACTACACGGGGCGTGATCGGTCCAGATTTGTCGCGCGCGGCGTTGTGAACTATTGAGCTAGCTCATGCGTCGTGGAGACGGACGGATCATCACCTCATGAGCAGCGCTTCCGGAGATCAGCCGCGAAGGCCGGCCGTGTTCTTCGATCGGGACGGCGTCCTGAACCAGGACATCGGTTACCTGTTCGAAAGCCACAGGCTGGTCTGGATCGACGGCGCGCGCGAGGCGGTCAAGGCCGTCAACGACATGGGCTATTTTGCGTTTGTCGTGACCAACCAGTCAGGCGTCGCGAGGGGTCTCTATGAGGAGACGCACGTCCGGCAGCTTCACGACTGGATGGCCGATGAGCTTGGCAGGATCGGCGCGCATATCGACGCCTTCGAATACTGCCCGTTCCATCCTGAAGGGACGGTTGAACGATATCGGCAGGTCAGCCACCGGCGCAAACCGTCGCCGGGCATGATCAATGACCTGCTGGAACGCTTTCCGGTCGACGTCGAACGCAGCTTTCTGGTCGGGGATCAGCCGACGGATCTCGAGGCGGCACGTGCGGCCGGGCTGAAGGGCTACCTGTTCTCAGGCTCCAATCTGGCGCTGTTTCTGAGGCCTCTGCTGCTCGGGAGCTGAAGACCATAGCGCTAAAGCGTGATAAGATCGGGCTCAATCGTCGCGCTTTAGCTCTTTGTTTGAGCATGATCTTTTCGGAAAACCGCTTCGCACTTTTCCGGATCATGCTCTAGGCGCGAGGCCGCGATCTCGATCAGAACTTCCGGATCAGCTCGATCACCTCGTCCTGCTGCTGGCGCGTGATCTCTGCGAACATCGGCAGCGAGAGAATCCGGCCCTGATCGCGATGCGCGTTGGGGAACTGCTCCGGCCGGTGATCGAACCGCGCATAGGCCGGCAGGAACGGCAGCGCGGTGGGATAGTTGATCGCGGTCTGCACGCCGTTGGCGTTGAGATGGGCGGCGAGCGCGTCACGGCGCGGATGCCTGATCGTGTAGAGGTGATAGACGTGGCTGCGTGCCGGCGCGACCTCGGGCACCACGACATCCTCGATCTGGTTGAGGCCGACATCATAGACCTCGGCCGCGGCCTGCCGCGCCTCGGTCCAGGCGGCAAGATGCGGCAGCTTGGCGGAGAGGATCGCCGCCTGCATGCCGTCGAGCCGGCTGTTGATGCCCTCGATGTGGTGCTGGTGCTTCACCAGTCCACCATGGCGCGCCAGCATGGCCATCCGCTCGGCGAGCACCGCGTCGCTGGTGACGACCGCGCCGGCATCGCCCATCGCGCCGAGATTCTTGCCGGGATAGAATGAATAGGTCGCGGCCGCACCGAACGTGCCGACCATGCGCCCCTTGTAGCGCGCCAGATGGGCCTGGGCGCAATCCTCGATCACCCACAGCTTGTGCTTCTGCGCGATCGCCATGATCGCGTCCATATCCGCGGGCTGGCCGTACAGGTGCACCGGAATGATGCCGACCGTGCGCGGCGTGATCGCGGCCTCGATGGCCGCCGGATCGATCGTGAACGTCGCCTCGTCGGTGTCGCAGAATACGACGGTGGCACCGGAATGGGTGACCATCGCCGCGGTCGAGATCCAGGAATGCGCCGTCGTGATCACCTCGTCGCCCGGCTTCACCTTCAGCGCCCGCATGGCAAGGTACAGCGCGTCGGTGCCGTTTGCGCAGGACACGCAATGAACGACCTCGGCCGCCGCCGCAAATTCGCGCTCGAAGGCGTCGACATAGCTGCCGCGAATGAAGGCGTTGTCGCGGACCACGCCGGCGATCGCAGCGTCGATCTCGCCCTTGATGGACTGGTATTGCAGTTGCAGGTCGGCATACGGCACCGCCATCGATGTTCCCCTATTGCCCTATTGGCTCGTCAGCAGCCGGCGCGCCGGATTGCCGGCATAGGTGCCTGATATCGTGATGTCCTTGGTCACCACCGATCCGGCGCCGATGACGACGTCGTCGACGATCCTGACCGGCATGATCGTCGCATTGGAGCCGATCGACACCCGGTTGCCGATCACCGTCTCGCGCCACAGCTCCTTGCGTCCACGTGCCGGGCCGCCGGTGGAGAACGTGTCGTTGACGAACATCACACCGTGTCCGACGAAACAATCCTCGCCGATGGTGACGAGCTCGCAGACGAAGGCATGCGACTGCACGCGGGTGCGCGCCCCGACGATCACGCCCTTCTGGATTTCGGTGAAGGGGCCGACGAAGCAGTCGTCGCCGAGCTTGCAGCCATAGAGGTTGCAGGGCTCGACGATCTTGACGCGTTCGCCGAACGCGACATCGCGCACGCTGGCCTGATGCACCTCCGGCCGGTTCACGAAACGACGCCCAGCCGGCTCAACCGTGGCGTGAAGCGCAGCGCAACCTCCTCGCCGGTCTCGATCGACTCGTAGAGGGCCGAGATCAGCTCCAGGCTCTTGCGGCCCTCGAGCCCGTCGACCAGCGCGGCGCGCTGGTTCTCCAGGCAATCGACCACATGGTGATAATAGGCCTGATGGCCGAAGCCGTAGACGTTGGGCGGATTGACCGAGAACTTCTCCACGACGTCCTTGTCCGACGGCAGCTCGTCGACAAAGCGCCAGTGCCGGATCTGGTTGACCGCGAAGCCCGAAATCTCGACGGTGCCCTTCTCACCCAGGATCGAGAGCGAGCCCTCGAGATCGGTCGGGCGCGCCGCAGTGGTCGCCTCGATGATCCCGAGCGCGCCGTTGCGGAACTTCAGCGTTGCGACGGCCGTATCCTCGGTTTCGATATTGGCCAGCGCCGTTGCCGCGCGCGCATGCACGCTCACCACGTCGCCGAAGAACCACTCCAGCATGTCGACATGGTGGCTTGCCTGATTGGTCAGCACGCCGCCGTCATAGGCCCAGGTGCCGCGCCAATCGTCCTGGTCGTAATAGGCCTGGTCGCGGCACCAGCGCACCCGGACCGTCCCCAGGATGAGCTTGCCGAAGCGGCCGGCGTCGAGCGCCTCGCGCGCCTTGACCACCGGCACGTTGAAGCGGTTCTGCTTGACGATGAACATCTTGACGCCGGCCTGGTCGCAGGCCCGGATCATGTCGTCGGCGTCCTGCAGCCGCAGCGCCATGGGCTTCTCAACCACGGTGTGCTTGCCGGCCTTGGCGCAGGCGATCACGTGCGCGGGATGCAGCCCGCTCGGCGTCAGCACGGCGACCGCATCGATGTCCTTCCGCGCCAGGAATTCGTCGATGTCGTAATGGGCCGCAACGCCGAACTTCCCTGCAACCGCATCGGCGCGCGCGCGGATCGGATCGCAGACTGCGACCAGGCTCGCTCCCTCGATGTGATTGCCACCCAGGAGATCCGAGTGACGCTTGGCGATACGCCCGCACCCGAGCAGGCCAAATCTGATCATGCAACAGGCCCTGTCTTGTCTCGTGGCCGGCCATTGCAGCCGGCCGAAGAGCCGAGGGAACAAGCGGCCTTGCGAGCCGCGCGACAACGTCCATTACCCAGAAAACTCGGGTTAAGGCAAGGCCATGCACCAGCCAGGCGGCGCGGCCGCGGCACCACGATTTCGCGCGGCCTCGGCGCGCTTGGCCTCTGTGAGCGTGGCAAAGGTCCTTGCGACAAGCCTCGCCGGGCAACAGCGATCCGATCCGGGACAACCGCTGCCCTACCCCCGGAGCAACAAGCGGCATTTGCGTTATTAACCAGGAATAATAGGATGAAGGACCAGCATTGTTCTTGTCGTCTTATCGGCGTCGTGCCATGCCCCTGGCTCAAAAAGGCGGCATCGGTTGGCGATCGCTTGGCTAGTCTGCCGAATACGATGACTATCCACGAGACGGTCCAAACGCACAGCCCGATACGGCGGTAGGTGAGAATGAACGATCGCGTTAGTCAGCTGGAGCCTGGTTTCGGATGGCGCCAGGCCAAGCTTGCCCTGCTTGCCTATGCCCACGTCGTGGTGTGCTGCATCTCGCTGTACTGCATCACGATCATCGATTCCTTCCCGGGTGTCATCGCCTTCGACAAGGCGCACCTGGCGTCCGCAATCGTCAACGTACTGGCGTTCAGTCCGGTCGTCATCCTGTTCGCAATCAGTCGCTTCAGCTTTGGCTATCTCGTCGGCTTCTACTTCTACATCATGGTCCTGGGGTATCTCTGGCTGATCGAATTTTCGGTGCTCGATTACGATCACCGCCTGGCGCTCGCCTCGATCGTGCTTTCGGCGCTCGCATTCCTCGCCCCCGTGCTGTTCATCACGGCGCCGGTGCGGCAGGCCGTCGTCATCCCGGTGCGCGCCTTTCACATGATGCCTTCCGTCATCCTGATTGCCTCGGCCGCAATCATCGGCATCGGGTCTCTCTACAACCTCAAGCTGGTCGATCTCGCCGAGATCTACAAATATCGCGCGGAACTCGCGTTGCCGGGCGTCCTGCGATATGCGGTCTGGATCGTCTCGAACGCCCTGTTGCCGTTCGCCTTTGCCTGCTTCGTCGCCAGCAAGCGGATCTGGCAGGCAGGGGCCGCCCTGCTTCTGATGCTTATGTTCTACCCGATCATGCTGACCAAGATGGCGCTGTTTGCTCCGGTCTGGCTGCTGTTTCTCGCGCTGATCTGCAAGCTGGCCGAGGCCAGGGTCACGACGATCCTGTCGTTTTTCCTGCCTATCCTGATCGGCACTATCCTGTTCTTCCTGGTCAAGGCCGAGGTGCTGCCACTCAAGCCCGCGCTGGTTTATTTCGGCACCGTCAACACCAGGATGGTTGCGATCCCGTCGCTCGCACTTGAAGTCTATAACAACTACTTCTCGGCGCACCCGCTGACCCATTTCTGCCAGATCAACGCGTTGAAGCTCGTGGTTGCGTGCGCCTATGACGAGCCGATATGGGCCGTGATGGCCAAGGCCTACGATCTCGGCGCCTTCAACGCTTCGCTGTTCGCCACCGAAGGCGTCGCTTCGGTCGGCCTCGTGCCCGCCCCGGTATCCGCGCTGGGCTGCGGCCTCATCATTGCCCTCGGCAATCGCCTGTCGTCCGGTCTGCCGTCGCAATTCGTGTTGCTCTCCGCGGGGCTCCTCCCCCAGGTTCTCCTCAATGTACCGCTTTCGACAGCCTTGCTGACGAACGGCACCGGGCTCCTGTTCCTGCTCTGGTACATTACGCCGCGGTCAGCGTTCGACCAGACGGCAGCGTCGACGACTGCTATGAGCGAACATTTGCAAGCGGCAAGTGCCGGCTAGCGCGCCGCTCGGGGCGCAATCGAAGCGACGCACATTGTCCCCAGTGAGCGCAACACTCGACAGATCGAGCGAATGCGCCTGCATCCTTCGGAAACGAGGAGACTTGCGGATCACCGTAAGTGACTACTGCCGATCGGGGCCGAGGCTTAGGGCGTAGCAAACCAGCCGCAATGAGGCACAGGTTGAGCGTACTGCTAGCGCTCAAATGAATTGGTTCCGACACACTTGAAGTGTTGGAGCCACGCTAACAAGAGCCAACGCGGTCAGCAACCGTACTGATCGCACCAAGCCTTACCGATGAACGGTGTAAGCTTGCGGGCCGCTTCAGTAAACCGTCGGTCCTTCGTGATGATCGCCGCTTCCTGCAACATGGCCCACATTGGCCAACGATAGCCATCCGGCATGGATCCGCCATACATCGAAAACCGCAAGTCTCCATTTGCAGTCGTATAGAGATCCAGCTGCATGGCCAGACTCGCCAAATATCGAAAGGAAACCCGTAGCATCTCGGAATCTCCCAAGAGGCGGGACGCATTGTAGATTGCAATCGAAGCGGCAAGTTCTCCGTCGAGCACGCGAACATTTGGCGTAGGTGGAGTTGGGTATACGTACTCCGCCGGAAGCTTGAACCCTGAGACATCATATTCGGAGCCGCCAGACGATATCGGCGTTTTAATGAAGCTGAAGGCCTCGCCTGCGAGCGTTTTGTATTCATCTTTTCCGGTCAGCCGGTAAAGGAGAGCACACACACTCAGGATCTGACCATTCGCAAACGCGGAATACCAGGGCGGGCTCAGTTTAATCCCCCAGTTCATGGTCCATTCGAAGTTATATGGCCAAGCGAAGACGCCGGGCGCAACCTCTCTTTTTGCCGAACTGATATAATGCTTGGCGAAGATCTCGGCTGAGGCGATCGCGTCGGCCTTTTGCTCAGGCGCTATCCCGTCCGATAGAGCAGTGAAGAGCATTCCGCGTACCGATGAGGCGGCGAACAACGGGTGAACGCCGCCAAGCTGTCCGCCGGAAAGTTGAGTGGCGTAGTCTTCTGGGCGAGCGAGCAGACTAACAAACTTCTCGAACTGTTTCCGATCATGACTGACGGTTTGTTCGTAGAGCCTTATGCCATCAAACTCTACCGACGCATGCCTGTAAAACTGAGACCCATCAGAAGCAGCCAACAACGCGGAGTTTGCGGGCTCTGTCTCCCCGACAAGCGTTTCTAATGGAAGGTAACTCTCCGGCTTATCCTTCGATTTGACCTTAACGAAGAGCGTGCCAACCCCGAAATCGTACAAAGTGTCATCGACCAGCTCAAGCTCACTACCAGGGAACACACCGTAAAGGCCGGCCGATCCGTCAAATGTCTGCCAGGCGAGAATCTGCCTGCCGTTCTCGATCGAGGGGAACCACATCATGTCTGGTTGGTAGGTCGAGAAGATATTCTTAACGTAGCGCACTCGCAAGCCGGCCCTTATAGCGAAGTAAGGTCGCAGGAATTGCGCGTTCTTGTGTTCGACGAGAGCTGGAATGCCGAGATAGGGAGACGATTCAGTCGTCGTCGACTGCATTGGTTCAGCTCTGGCGGCGCCTCCAATGATAAAGATTGCCGTGAACAGAGCGGCGGTCGTTCTAGTCATTTGAATTCCTCAAGTCGCACAAAGTCGTAGACCCCCGGGGGAAGGTCGTGCCAACACCACACATCCAAGATCGGCAATCCATGACCGCTCCCAACGTGCCATGACCGCCCCACACGCTTCCAATCTGCCTGCGATTCGAAGACGCGCTGTGAAGGCGCGGCTGGGCGGCTGTGCTCGCGCACCAGCATCGCAAGCCCTCCGTTCCCTTGCGGAAGTTGACCGGCTTGGTGGCTACCGTCACCCAAACTGCTCCGGACGGGCCGATCACCTCGTCGCCTTCAGCGCCTGGACGACGGCAGCGATCATCGCAGCGTCCGCGCCACGACCGGCCCGGTTGATGATGCCATTAGGCGGCTCTCGGCTCGATCACCAAAACAGCCGGCGCCCGCTCGCTCGCGTTTACGCGCGAACCACGTTGTCGGCCGACTGAATGAATTTGCCGCGACAATCGACAATCAGCGGTGCCTGTGCCCGAATCAACTCATAGTCAAACTTATCGTGATCAGTTGCGAGCAGGACGCAATCGAAACGCCGCAGGTTATCGGCAGTCAGCGCCACGCTCGACAGGTCGAACGAATGCGCGCGCATTTTCGGGAATGAAGCCACGTGCGGGTCGCTATACGCCACCTTGGCGCCGAGATCCCGAAGCCTCTCCATGAGCAACACGGATGGTGACTCGCGAACATCATCGACATTCTTCTTGTATGCAATCCCCAGTACAAGCACCGAACTGCCGTTGATCGACTTGTTGCGCTGGTTGAGCGCAAGCGAGAGTTTCGAAACCACATAGTCCGGCATCGACGAATTGATCTCACCAGCAAGCTCGATGAAGCGCGTGTGCATACCGAATTCGCGCGCTTTCCAAGTCAGGTAGAACGGATCGATCGGAATGCAGTGACCACCAATTCCCGGGCCGGGATAATAGGGCACGAATCCGAACGGCTTGGTTGCTGCGGCGCGGATCACTTCGTGAATGTCGATGCCCATCCGGTCGGCGACCATCTTCATCTCGTTGACGAGGCCGATGTTGACCGAACGGTGGATATTCTCCAGGAGCTTGGTGAGTTCGGCGGCTTGAGTCGAGCTCACCGGGACAACCTTGTCGATCACCTGCCGATAGAGCGCGATGCCCGCCTCGAGGCACGCCGGCGTACAGCCGCCGCACACCTTCGGAATGGATCGCGTCGTGAAGTTTTGATTGCCGGGATCTTCGCGCTCCGGCGAAAAGACCAGAAATACGTCGCTTCCTACCCTTAGCCCACGGCTCTCGACGCGCGGCCTCAACTCCTCTTCAGTCGTGCCGGGGTAGGTCGTGCTCTCAAGCGATATGATCATGCCCTGGTGCAGATAGGGCAGCAACGACTCCGTCGTACTCAACACGAAGCTAAGATCGGGTTCGCGATACTTATTGAGTGGAGTAGGAACGCAAAGAATCAGCGCGTCCACTTCCTTGGCTCTGGAAAAATCCGTTGTGGCTTCAAAGCCACGCTCGTTTGCAGCCTTCACGCTCGAAGCCGGAATATGCTCGATGTAGGAGTGGCCGCCTTGAAGCTGATCAACCTTGCGTTGGTCGATGTCGAAGCCGATGACCTGGTAGCCAACCTCGCAATAGCGAAGCAACAGCGGGAGGCCGACATAGCCCAAGCCAACGATGCCAATCTTCGCCGTTTTACGGTCGAGCTTCTCGATCAGGTCGGAGTTCATTGTTGAGACTCGTGAGCCGGGCATAGCGGCATTTCGGATTAATGGATGCGCAGAAAAGGACAGCCTGCACCGGTTTCCTAGACTAGCCTTGGTCGGCGAACAACCCCAAAGAGGGCAGTTTTCGTCGAACTTAGATCACTGCATCTGGATTCCGGTTTTCAGCAGACCGGAAATCGCGAAGGCTGCCCGCCCCTGCCCGTATTCCCCGATCTCTCGGCGTTCGGCACGCGCCGGCCCCTTCCAGAGCCGGTTCCACCCGTTCTCAATCGTCTCGGTCCACTCGGTTTCGTCACGGAGTGTCGTGCACGGTACACGGTGGAAATAGGCTTCCTTTTGAAGTCCGCCGGAATCCGTATAGACCTCTACAGCGTGGTGTAACAGTTTCGCCATGTCTAGATAGCCGATCGGATCAATAACCCTTAGCCCATCCAGGCTCACTCCCATTCGGACTGCGGCCTGCCGGGTCCGCGGGTGCAATGGCACGACTATCTGGTACTGCTTCGCGTGCTCCTGCAGAAAGTGCACGATAGCGCGAAGGTTCCGCGGGTCATCGGTGTTCTCCGCGCGATGCACCGTAGCGATGGCATATTCCTTCGGCGACAGGGACAGATCAGAAAGTATCGTCGAGTTCTTTGCAGCCCTGTCGATAGCGAACAGCGTGGCGTCATACATGACGTCGCCGACGTGATGAACGCCGTCGGTGACGCCTTCGGCCGCGAGATTTGCGACGGCGGTCGCGGTTGGGCAAAGATGCATCGTCGAGAGATGGTCGGTGACCAGCCGATTGATTTCCTCGGGCATGCGCCGGTTGAACGAACGAAGCCCTGCCTCTACGTGAGCCACCGGGATGTGCAGCTTGGAGGCCGCGAGCGACCCGGCTAGTGTGGAGTTCGTGTCGCCGTAGACGACGACCCAGTCGGGCTTCTCTGCGAGCAGGATCGGCTCAATGGCCGCCAGCATCCGTCCGGTCATATCTCCGTGGCCACCGCCGTTGATATCGAGGTGATGGCGAGGCTCCGGAATGTCTAGTTCTTCGAAAAACACCGCAGACATGTTCGCATCGAAGTGTTGACCGGTATGGATCATCACCTCGGTAAGCCCGCCGGTTTCCCGAATTGCGCGACTGATGGCCGCCGCTTTGATGAACTGCGGCCGCGCGCCGACGACAGTGAGGATCTTCACGGGTACTCCCTAGAGACTGGTACAGGGTTGATCGTCATGTGGTGCTGCGTGGAAGATCAGTGCTTATGGTCTTGCGCAAGCCGTCCTCAAATCGCGTGAAACGATCGAGCTGAAACCGGCTTGCAAGCCGACCGAGATCGGGAACGATGCTGGCCGACGGTGTCTTGACGAGCTCGAATTTCGGCTCAACACCGAGCTGCCTGCCGATCATATTGGCAATTTGACGAATCGTCAGCATCTCTGGCGTCGCAACATTCAGCGTTTCCGTCCAGCCGTGCGTGACGCTTGCAAGGATGACTTCGACGACATCATCGACAAGAGTCGGCGTCAGACGAACGCCCTCGCCGTTGTCGGTCAAGTGAACCGCCGTGCCGTCACGAACTCGACGTATGAGCTCCGGGATGAGACGACCATGTTGACCGGGTCCGTAGGGAAAAAACAGTCTCAAGATGTTCAATGCGAAGACGCTGGCGAACGGCCTTGCGATGATCTCCGACGCAAGCTTGCTCGCCCCCAAAAAGCCGGCGGGAGCCAGCGATTTGTCTTCCTTCAGGGAGCCGACGAACGGCTCGTATACGGCTCCGGATGACACCAGGCAGAACTGTTTGACCTTGGATTTCGCTGCCCATTCGAGCAGGAACATCGTCATCGCCACGTTGACCGCAAACATGTCGCCCGCATCCGCCGGAAAATGACGGTAGTTGCGCGACTGCGCGAGATGAATGACGACGTCGACCTTGCCAAACAGCTTGGGGAAGTCGATTTTCGCCCGCCCGTCCCAAATCACCTTGTCGCCGAAAGCGACCGGCGATTCGGGCCGGCAAACACAAAAGAGCTCGTGACCCGCGGCAACTAGCCGAGGACCAAGTGTAGAGCCGACAAACCCGGTGGCCCCTGTCAGCAATATCCGCATGTTCAAATCAGGCTAAAGGCTTCGTCGCAAGGACGGAGATCCCATTCGGATTAGAGTCGTTGAAGCTGTAGGTCTCTACACCCAGCCCCTTCAGCCAGCCCTCGACTTCCTCCTCCGTATGCTGCCAGGCATTGTGAGGATGATACCAGTCGAAATTAACCATATTGTTGGTCTCGTAGTCGAAGGCTTCGTTCCAGAAGCATTTCAGGAAATTGTAATAGAGCAGCCGTTGAACGTTGTGCTTGCCTGCAGGAATTCCCAGCGCGGGAATGGGTTTCTTGAGCTCGATGGTCGCATTCAGGCGAGACAATTCGCGTCCGAGCTCGGTGATGCCTTCGCAAGCCGCATAACACTCTTCCGCCGAAAGCGGCATGAAGTTTTCGCGCAGGTAGCCGTCGGTAAATACGCGGACAGCGCCCATTTTCCGGTAGACATAGAAGAAGAACTGTCCGCCCGGACGCACCTTCTTGTAAAGCGCTTCCACAGCCAATTGAGTGTTCGGCGTGTGATGCAGCACCCCGTCTGCAATAATGAAATCGAATGTGTCGTCAGGAAACGGTGCTTCCATCAGATCGGCCTGAACCACGCAGCAATTGTGCAGATCGCGGGTATTCTCGAAGGTCGTGAACGCCGCATCCGAAACGTCAAGTGCGAACACCTCGCCAGGACAGTTCTCGGCGATGAAGCGAGTGTTGAACCCAGAGCCCGGCCCAACCTCCAACACGCGCCGCTTGGCGCGATAGAAATCCTGAAGCGCGTCAATATCCGGCAGACCGAGCTTCTTACAGTACCAGCCGAACAAAAATTCCTTGTGCTCGGGCTCCAAGCCGTACTGCTTGAAACGCCGCCACTTGTCGGAAAAGGTTTCGTTGGTCTTGGCTTGTTCGCTGGCCTCCGGTCGTGTTGGAGTCGTCACCGGTTCCTTCAGTCCGTGGCGCGCGCAGAAGTCCGTCAGGTCGGGTTTCATCGGCCCACCCAGGAAGCACGGAACTCCCTGCAAGATCGGATACCAAACCGACGGCTTATGCGTCCGAAGCAGACCCTCGAGCACATGACCATCGACCTGAGAGAAAACCTCCAGGTTCAAGGCCTGGCCGGCAGGCCGCAGCAGAGAACTGTCGACAGGTCGCATGAATTAATACCTCGTGTCGCTATCAGACGGGACCGCCGTAGGCGCCGTGTTGTCGGCACCAAGCTTCGAAACTCAACAGACTCCATATCAAGGCGACATGGTTAGCCTTCTCGGAAAAATGCTCGTCAAGAATCCGGCGGACAAATGCATGTTGCAGTACGCCTCTCCGCTTGATTCGGGATTCCGAAAGCTGGTCCTCGATCCATGGACGAAGGATTCCTCTGTACCAGGAAGCATCCGGCGGTCCAAAGCCCATTTTCGGTTTGCGGTATATGACCTCCGGCACGAGCGGCCGAACAGCTTCGCGAAACAGAATCTTTCCGGTTACGCCATCGGACAGGAGCTTCCAATCGACGTTGAGCAAGTAGTCCACAACCTCGTTGTCCAGGAGCGGCACCCTCGCTTCCAAAGAGTGCGCCATCGACAATTTGTCCTCTAGGACCAGCAGACCTGGCAGGTAGGTCGTAAAATCCACGTGCATCACGACGTCCCACGGATCTCGTGACGGCGCCGCATTGATCGCGTCATTGATCGCCGCGACTGGATCAAATCCGGCCGCGGCCCGGAGAAACTCCGGCGTGAACGCGTCTCCGATTTGTTGGGCCGAAACAGGAACGTTCAAATTGGCCTTGTACAAGGCAAAAGGATCTGTCGGCGACGGCCTTCGATACCTGACCGAACGAAGCCATCGAGCTGCCCGCAGCATCAGCGATGCAGGCCGAGACACGATAGCGTACCTCCCTACATAGCCTCCCGTAACCTCGTCACCGCCCGTGCCTGACATTACGACCTTGGCGTCCTGGGCGACCCTGCGCGCAATCAGATAGTTCACATAAGCCATGCCCATCCGGGGATATTCGAGCGCGGCGACCGTGGAGTCCAGATTGGTTGCCAACGCATCCTGCGGCACCGTCAACTCAATGCGCTCGATGTCCAAGCTCTTGGCAACGGCACGGGAGAAATCCCGTTCGTCGACGAAGCTATCCGCCCCGACATTCTCCAGGTCGAAAATGCACGAATACGCCCGCACATTATGATCGATCTGGTGGGCGGCGGACGTGATGGCCGAACTGTCGATCCCGCCCGAAAGATAGGTCATCACCGGAACATCGGCGGCCAACTGTCGCCGCAGCGCAGCCTGAACGATCTCGGCGAATTCGCCGGAGGCTTGCGGCAGGCTGGGCGAGTAAACGCGGTTGTAGGACGCCGACCAGTACGTTCCGCGGGAGTGGCGGCCTCTCGCGAAACGCTCGAAAGTGCCGGGCTGCAGAAGCCGGGCGTCGCGGAACGGAGTACGCCCTTTCCAGTTATTCATCAGTGTAAAATATTCGAGCGTTGCGGACGCATCAAAGGCCTTCTGGACCAGACCGCTGGAATGCAGGCAGCGAACCTCTGAACCGAAGACCACACCCTCGCCAGGCAAGTTTGAGAGGTAAAGCGGTTTGATTCCGTAGCGGTCGCGGGCCACGACAAGTTCGCCTTGCTTCTCGTCCCAGATCGCACAGGCAAACATACCGTTGAGCCGCGAGAACAAATTCGTCGCCCATTGCTCCCAGCCATGGACCAGGACCTCCGTGTCCGAGTGATCCGTCATAAAGCGATGGCCAGCCGCCTCGAGCTCCTTGCGCAGTTCACGGTGATTGTAGATCTCACCGTTGAATATCACCCAGACGGTCCCATCCTCGTTGCGCATCGGCTGGTGGCCTGTCGCAAGATCGACGATCGAAAGGCGGCGAAAACCGAGCACGACGTCCGGTGAGGAATAATAGCCGCTGTCGTCGGGGCCCCGATGCTCAATACTTGATGTCATTCGCCGAATGCGTAGCTCCGCGTCCGAACACGAACCGAAATGCAAAATGCCGGAGATACCGCACATGTGAGTCTGGCCAGCGCGACGGATCAGGAACCGGCGGGGGTCAGCACAAACAAGCTGTGCGTATCGTGATAGGCTGCAAGCATCGCATCGGCGATATGATCGTGGTTGTGCCAGCGCTCGACGTAACGACGGGCCTTTCTTCCCAGCTCGGGCCACTCGTCTCGGCGTTCCAGAATTGCAGCGATATCCTCGGCAAGCCGTCCGGGATCGATGTTCAGAATCGCCAAATCGTCCCTCATCGCTTCAGGCACGAATTTCAGGTCGCTTTCCCGAATGTAGCATGCCACAGGCTTCCCCATCGCCATCATCTCAACGGCAAAGCCGCCGTACCAACCTGCAAGCACCTGGTCAATGGCAAGATCGGCCGACCGGTAGATGGCCAGCGCCTCCTCGTGGGTCTTTTTTTCGACCAGGATCAACTCGAATTCAAATCTCGATTTCAAGAGCTCCAGAGCATCGAGAATGAGCTGAGTACCCTTGATACTCCCGTCGCTGGGAGCATGCACAATTTTGGGCTTGCCTCTTGGCGATGGGTACTGAGGCGCAAATTTGTCGATTTCGACATTGGCATAGGGCAGAAACTGCCCCGTCGGGACGAGGTGGCCGAGTTCCGGATTGAGATAGAACACGCGGTCGAATAGCGGCAGAACGTGGTCGATCAGGTGTCGACGCCGCGCGTCCAGCATGCTGATGCAGGTCTCGTACGCTGAACAGCGGCCCTTGCTGCACATGGTCCACTGATTTCGCTTGTTACCCTCTCCTGCCAGTCGCGCGTCGCATCCCTGAAGCGTCATGAATCTCTTGGTGCGGAGACGCTTGGCTATCCTGAGATCAATTGTCGCCAGAAGATTGAGCAGGCGGCCCCTTCGAGTGGTTTTAGGGAACGGAAATCCCGGATACAGGAACGTCAAGCCGAAGTAGTAGTGCAGAACATCGTAGCGAAACAGCGCCAACAGCCCAAAAGCGGCACTGCGAAGCGTCTTTTGAAAGCGGCTAGTGCTGTCGTCGTACAAGACCCGGTCCGCCGGATACTTGAACCATGTGCCGCTTCTTACCACCAGGTCGCTGCTGTTGCCGCGGCGCCGTTCCGCGCGCGAGAGCGACCACGGCTGATTGCCGATGTTGAAGGGGCCGTGAAGAATTCTCATCGGGCGTCCATCCCTTCTGACGCAACCAATCCGGGATCGCGACGATCAGCCTGGCCGAAGACAAGCCTCGGCCCGAGGCCGGTCGCTCGTTGTTTGCGCCGATGGCGGTGCTTTCTCACGAACGTCATGTGTCGAATGCCCCGGTAGCGCCAAGTTGTTCGGCGCCACATTGTCTTGAGACCTGAAACGGATGCTGCCAGCCGGTGGCTACGGGAATGGAATTTCGCCGTGCCTCCTCCTGCGCGCGCATTTTCCTTATCCGGCTCAGCACTGGGGCCGGGAATTCTGCGGTATCTTCGTAGAGTTGCCCCAAACGGGTAGCAACGGCCGAAACCGTGTGCCACCGTTCCACGTAGCGCCGTCCTTGCTCGCCGATCAGTCGAAGACGGCTTCGGTTATCCATCATCCAAAGCAGGACCTGCTCGAGCTCGTCTGGGGTCGTGTTGATGATCGGGCATTCGTCCGGTGCATCGACCAGAGCTTTGCTCCTCACGAAGCTCAGCACCGGCTTGCCGAGCGCCATTCCTTCTAGGGCAGTATAGCCGTATGCGCCCCCGATAAACTGGTCGGCAACGACGTCGCTCTCGGCAAACAGGCTGAGCACCTGACTGTTACGAACGCCCTGTATCTTGAAGTATTCGATTTGATGCCCCTGAGCACGCAGCTTCTCGATCACTTGCTCAAGGTACGTTGATCCCTTGAAATGCGTGTGATTTGGAGCATGAGCGATCCGAAGTGAGCCAGACGAGGTGCCGGGACCGGATGCCCTCGCTGGATCCAGGTCAAGCGGCCAGTAATTGATATGTCTCGCTGTCGGCATGTAGGTCAGCATGTCGCCCAGCGAAACCAAGGCCGTCACCGTCTTGTCCAATTCGGAGACGTACCGCTGAGCATCGGCATCATGGCACGTACAGTATTTGGGCGGCTCGGTGCAATCGACGCAGAAATTCCACCTGCCCAGCGCCAATGTTGCCTGCCTGGTGCGAACGTCCGCGCCATAGGCGTAGACATAGACCCGCTTGCCAGCGCGCCGGAGCGCGGCAAGCTCCTCGAAATTGATCTGCAAGCGGGTCGTCGAATCCAGCAGCCCGCGATCCGCAAAAAAATGAAACACATCATACCGCAGCAGAGCCCAAGCAAGAACCAGCCGCTGAAACGCAAGGCCAAGGCCGAACGAACAGGCGAATGCATAGGGACGCCTGAGATTGATGTCGAACTGCGAGGTTATGATGTAGGTGACATAAACAAGAGACGTTGAGCGAAACCCGAGCGCTCGATCCGCCTTGGCTTTCAGTGGCAGCGTCAAAATTGGTGTTACGCCCCACAGCGTTCGAACGCGGCCCAACCTTAACCGCATGGCGCCGAATCTTGGACTGAGCCAAATGGCGGCATCCAAAATTGCCTTCGAGACTGCGGTGCCGGCCGGCGGGATGAAGACCAGGCGAGCGAGCTTTCGACTAAGCGCTCTCAGCTGGTAGAGAATCAGGGTGTTCCGATCTGGTGAACGCGCAATCGACCAGACAGTAAGCAGCCATCTGCGGACTGTTACGGGGAGCACGAGCCTGGAGGCCGCTCTTAACCGGTCATACATAGCGAAATTACCTGCAGAGACAAATGTTCTTAGGATTGGGCCGTCGTTGGCCAAAACGAATCTAGCCATGCGGCATGTCGCCGAAATGCCGTATTGCGGCATGCCATGAACGGAAGCAGGTTATCGCGGATGACACGTTGCATCATCGCCGTGGCAGCTGCTTGTAGACTTCCACCAGACGCTGCCATTCACGCCCTGCATCAAGACTTGCGAGCGTTATCCCTATGTTGGCGCGGAGCCTGGCAGCCAGATCCGCCTGCTCGATCAGCTTGTTGATGGAACGGGCAATCGACTTCGGATCGTACGGGTCGAACATCAACCCGACCTGGTTACCTGACACGAGACGTCTTGCTTCCGGGTAATCGGCGGCCAGGACCGGCAGATCCGAAGCGAGGTATTCAAAGATCTTGTTGGGCAGGGCAAACGTAAAATTCCTGCACAGAGCCGGCAAGGTCCAAATGCCCGCATCAGCGCCCCGCGCGGCCGCTACGACATCGTGGGAGGGCACGGGAGGCAAGAGAATGAGCCGGCCTTCAGCACCGATCTCGGCCGCCAGCTTACGATACCCCTCACCGAACAGATCAAGCGAAGGCCCTCTAATGACGAGCACGCACTTCGTTGCGTATTCCAAAGCCTGAATAATCGGCTCTATCAAGCGGGTGGGCCCCGTTCCGCCCTGCCAGAGCAGGACGAAGGTCGATTGATCGAGACTCAGCTGTTCCTTGAGCGGCGGATATTTCTTCGTCGGGCTGCGGTGAATGTTAGGAATGTTCCGCACCACCAGGGGACGCTTGCCTCCCAATTCCGCGTTCATGGCATCGGCGATTGAATCGCAAACCGTGACCGTGGCGGACGCCTCGCGCAAACAGCGAGCTTCCAGCTTCTGCAATTGCCGCTTCCAAGGCTGCGGATATGGCAAATACTCCTTGCGCCCCGAGTCCCAATGCACGTTCTCTGAAAACCATTCATGAAAGTCCACAATCAAATGGGCGCCGGTGACGTTGGCTGCGGCAAGCGCGACATAGGCCGTATTGAGATCGTGTGCATGAAACGCAAATGGCTTCAGCGTGACGGCGGCGGCATAGAGCTGATTTCCGACATATCCGGGAGATTCGCTGACGAATGACGCTGCCGTCCAATTCAGCCATTTGATCGACACCGACGGCCCCCAATCGATCTTGAAGCTTTCTCCAGCCCCGTCGGACGGTTCCGGACAAAGCACCGTGACCTCATATCCCGCCTCGGCCAGCGCGCGAGCCTCGCGCTCCACGCGAGGATCGATCCGGAGATCGGATACTACAAGCATGACGACCTCCGTCCCGCTGGCATTCGTGCCGATCCGGGAGAAAGGACCTTGCCGCGAAGCCGCCCGGAGCAACGGAAGGCGCTGACGCATCAATTCCGCGTTCTGCAAAAACATGGTGCTGATACGCAGATATCTCGACCGCACGCCACGGACGACCCGCGCTGGGAATTCCGATTTACGCGCCAGCTTCGGTCGCCGCGAGTTGACGAACCGCCAAACAGGGCGCAACCACTTCTTCAGCCTGGGATACCGCGCTACCACGGTTGTCATAGCATTCAACAAGCTCTTGCCCCTTTCGTTCTCGACACCGCCGCATTCGCATGGATACACAGCGCACGCTTCCTTGGCGCCCAATGCGAACCGGGAAGCTGCTCGCGTTCAATGGCACGGCCTATAGAGCGAGAGCCTTGGCTCTCTGATCCATTTTGGCTGCTTCGAGCTCGGGAAGATCTGCCGTCTCCACGTACAGGCTCGCCAAATGTCTCGCGAGTGCCTCTATCGAGTAGTTTCGCTTGACATAAATTGGCCCGGCCGCTTCGGCCACAGAGAGCCGCGTGCGGTCCGAGACAAGATCTCTCAGGACATCCTTGATCGTATCCGGATCGGCGTAGATCACTGGACAGGTGTCGAGATCTGCAACACTTACTCCTGCGTGCAAGTAGCAGATCACGGGGCATCCCGAGGCCATCGCTTCGACAGCGGTCAGCCCAAACGATCCGCTCACAAGTTGATCAACAAGGACGTCGATCGTCTGCATTGCAGCCAGGATCTCGTCATTTGGTTTTCCACTGAGCTGCAGGAGCTCAACACGATATCCCTCCGACTGCAGTTCAAGCACAGCCTTCTCAAGATACTTGGATCCCTTAAAATAGGGATGGTTTGGAAAGTGACCGACGAGCAATTCCCCAACCCGGCGCCCCACAAGTTTTCGCGGGTTAAACTTGGCAACATCCACCGTAAGATACGGAACATTCCTGGCGCCGGGAATCAGCTTTACGGCAAGACCGTGCGCAACAACCGCCGTCGAATATTCTCCGATGGTCCCCAACATGCTCGCCCCCCCGGCATCGTCGCAGACACAATACTGGCCTGGCTCAGGACATTCCGAACAGAAGCTCCATTTTCCCAAGGCTAGAGTCTTATTGCGCGTTCGGTGGTCAGCGCCATACGCATACGTGTAGAGACGCTTTCCCGCCTCTCGATAGAGCTCCATCTCCCGCACTGCGATTCCAAAGCGCGGGCTGCCGTAACCGCCCGCAGGCTCAATAATTCCCCGGTCATTGTACAGGTGAAAGAAATCGAAATTCGCAATGGCCCAGATCAATATGATCCACCTAAACAAATAAACGTCCTCACTGCGCTCGGCGGCGAGCCGCGACTGTATCCCGGCGAAGACGAAATCAAAATCCGACGCCGTGTGATAAGTGGTAAATACGACTGAACTCGCATTCACGTTCAGAGCACGATCCGCCGCGACGCACGCGCGAAGACTGACGATTGGCGTGACCCCCCATAGCGAGTTGGGATGGCCGGCCAGGACTCGCTTCTCGGAGATCTTGCGGCAATCGCCAACAAAGGCGTTCCAGAAATCCTGCGCGTCGGTAGATTGATCTGGATTGAGGAAGGGCCGCAAGACATCCAGGAGAAGAATGACCTGTGAATAGTCCTTCTCAACAGCAATTCGATCTGCCGTTTGCAAGAGGTTCTCGCCTATCTTTGCAAGTGAGCTATTTGGGAACAGCTTTCGCGAAGCTTCGCGAAAACTCGCGTTTCGTCTTGCGAACCGCTTGAGATTGGGAAAGTCCGAATCGATCCCAAACAGATTTCGAACCGACCGAGCCAGCCTTAGCGCAAACACAACGGGGCGCCTCAAGTAATGGCTCGATTTACGGTATCGGCTACGAACTCCTGATCCTGCTGGGTCATGCCGGGAAAAATGGGCAGCGTAATCGTGGTGTCCTCCGCAAGTGCCGCCCTTGGAAACTGCTCGGCCTTGAGTCCATACTTGCTTTTGTAATAGCCGAGCCGATGTACCGCGTGGGTGCCCGGTCTGGTTTGGATTCCCGCGGCCGCCAACGCCGCCATCACCGCGTTACGGCGCACTCGGTTCCCCTCGGCGAGGCGAATGACGTAGGACTGATATGTATGTCCATCGACGTCCCCGCCCAGCGGTCGCCCGATCGAATTGTTTCCCGCTAGCAGCTCGGAATAGCGACGTCCGAGACGTCTGCGCTCCGATAGCAGACGGTCGAGCTTCCCCATCTGTGCAACTCCGACAGCCGCCTGAATGTCCGATAAGCGCAAATTGAAGCCAAGGTTGTCGAACGTCGCCATCGTCCACGGACCATGCGGCTCAATCGACGAATCCGGCGCGCCCGTGGAGCCGTGGTTTCGTTGCGATCGCACGCGCTCGGCCAGATCATCGCGGTTCGTGGTTACAGCCCCTCCCTCTCCCGTCGTAACCGCCTTACGCGGGTGGAACGAGAAGCAACCTATATCGCCGATCGCGCCAACCGGTGCACCCCTGTAGGTGGTGCCGATCGCGCAGGCAGCATCCTCGATCACGGCAATGCCCTGACGCTCCGCAATGGCTTTTATTTCATCCATCGGTGCGGCAAGGCCGAACAGATGGACGGCGACAATTGCCTTTGTTCGCGGCGTAATCGCCGCCTGAAGGGCATCCGGGTCGATGTTGAAGGTCGATAGGTCGATGTCGACGAATACCGGTTTTGCGCCAACGTATTCGGCCGAATGCGCACTTGTCACCCACGTGAACGCCGGAACAATAACCTCGTCTCCAGGACCGAGCTTGAGCGCCATCGTCGCCAAATGCAGGGCGGCGGTGCATGACGTGCAGGCGAGCGCGTGTTTCACGCCCTGCTTCTCGGCGATAAGCCGCTCGAACCGCTCGGTGAACGGGCCTTGCGTGACCCATTTCGAGCCGAGACATTCCCGAAGCAACTCTAATTCAGTCTCGTCGAAACTTGGCTCTGTGATGTTCATCTAACTGTTACTCTTGATGCAGATATCCCACCTCCTACGAACTACTCCGTAGTTCGCTGGTGAGTTATCGGGACGATCATTGACCTTTAGGCCGAATACACTTGAACCTTGTGCCCGGCCAATTTTGCCTTCACCTGGTCGAAGTAGACCGGACTTATGGCGAGCGCTACGTGGCGGATGCCCAGCTCGTCGATCTTGTCCAGTCCGCCCACCAGGCGACCATGAATGCCGCTTCCCCACGTCGATCGGTTCTCATCGAGGTACGCCGAAATCTCCGCCACATCGAATCCGAAATAGAACGGAGCGAACAGGCCCGAGGGTCCCAGTCCAAAGATCGCGAACGGCTCTCCCGCTGCACGCGCTGCCGTCTGGCAACGGTTGATCGCCTCCATCGCATTCCCAGCAACAGGCAAATTCTGGTCCAGCACGCTCCGGTTGACGGCCGCTACGTTCTCGATCGAAGCTGTCGGATGGTCGTTCTTTCTAAGCAGCACGAAGATCGGGACACCCGCCTCCTTCGACGCGACCACATCAAATCCGGCAGCTTTCGCCAACGACGTCAGGCTGTGGATCGTAAGCTTCGAAAGGTGATCCGCGCAAAACAGGTCGTTCGGATTGCGTGCGAAATTGGGAACACGAATGTAGAACAACCCGGACTCGTGCAGACGCTCGTACCCCCATCGAAGCATGTCGAGCGGGTTCTCCACATGCTCCAAGACGCCGAGTGCCACGACCAAATCGAACTTCGCCGCGCCGGCATCGAACTCCTTGTAATCGCAGTGATGAATTGAGGCGCTCGGAAACCGTTGCTTCAGCACATCGAAAGCCGAACTCGGCTCAAACGCGGTGGCCCGCCATTCCGTCGATTGCTCGAGGAAGTGTCCCAGGAAATCGCCTTTTCCGGCCCCCACCTCCAGGATCGCTCCCTGCGAAGGCAATTCGCTCATCTCTCTCAATATCTGATGTGTGCGCTCCGCCTGCGAAATCGGCGCCGGGCCCGAAAAGCTCTGAATGGCCGCGTTCGGGCTTCTCATCATCAAGCTGTAGCTGTCCTTGTAGAAGGCCTCACTCCAGCCACGCGTGCCGCCGGCGTTGAATATCAGCCCACAGTCCGAGCAGAGCCGATTGTCCAGCGAAGCATTACGCAGCACCATCATATCGGACGTGATACAGGTGCCCGAAAACGACGGATAGAGATCATGCAACTGATCGGAACTACAGACCGGACAGCGAACAGACATCGGTTCATTCTCCTTCGAGGGTACCGGGAAATCCAGGTTAAGCGACGGCATGCTCTTCAAGACCGCGCAGGATCATCGCTTCCCTGTATGGAAAACGCGGCGCGATACTCTCGCCGAACACATCTCTGCGGATCAAGACGTCGGGCTCATTGTAGCCGACCATTGCCCTGAGCGAGGTGGTTCCGGAGAACCTCGGATTGATCTCGAACGGAATGACCGCACCATCCACCACGCGACATTGGACGTTCACGGGAGCTGTGGGCCCAAGGGACGAGGCGATTGCCTCGCACGCTTCTCGAACCTGAGGCCAATCGGCGACATGTCCCTGTGAGATACCCGTCGATACAATCAATCGAGAGCCGAGTTCGCCGCGCGAGGTCCGGTTCGGTACCTGCGTTCGGATCGTCAATGCATTGTTTATGACGCGCCTTATCGCGATCGAGTTGATGAACGAGCCATCTCTTCCGAACAATACTCCGACGGTGTATTCCTCGTCAGAGCTACCAACATACTCCTGCAATATGAAGCATTCGCATATCCCTAACAGGTACTGCGAGAACGCTAGCAATTCGTTCCTCGACTGCACGATGAAGACATTCGCAGAGCCGCCTCCGCCGACCGACGGTTTCAAGATGGCCGGCAGTTGGTGCCACGCTTCCGTATCCTCGAGCTTGCGCACCTCGATGAATTTCGGGGTACGAAAGCCGCGAGAGGTCAGGTGCGCCATCGTTTTGAACTTGTCCTGGCAGATCTCGAGGACCGCGGGAGGGTTGACGGGCACATAGAGTCCATCAGCTTCCAGCAACGGCTTGGATCGGCTGAAGACCGCCATCTCCGGCTCGGAGCCGTGAAAGATCGCAAGACATTTCTCCGATTGGGCCAGGGATCGCAGCTCATCGAGATATTTCGGATCGGTTGCCCGCGGCAATTGGACGAACTTATTGACACGATTGCGGTTCGCGCAGGCATCGCTGGTATCGGTCCCGACGATATCGTATTCGATCTCGCCAAGCCGAAGCGCCTTCAAAATCTGCTCGCCGTGCCCTCCGCCGCCAATTCCCGTCAGCAAGACTTTTGCGCGCCGAGTCTTCATGCTTGTTCTCCCGTCATATGCCGAGAACATCGATCCAACAGTGCGGCAACCGACGGTGATAGCAAATGGCGCGAAAGTACGCGTTCACAGCATGCCGAGATGTCGTACCTGATGATCTCAACGTCCCGCTGATCGACATTGAAGATACAGACCGTTCCGCGAACGTCCTGTCCTCTTGGCAGGCCACAACTGCCGACATTCACAAATAGCTTCTCATCTTGCCGGCGAACAAACGGATGGTGCGTGTGGCCCATGAACACGACATCTGCATTCACGTTCATAAAATCGGTCAGGCTGGTGTCTGGATACACGTAACCGGCCAGGGGATCGGACGGACTGCCGTGAACAAACAGAATATCAGTTCCCGGCCTGCTGAGCCTGAGCTGTGACGGTAGCGTCATCAGGAAATCTCGCTCGTCATCGCTGAGCTTCGCAAAAGTCTCGCTGTGGCGGTAGACTTTGTCGAGGTCGGCGGTCGCGCTTCGTCGCACCAGCATGTCGTCGTGATTTCCCCTGATCGAACGGATTTCACCCTGACGAAGCAGGGACACCACGCCGGCATCCGGAATGTATCCGACGGCGTCGCCGAGGAAATAGACGGCGTCGACGCCGGCTTCCGCCAACAGATTCAATCCAAGCTGAAACGCTTCCACATTTCCGTGAGCATCTGACAGAACACCTAGCAGCATCTCGGTTCAACTCAGCAGATGGCGAACCTTTTCGAGAACGGAGCTGCGCCCACGACCTGAAGCAACTGCCGTGGCACTTCGCGATGCACTTTTTCCGAACCATTCGAAGCACTCACTCATCGTCCAGGGCAGGAATCCGTCCTCGACAACCTTAAGGACCGCCTGGTGCATTCCTCGCGTCTTGTCGATGTTCTCGGGATGGAGATTGATGACGATCACCCCAGGGACGCCGCTCGCCCGAATCCGGTCGGCTAGATCCAGTACGCACGCCGCCGACTGGACATCGTCCCAACCGTGCACAAAGACGATCCCATCTCCGATGGCGGTAAGGATGCTCCAGTGCTCCGTCAGTTCATCGTCAAGTAGTAGTCGCGCCGGGAGGAGCGAGCCATTGATGATGCGGCCATCCAATCCCGGCAGATTGGAGCTCCCTTCGACACCGTGGTCGTTCCACGTTGCCGCATGCCCCCAATAGCCGTCATTGAGGAAGCCGTGGTTTCGAATCGTGCGCGCGTCCTCGCCTGTCAACTGCCTGAACCAGTCCGCCTGCTCGCAAAACAGCTCTCTGTATTGGTCGGGACGATCAAGCGCATCCGGATGAAGCCCGAGCTCAACGCGCCGGCCCTCTCCAAGCTGCTGCAACGAAGCCTTGTCGTGCTTCGTGAGCGGATGAAGGAAATAGGTGATCGGCATCGCCCCCAACGCCTCTCGCTGCTGAGCATAGCGATGCAGCGGCGCCTGGTCGTCATCGCCGGTCACAACGATCGCGCCGGGTGCACCATTCGGCAACATCGGTGATCTGACCAGACCGCAGAGCTTTTCCAACGCATCGGCCAGCGCTTCACACCACCAATCCGCCGGCCGTGCACGAGCGTCTTCGCCGGCAAGCTGGGATTCGAACAGGTAGTTTGGCCGCTCGCCGGCGTAGCCCCACTGCGCTTCCGTTGGCCGCCTTGCGGCCGCGGCTGGATCGCCCTGGCGATAGCGAACGACGTCCGAAACGAGGTCGGTTCCGATGAATAGGATCCGGCCTCCCGCGACCACGTCGAGGTAAAGCCAAGCGGCGCATCCCTGGTCGTCGGATACGATCGATACGCCATCCGCCGAGGAAAAGCGCATGTAGGAATGCAAGGTTCGCAGCCTTCTCCAGGCATTGGACCCCGCCATCTCGGCTTGCAGAACTTGTGGCGAGCCGGTGGTTCTTGCCTGCAGGACGACGGCAAATGCTTCAGCAAATTCGAGCGCGGGCAGCATCGCCACGACCGTCCCCCCGCGAGCAAGAACTTCGCGCGCCTCGGCTACGGTCTCCTTCCGAGGGCGATACAATACGACAGGCACTCCGTCCATGGATGCCGAGGCCCGGGGAAAGCCAAAAATCCCGAGAAGGTGAGCAGCAAATTCGCCTCCGGTTCGCGCAGATGCCGAGAACGATGCAGCACCATGTCCAATCTTCAAATCATTCCGGATTGCGGGAAGCTGTTGAATGTATTTCTCGGGGCGTCGAAACAGGCTGCCCTGAATGATGGGCAGAGACTTCGATCCGAACTTGGTCTTGAAGCGCGACACCTTGGAAATTGGCCAGTCTCGCGGCACTTCAGGAAACCACGGCCCCAATCGGTAGGTTTGAAAGCCAGCGCTTTTCGCCCATACCATCGCGCTCCAGTGGAGAAAATCGTTTGGCCTGAGCTTCAATTCATCGGGCCGAGAAACCCCAGCCAAGAAATGCACGGCATTCTTGTCACTCAACAGGATCAGGCCCGCCGCTCGGGTAGCCGGAGTACGCGCGAACAGCAGGTGGGCGCGGCCCTGGGGAAGGAATTGGTCCAGGACCGCTTCGTAATAGTCTATGGGCGGGAGTACCTCACCGGTCCTTGTGGCGGATTCCTCGGCGATCTCCACATAGCTTCGCAACGCGGAACGATCGTTGGCAGGCTCGAATTCGAGACCCGCCTTGATGGCCTTTCGAACCGCCCTGCGACACCCCTCATCCAAACTCGCGAACAGATCATTCTCGGATCGATCAAGATCGATCAACTGATCGGCATTAACCGTCGAAAGGCCCGGAAACGGCATCATTCCATTCGGACCAAAAGCAATTCCCAGCTGGAATCCGAAGTCGCTCACCCAGAAAGGAATTTCCTCGCGTGAAGTCGAGCGATTGACCGGCGCGAGGTTATGAGTATTCAACTGAATACGATCGACGTCGTACAGTTCGGCAAGCCTGAATATTTCCTCCATGGCCGCCGAGCGCACGGCCCTCTTGGTGCTCCGATCGATTGCTTCGCTTGTCGCCAAGCCGGCATGCCGATGGATTCCCGAATGAAGCAGTCGTTCGCCGAACGGTACCCTTGCCCCCTCGTCCAGATAGAGCGGCTGTATTCCGAGCACTTCGTCGTTTTCAACGAGAGCAAACGACAAGTTGCCTCCCACGAAGAACCGCTCCTCGATCGCAACCCACGCAGCGTCGTGGTTCAACCACGCCTCAGCCGAGGACGCGGCCAGCAGGTTCCAGCGATCAGGACTGAGTTCGTGAAACCTGAGGATCTTCATTTTGCGGTGAATATGACGTTGAACCGAGTGCCGGCATACGGATTGCGCGGATGAATGTCCGCAATTCGGGTCTCAACTTGAAGACGCCTTCCGAGCTGGACAAAGTCGTCTTTGGAAAAATAATACGACACGATCTCCGGCTTGATCTCTCGGACGGCATCCTTGTCGGTCAATCCCAAATAGCTCGAAAGTCTTGCAAGAGGGCCGGCCTTCTCGGCCTTGACCAAGGTTTGCAGGGGGGGACGACTCTGTTGCGTGCCAAATCCGGCGGCCAATCGAGCCGAGATTTGCTGTGACTGCTCGATTTCGTTCCGATCTGGGATAGAACCGACCAGCACGCGTCCGCCGCTTCGCACCACGCGCAGCATTTCGCGGATGATCTTCTCGCCTGTCTCAAACGCCGGAAAATTGGAGAACACGTCGTAGCACAATGCAGCGTCGAACTCGCGATCTCCAAATGGCAGGTTCTGTCCGTCACCTTTCCGGAACTCGGCATTGCCCAGCCTTAGCCGCCGCGCGACATTGAGAGGCGTCTCTGCAAGATCGATCCCGACGTATTTACCAACTTTCGGCGCAATCAGGGATGCCAGGAGGCCAGCCGCACACCCGACTTCCAGCACCGTGGAAGTCTGATCAAGCTGCATCAGATCAAGGACATGTGACTTGAGATCGGAAAGCAGGTCTTGGTCGGTCCAGAGCAGCGGATTTCTGCCAGCGAGATAGCAGAGGTCATCCAGCGTGGGAACCTCCGAAATCTGTCTCGCGCGCAGCTCGAAGAACGCCTCAAGCTTTTCCTGCCAATCACGATCTGTCATTTGTGCTATTCAGCGCTCTCTATCCGACATGTGAATTTCGGGTCATAGATATAGTTGAAGTGCCAGAGGGAATTCCGGGCAACCGAGAACTGAGCGGCCTTTTCCACGTAGTGGAGAATGGCTTCCGATCCCTTCGGCAGCATGTGACGGCAGAGAGCCGCGGAAACGAAGTACTGGCCCTCGCCGAGGGCGAGTTCCGGTATTTCGTAGACGATGCTCCCGCGCGCCGGCAAAACGCCGTCCGCGTCCAGAAATATGCCACCGTCATAGCCCTCAATCCCCGCGACGGCTTGCAGGCGGCCGCTATCGATCCGCAAGCTGGCGTAGATCTGTTTGTGCTCCGTTGTTCCTGACCACGAAATCCGCACCCGAAGCGGCTGACCGTTCGTTACCAGGCCCACCGCCCGACCCTCGGCATCGATCACCTCGACCGAGGCAATACGCAGCGTATCGCCGCCAAGCTCATATTTGCCGGTTTCGGACGTGCTCTCGACCGCCTGGCTTAGCTTCTGCGTTGCCTTGAGATTGCGCGCTTCCTCAAGATCCCAGACACTCTGCTCATACGCCTTGCTGACGCGCTGAGCATTGCCTTGCATCAGGACCCGCCCCTTGTCGATCCAGATCGCCTCGTCGCACAACTCGCCGATCAATCCACTCGAATGCGAGACGAACAAGACCGTAGCTCCGCTTTCACAGATCTCCCGAACGCGCTTCATGCACTTGTGAACGAACGCCGCGTCGCCGGCCGCAAGAGCCTCGTCGACGATGAAGATTTCTGGATCGACGCTGATGGCCGTGGCGAACGTGAGTCGAGCCTGCATCCCGCTGGAGTAGGTCCGGAACGGCTGATCGATGACATCTCCAAGCTCACTGAAATCGATGATCCAGGAAACCTTCGCCTCTATTTCCGCCCGCGACATTCCCAGGCACATGCCGCCAAGGACGATATTGTCGCGGCCCGACACATCCGGATGAAAGCCGGTCCCCAACTCCAGAATCGCGGACAATTTGCCAGCCACCTCGACGCGCCCGGTTGTGGCGTCCAGCAACCCGGCGATGATCTTCAGGAGCGTGCTTTTCCCGGCTCCGTTGGGCCCGATGATGCCGACCACGCAGCCCCGCGGCACTTCGAACGAGACATTCTGAATTGCCCAGTGCTCGACGTGTCGAGGCTTGCCCGTAACGACTTCTTTCAGGAAATCCAACGGCTGCTGGTAGAGCCGGTAGGCCTTTCCCAGACCGGTGACGCGAATGGCGTATCCGGGCACCGATGAGCCGATCAGCGGATTTAGCGCGCCGGCCAGATGATTGTCAGAGAGCATTGCCATAGTAGGGCTTCAACTTTTCGAACGTGCGGTATCCGAGCCCCAGGCTCAGCAACGCAAACAGGAGAGTGACCACCCAGGCGTAGGGATGCTTGAACGTGCCGAAGAAGAGGACGTCCTGATACACCCAGACGACGTAGCTGAACGGATTCGAATAGATCAACGGGCGAAGGACACTTGGCATCCAATCCGGGAGATACACTGTCGGCATCAAGTACATGACAATAGAGGTGAAGACCGTGACGATATCGCGCAAATCACGGAAAAAAGGCGTGATCGCAGAAAGAGCAAAGCTCAAGCCGATCGCCAGAATGCCATGCACCACCAGCACCACCGGAAGAAGCAGCACCATCCAGCTGAGACCACCAACGTAGGCCTTGTAGAGAATGACCAGCGCGAGCGCAGGCAGATGAGGGATCGTTGCGGCGATCGTCGCTGCAATCGGCAGCACCTCGATCGGAAACACGACCTGCTTGACGAGATTTGCGCTTGCGAGCAGTGCCCCGGGACCGCGAACGATCGCAGCTTGCAGCATCAGCCACGGGACAAGACTGGCCAGGATGTAGGCGGAATAATCGCCGGGGAAATCAGCGTTAATCGCCAACTTGCTGCCCAACACGAATCCAAAGATAAGCAGGTACGTCGCGACGATGACCAGGGGATGTATGAATATCCACAAGGCACCAAAACCATGCATCGCATGGGCGGCGCTTAGGTCGCGATGCACCATCTCTCGCAAGAGCTCGCGATATCGCCGGATCTGTTTGATGCTGATCCATAGCGCTTGGGAATTGCGGTACGGAGACAAGCCGACCCGTACCCATCTCGCTGCCGGAAAAATGCCGCTCATGTTCTGACGTCAGCTCTCATTTGCACGTGACTAAAAGTAGCTTTCCATGATTTGCTCGAGATTGAGTAGGGACCAGATCAGCAACCGCCGGTTCTCGCGCCCCTCCAGGTGATCGTCGACGAGTGAATGGACGGTCTTCCGGTCGACCAGATCGTAGATGCGGGCGCTGTTGCTGAAGAGCCTGCGCTTGACGTAGTCGATGCTCTCGCCCTTGAACCAGCTTGCATCCGGTGCGGAGAAACCCTGCTTCTCGCGCTCGGCAACCTCTTCAGGAATGTGCCGGCTCATCATCCTGCGCAGGATCAACTTGCCGTCTCTTGTGCGCTCGTAATAGCGCTGCGCCTTGCCGCCTGGTTCGTTCTCGTTGAGACGAACAACCTCGGTCAGGTTTCCGAGCTTCAATTTGGCCGGAAGCTTCATTGCGAAATCGACGAGATCGTTGTCGAGAAACGGCACCCTGCTCTCAAGCCCGTGTGCCATTGCAAGCTTGTCGTCGACCACAAGCAACCCGTTAAGGAACGTCTTGGCCTCGAAATAAAGCGAGTGATTGACGTAATCCTCTGGACGCGTCAGCTGCGGAGCGTGGTCCTTGAAGACGCTCCGGAAAATCTCGATCGGCGACGCGCGGCTCGCATTGCTCCACACCGGAGCCATCAATCGCGGAAGCGTTCCGCTCGGAACCATGCGCTGCCAGAAGCCGAAATATTTCTCGACGTAGTGGTCGAAGTCATCGTTCACCACGGCCCTGTAGTATCGCCAGGGATACCCGCCGAACAGTTCGTCTCCTCCCGTCCCGCTCAAGACGACCTTGCCGAACCTCGAGGCCAGCTTCGCCGCGTAAAAATTTGGATACGACTGTCCGACGCGCGGCTCCTCGAGATGCCAGGCGAGGGTCGGCAGAGCACGCTCCATATCGCCGGCCTTGAGCACCATTTCATAGTGCTCGGTCTTGAAGCGGTACGACATGTACTCGGCTTTCGAGCGTTCGTCGTAGCCAAGCTCGACGCCCGAGGCAGAGCTAAGGTCGAAGCCCACGGTGAATGTTCGCATGAACGGCAATTGCGCGGCAGCCAGCGCAGTGATCGAACCGGAATCCATTCCACCGGAGAGGTACGACCCAACCTCGACGTCACTGACCAGCTGCCGATTGACCGCCTGTTGAAACAGCCGGTCGAGTTCGTCGAGCGCATCGGCTTCGCCGATATTGCCTTCAGGCTCTTCGAAATGAAAATCCCAATACTGGACCGGCTCGGCCTTCTTTCTGGTCTGATCCAGCTGCATGTAGCAGCCCGCCGGCAGGAGCTTCACGTTGCAAAAGAGCGTGCGATCCGTGAAGAAGTTTTGAAATGAAAGGTATTCAGCAAGTCCCTCGACGTCCAGGCGGGAGACGTATTCGGGAAATGCTCGGAATGCCTTGTGCTCCGAGGCAAACAGGAACGTGCCGTTGATCTCTGCATAGTAGATCGGCTTCACGCCAAACCGATCGCGTGCGATGGTCAGCCTGCGCTCTTTGGTATCCCAGATTGCGAACGCGAACATGCCGTTGAACTTGAGCAGGGCATCGAGCCCCCACTCGGCAAACGCCTGGAGCAGGACCTCGCTGTCGCCCGACGAGTTGAACGTGTGTCCTCGGGACGACAACTCGAGCTTTAGTTCCTTGTAGTTATAAATCTCCCCGTTGTAGGTCAGCACAAACCTGCCGTCGCGCGTCTCCATCGGCTGACGCGCCGCGTCCGTCAAATCGATAATGGATAACCGCCGATGACCAAGTCCGACAGGACCGTTGCAGTACTGCCCCTGGCCGTCCGGCCCGCGATGCGCGATGACGTCTGTCATCGCGGTCAGCGCGGCGATCGAAGCGGGTCGCCCGTCGCGGTGCAGAATTCCGGCTATGCCGCACATGTGTCGCTCGCCGATCTATTCAACGAATTCAGGTCCGCGAGTTCAGATCTGTGCTTTTGCACGACGCTGCTCGACCTGATCGATGTGCTGCTTCCGCCAGTCGATCAGCCGACGCAGGCCCTCATCCAGGTCGATTGCGGCGGTAAAGCCGATCTCCTCCTGCGCGCGCTTCGGCGAGCCGATGCGGTTGCGAACCAGCGTCGCCTGACTACGGGGCGCGTAGTTGACGGGCTGGTTGGAGCCAGTGAGGTTGAGCAATTTTTCGGCAATCTCCTTCAGCGAGGTGCGTTTTCCCGTACCGACGTTGTAGAAGCGGTCGGTGGCGGTCGCCTGCATCGCGCAAAGATTGGCCTGCGCACAATCCTCGACCGCGACGAAATCGAAAGCTTCCGATCCGTCGCCCAGGATCGTCGGCCCCTCTCCCTTGTCGATTGCATCGAGCATCTTCATGATGACCGCGATATAGGCGCCGCGATAATCCTGCCGCGGGCCGTACACATTCATATAGCGAAGTCCGACATAGTCGAGGCCGTACCGGAAGTGGTAGGCGCGAGCCATCGCCTCGCCGCAGATCTTCGTGGCGCCGTAGAAGTTCTTGTTGTTGAAGGGATGATCTTCCGTCATCGGCTCCTCGACGGCGTCGCCATACACCGACGCCGACGATGACCAGACCAGCCGCTTCACACCGTTGCGGACGCAGCCGTCTAGGACGTTGAACATTCCTTTGACGTTGACGTCGAAGGCCGTCCTCGGAAATTCGTGACATTGCAGCAGCCAGAGCGCCGCGAATTGGAAGACGCCGTCGGCTCCTTTCAGGGCAGCATCGAGGATATCGGTCTGGGTAATATCGCCGCCGGCCTCGAAAATCTTGACGCGGGGGTCGCGCAACGCGACGGCAAGGTTTTCATGCGTACCGCGTACGAAATTATCGTAAATGACGATCTCGCCGACATCGGTCTTCGTCAGCTGATCGACCGCATGCGATCCAATCAGTCCGGCGCCCCCGATAACGACTACCTTCTTTCCGCGAATGTCCATTCTCTTCAACCCTCAATTTCTACCAACGCTTCATTTCGAAGTTCATAGCGACGGTGAGTGCGCGGGCACACCAAATCGCTGCCCAGCCGCTCGCCTGCTCTGCTCATCCAGCCAATTCGTCGCGCGGGGTTACCCGCCATCAGCGCAAGTGCCGGGACATCCTTCGTGATCACCGCACCGGCCCCGATGAAGCAGTAGTCACCCAAGGAATGTCCGCAGACGACGGTCGCATTGGCGCCAATGCTCACCCCGCGCCCGACCGGCGTCTTGCGAAACTCATCCTTCCTCGAAACGTCGGCACGCGGATTGTTGACATTGGTGAAGACGCAGCTCGGACCGCAAAACACGTCGTCGGCGAGCTCGACGCCGTCATAGATCGAGACGTTGTTCTGGATCTTGCAGCCGTTTCCAATCCTGACATTGGGGCCGATCATCACGTTCTGACCGATCGAGCAGTTCTCACCGATGATCGTGCGCGGCAGGATGTGGCAGAAGTGCCAGATCTTGGTGCCGCGTCCAAGCACTGCGCCGTCGTCGACGTAGCTGGATTGATGGATCAATACGCCCGGAAAGCGCGGATCTTCGCGCATCCCGCTCATTTGTGCATCGCCTTCTGGGCAAACGCGTGAACGCCATTGCTGCGAACGATCGGCGCCGTCCGAAAGGTGGAGACGATATCAATCGAGGGGCGGACTTCGTCCAGGCTGAAGCCCCGGCCGGCGATGATTTCCTCGTAGCTTCTGGTATGGAGATCGGTGAAGCCTTCGGAGAACTCGACCTCTTCACCGTCGACGGTGATCGAGCGAAAAGTCGTCTTCTTGCCTTTCACGCTGCCCGGCAGGTCGTTGCGGTCCAGAGACAGGAACCAGCTGACATCGGCGCGCTCGCACTCCAGTGAGCCGGCCGCCCGCTCCGCCTCGCGCAGATGCGCCTCGTTGCGGCTGGCGGGTCCGAACACGAAGCTCAGCATGTCGAAGAAGTGCACCCCGATATTGGTGGCGACGCCACCGGATCTCGCCTCGGCACCTTTCCAGGAGGCGTGATACCAGCGTCCCCGCGACGTGATGTAGGTGAGCTCGACCTTGTGGCGCCTCTGTGATTTCGCGAAGCGATCCCGAAGCGCGATGATCGCCGGATGCAGCCGCAGCTGCAGGATGGTGGAGATGCGCCGGCCGGTATCGCGCTCGATCGCCGCCAGCCCGTCGATGTCGCCGGGATTGAGGACCAGCGGCTTTTCGCAGATAGCATCCACCCCGGAGCGAAGCGCAAATCGGCAGTGCGCGTCGTGAAGGTAATTCGGCGAGCAGATCGTCATGTAGTCGATCTTCTTGCCGTCGCGCTGCAACGCACCGACATGACGATCAAACAACTCGAACTCCGTAAAGAATTCGGCATCGGGAAAATGGCTGTCCATGATTCCCACAGAGTCATTTGGATCGTAGGCCGCAGCGAGCTTTCCGCCGGTATCGGCCATTGCCCGCATGTGTCGCGGCGCGATGTAGCCGGCGGCACCGATCAGCGCGTAGATCGTCATGAAATTCCTCTCTTCGAGCTTCTGATTTAGGCAAGCTACCGCACTCGGGGTGAATCGAGCGTCACACCCAAGCAAAAATAATCCATCACGCCTGCCAGGCGGCAGACGCACTCAAGCCGCAGCGATGAGATCCGCCCCGACGAGAACGCGAACCTTTCGGCCCAACAAGTTCAACAGAACCGCCACGCGATGGTGATCGCTGGCATCTTCCACGAGCGCAAGACTATCGACGAATGCACCCTCGACGATTCGCACCGTGTCGCCGGGCGAGAACGCCGGCCTGCGCGCAAGGGCGACGAATCCGGTTTCATCCTCGCGCGATTTCAAGGCATCGATGACGCCATTTTCCACCGCGGCCGGCCGGTCTCCCACGCACACGAGATGTGAAACCCCGAGCGTCGATTGAATCGCGCGCCACCGCTGGGCCGCAATGTCGATCGCGACGAAGAGGTAGCGCGGGAATAGCGGTCGCGGCACAAACTCCACCTTCCGCGCATGACTGCGGCGCTTCTGATAACGGGGGAGGTATGTGGAGAAGCCCTGCCGCACGAGGCCAGCCGCCGCTTTTGCCTCGGCATTGACCTGTGTCCGCACGACGTACCAGCGGGAACCGGACTCCATGGCGATCACGCTCCCAGCGACTGCTTCGGACGCAAGCCCAGCAGGTCTGGCGCGAGCACTTTCTCTGCCCCGAAATTGCTGACGGCCTGGTCGAATACACTTCGAGCGCCCGTCAAATGGGTCACAACGACCGCATCAAACGGCTCGTCCACCAGCGCATAGGAGGTAACCACCTTGACGCCGATGAACCGCGTCGCGGTTGCATCGGGATCAACGATAGCAAGGATCGAGATTGGCCCGTCGACGGCGCACAGGATCGCGATTTCGCAAAGGTCCGATTGTCCGGCGAGCACAACCCGCCTGAAGCCACGCGCCTGCGCGCGTTCAAACAGCCGGCCATATTCGTCCTTCGCCTTGCGGAAGAGCGAAAAGGAGTCCGAAAGGAATTGAACGGTCAGCCGCGATTTCTCGGAGAAGCCCTGCGGCGTGAGGTAGTAGGCATATCGCCGCGCGGGCGCCTGCCCGACCTTGACGAAGCCCTTCTTGACCGCCCGCTTCAGGTAAGCGTTGACTAGGCCGAGCGCGACGCCCAGTTCGGCTGCGATCCGCCGCTGCGATTGCGCACCATCCGCCTCGAGGGAGGTGAGCAGGCCGAGCACGAGTCGGTCGCTGTCATTCTCATCCGTCGGTAGAATGCCTGCCATCACACCTATCCCCACTGGAGAGGCTGATAGCGCGTTCACTCAATGAACGTCAAGTGAAATCGTTCATACGATGAACGCCGCAACTAGCTGATTGCAAAGGAATTTTTAATCAAGCCAATGTGTCGCAATGGCCACACTTCAGGCCCGATCAGAGGGGGTGGCCAGATATTGCGCCGCGAGCGTTGAATAACTGTATTGCCGCGCGACAGCTATTCGATCGCCAAGTGGACGCGCTGGACCATCCAGGGCGGCGCGCAGGGACGCAGCGAGCGCACCGGGATCGTTCGGCGCGCATCGTGCGGTCACCAAATCCTCGAGGCCGGCAAGCGCCCGCTCTTCGCAGGCAATGACGCTGCGCGGCGCGAACAGGCAGTAGTCGAACAGCTTGTTGGGGCTGATGCCATGGTGATAGAGCGCGTTGTTGTGGAAGGCCACGACCGCGCAATCGGAGGCATGCAGCATGCCGTGCACAACCGATCGATCGACTTCATCGTGAAACTCCACATTGGCAAGCGTGGCCGCCCGCTGTCTCAACGCCTCCCTCGAGGTGCCTGAACCGATCATCACGAAATGGATTTCGGGGTTTGCTTTACCGAGGATGGAAGCCGCGTCGAGAATGGCCTCCACGGCATTTGGCGGGCCCATGCCGCCGGCGTAGAGAACGACGCGCCTGCCCTGCCGCTTCAACAGATTGATGCGATCGATCAGAGGGTGAGCCAGATTTTCGATCGTCAGCGCGCTCTGTATTTCAGCGTCGGACACTCCGTTGGGGATCCACGTGAACTTACCAGACGGCAGGCCACGCGCGCGCATATGGGCTTCAGCTCCGGCCAGCAGACAGATCACGCGATCTGCCGCGCGATAGGCCGAGCGCTCTTTCCAGCCGAGCACCTTCATCAGCGGATGCCAGGCGGGCGTCATTCCGAGCGCCACGATGCTCTCCGGCCAGAGGTCGCGGACCTCCAGCCAGAACCTGGCACCGAACTGCCGCGCGATCTGATCTGCCGCCGAGATGAAGAACAAATGCGGGCTCGACGCAATCATCAGATCCGGTTTACCGAACTGCGCGGCGATTGCAGACGCTGCCGAGCGGAAAGCCGGCCCAAAGCTCAGGTTGTTCCGAAGCCGCCCCAGGCTGCCGCCGGCATAACGCGGTGTATCCAGAAACCAGAAGTCGACGTCATTGATCCGCTGCGGTCCCGGTACGCGCGGCTGCCTGTGCAGATGATGGAAGGCGGCGCTGACCACCAACACCCGATGCCCCATCTTTCGCCACGCGTCTGCAAGCCAGAACGGACGCCAATGCCGCCCCAGGGCCGGCCCCCCTGCAAAGGGATGCAGCAGCCAAATGTTCATGACGCGAGCTTCTCGTAGAGATTTTTCAGTTCGGCCGCATCATGCTGCCAATTGTAGTCTCTGACAACGGCTACTCTACCTGCTTGCCCCACTTTGATCGCTCGTTCAGGTTCTCCCGCTAGCAATGCGATACGCTCCACTAGTTCATCTTTGTCATCCAGAGACACCGAGAATCCGCAGCCGGCCGCCTCGACGATTTCTTTCGATCTTGGCAAGTCGCTGGTAATGACCGCCGTTCCCGCAGCCATATACTCGAAGATCTTCGTTGGCATGGCATGAAGGTGATTGGGCTCGTGATGGAAGAGGCATAGTCCGATGAGACTCTCGTTAAGCAGAGTAGCGATCTCGGATCGATCCAATTTTCCACGGTGAACGACGTCACTAGACACCGACTTCAACCAGTCAGCTTCGGCCACCCCGATACTCCCCGCCAGGACCAGCGGCAAACGAGCCGCTTCACAGGCTTCGACCATTTCAACAAGCCCCCGATTAAAGCTCACATGCCCTACATAGACCGCTTGTCTCTTTCTCGGCGCGTTGTCAGTCGGCTCGATAAACTCATTCAACCGAACGCTATTTCGGACTAGCGTCACGGCCGCGCCAAAGTCACGAAAACGCTGCGCAATCGCCGGTGTCGCCGCGATGATGGCATCGAACCGACACGCCGTCTTCCGCTCCACCAATTCCATACCGAATGCGACAATCGGCTGCATCCACCGAGGTATCCATCTCTTGGAATAAATGTCTGCCGGCACATCCTCGTGAACGTCGTAAATCACCTTGCAGCCGCGGCTCTTGAGCAACAGCGCGAAGGGTATCAGTTCGGGATCGTGAAACTGCACGACATCCGCGCCGGTCGCCCGGGCGAGCGCAATCGCCGCTCTCCCCGCGACCCACGGGCGCTTCCATCGTGCAACGGGCGGCACCTCGATCAACTTGAATTCAATGCGACCTGGATCGCTCGGACGGGGTGATCGCGCCACAACAGTCACGTCGTGACCGGCCTCGGAGAGGCTCCGTGCTTCCTTCTCGACGATTCGAATGTCATCGGCCGAATGGACACTCGACAACATGCAAATCTTCATGGAGCTTCAACCCCGAAGCGCTCAGCCCAAAGCGCCACGCAATAGAGCCGCCAGCGCATTCCGAGGTCGAGCCGGTGAAATTTCCTCTTCACCGCAGCCATGTCCACGTACCGGGCAAGCAGTGCGCTGCCGGCCACCTTTTCATACATCGCAGGCGAGTGTCGATTGAGCCATAGCTGATCGGGCGCGGCGAAACCGATCTTGTCCTTGCGCCAGGATATGCTGGCCGGAAGAACCTCCTGCATGGCTGTACGGAGCGGCCACTTCGTCCACCCGTTGTTCAACTTGATGCGCGTTGGCAAGCTCAGCGCAAACTCAACAAATCGGTAATCCAGGAATGGCAATCGCGTCTCGATCCCAAACCGCATCGAGTTCTTGTCCTCGAAACGGAGTAGCATCGGCAGGTTGGTCTCCGTGATCTCCAGTACCTGCATTTCCTGCGCGTCCCTCGTCTCCCGCGCAAAACGGCGGAGGCACTCCGGCAGGTCCGGGTTCTTCAGGAAGGCGTATCGCCAGCGGTAGAATGCGGCCCTTAGCACCGCCGAGCTGGCGCCAAACAGGTACATCAGCAAGCGTTGAGCCGAAACGCCGGCCTGTGTGGCCGCGCGGAAGGCGGAGAAAAATCCCCTTACACCGGATCGATCCAGCTGATCGCGGAGCCACGCCGCATAGTAGCGATGATAGCCCAGCAGCGTCTCATCGCCCCCCTGACCGTCGAGCAGCACAATCACGCCGTTCGCGCGCGCCGTCTTCATCACCTCGTATTGCATCATGATCGAGGGGCCAGCGAACGGCTCTTCCTGCACCTCGAGCAAGGCTTCCGCAGTCGATGCGAAATCCTCGTAGCTCGGCTTGGTGCGCAACCAGTTCAGCTCGGCCTTTTCCACGACGTCGGCCGCGTACGCTTCCTCGTTGTTCGCCGCCTGCTCGCTCACCGCAGTGACGGCAAAGAAACGACCATTGGAGGACGACGCGTAGTGCCTTGCGGCCAGCGTCGCGACGCTCGAACTGTCCAAACCTCCCGACAAGCAGGTTCCGACGCGAACATCCGAGCGCAGGCGCAGGCGCGTCGCGTCGTCGAGCAGTTCCGCCAGTAACCTGGCCGCATCCTGTTCGTTCCCCACAGTCGAACGAGGCGCCAGCGAGTAATAGCGCTCGATCTCGATCCGTCCCGTCGACACGTCGACGCGCAACTTATGTCCGGGCGGCAGCTTCTCGATACCCTTGAAGAAGGTCCGGCTGGTGTGATCGCTCAAACCGCAGACGAGAAAATCCCTGACGAGATCGTCGTCCGCGATCGAACGCCCGATCAGGGGAAGCAGCTGGCGAATTTCCGAGCCGAAGGCGAACTGCGTCGTCGTGTTTGCAAAGTAGAACGGCTTTACGCCAAAACGATCGCGCGCGCAGAACAGCGTATTGTCGCGCTCATCGTGAATCGCGAACGACCACATGCCGTTGAAACGGTCGAGGCACTTCTCGCCCCAGCGGACATAGGCCGCCAGCAAGACCTCGGTGTCGGAGGCGGTGTGAAAGACGTGACCGAGCGCTTCGAGTTCTGTGCGAAGCTCGAGATAGTTGTAGATCTCTCCGTTGTAGGTGATCCAGATCGGGAGCAGTCGATCGCGCATCGGCTGCGCGCCGTCGTCGGTCAAGTCGATGATGGCCAACCGCCGGTGCCCTAACCCGACCGCGCCATTGACCCTCACTCCGCGCCCATCCGGACCGCGGTGAGCGACGAGATCGGTCAGTCGATCGACTTGATCAGCATCAACGAGCCCGTTCTTGGCGACTAGGCCGAATATGCCGCACACGAGTGACTGACCTATATCCCTTGGGTTTCGTGGACAATGCGACAGGAAACGCATTCGAGCCGCCATGGCTTGAAATCCCATCCGGCGCCCGAGCTCACCTCTAACCCGTTCACGCGATGAACGTCAACCTCACCGGGTGAAGGAGCGCTCGCGCGAGCTGACTTAACGCCTATCTTCCGATCGGTTCACCGACATCCTGACCTGCGGCCTGTCGCATTGTCGCCGCAAAACTCGCTGCGAACGCGCTGACGTTGTCGTCCTGGTGCGGGACGACGTTCCGAATGATGGGCCCGTGCGCCTGCTGCGCGGCCTGCATCAGGTGATCGGCCAAGGCGACCGGATCGTCGACGCTGAAATAGCGGGCGCTGCCCGCGGTCTGCTCCCGATGTACGTCGATGTCCGACAGGATCATCGGAACGCCAAACGACTTCGCCTCCTCGACGGTCGTGCTCCAGCCCTCGAAACGCGATGGGTTGATCAGTGCGATTGAAGCGCGCAGCAGCGCATAGACATGCGGCAGCGGGATAACGCCAAGGTGGCGGAAGTGCGCTTCAAGGCCGCGCTTTTCGATCTCGGAGTTGACCAGATCGTAATAGCCCGGCTCGCGCCGATCTTCCTTGCTGCCGGATGCACAGATCACCACATCGACCGCCCGCCCCTTCAGGATCGTCAAGGCGTCGACGACGAGCCGGTGGTTCTTGTGGCGATAGAACTGATTGGGCAGGTAGAAATAGTTCGCCGGCAGATTATATGCCGCGATCACGTCCGACGGGTCGGTGTTCAGGAACGCAGCCGGCGGCTCGGTCGCGAAGCGAACGACGCAGACCTTGTTTCTTGCGCCAGGATAGTAGGCCTTGAAATCACGCAGCGCGCTCTCGCTGCTCAGCATGATGGTGCGGCCTGAGGCGATTTGCATGCGAAAGCCAAGCTCGCGGCGCCAGCGTGCCGTCGTTGGAAACAGTTGCGGCAGAGAGCGGTGCTGCAGATCCGGAATCCAGGCCACTGCCGGATGCGCGAGCCGCCAACCAAAGAAACGTGCCGACTCGACGACGACATCAATCCCGGCGCCGCGAAACGCCGCCGCGGCTCCGCGATCCAGACCAAGCCCGAGTGCCGCGGCCAACCCTGGCTGTCCATCGAACGCTTCCGATCGAACGACCTCGACACCCGGTATTGCGGCAAGCTCCGCGAGCTCATTCTGCTCGGCCCTGTTCCCGGCAAAGACGATCGGAACGAATTCGTCGGGCAGGAACCTGGCAAGCGCCGCAAACAGATTGCGCTGATAATTGTAGCCGCCGGCCCAAAGCCGTCGCGAAATGTGACTGAACGCGAACCGCAACGGGCGGGGCGTCACGAAGCCTGCCCCTTGAACCAGGCCACGTAATCGGCAAGGCCCCGATCGAGCGGAATGCGCCAATCGAACCCGATCTGGCGCAGCACGGCATCGTCGGCCAACAGGCTCAGGGGATCGCCGGGCCGGCTTACGCCCGAGTGCCGCACAACGGTATTGCCGCCCCACTGCCGGATGAGACCGGCTGCGATATCGGCAACGCTGGTCCCGCGGCCCGACCCGCCATTGATGACCCGGAAGGCCGCCGGCGACGACGGCGCTGCGACGGTTGCGAGCAGCCTTGCGACATCGCGCACGTCGGTCCAGTCGCGTATTTCGTTGCCGGTCCCGCCAAGCGTGAGCACCTGCTCCTTGGCCGCCAGCCGCGAGCAGATGTCCCAGAGCAGCTGCTTGCGCAGATTGGGTCCATAGACCGAGAACAACCGCACGATTGCGCAGCGGATGCCAAACGACTGCGCGTAGCTCCAACACAATTGCTCCATCATCAACTTGTGCTGCCCATAGGGCGACATCGGAGTTGCGATCGCGCTTTCAGCGATCGGGCCGACATGGTCGGCTCCATAGACGGCCGCACTTGACGCCGCGATTACGGCGCAGGTCGGCGCGGATCCGCGCAGCCATTCGAGCAGCCGCGCGGTGCTCGCCACGGTCCGCGAAAAGTCCTCGAACGGCCGCTCGATCGAGATGCCGACCGACGATCCGCCAGCCAGATGAAAGATCTGCGCCGGCAGCCCGTGGACGGTGGCAAGCGCGTTGAGATTGGCCGCGTCGATCTCGCCGTTGATCCAGCTCTGCAAACCAAGCCGCCGGGCTTCCGCTGCATCGAGCGCCCCATGCCCGACGCCGTGCACCGCATGGCCCGCTCCCGCCAGCTCATGCACGAGATGGCGGCCGATGAACCCATTCGCGCCGGTGACCCAGACGATCATCGCTCACGCCTTGTGACAGACAAAGGAGTAGAGTCGGCCCGGTCGATTGTCGAAACGTTCGGCCATCGACAGCAGCGAGCCGAACACAAAGCGTGACGCAAACGCGGTTCGCCACAGCGGCGCGACCGGAACCCTTTGCGTCAACCTGGTCACGATCGCCGATTTCAGGGTCTCCACCGTATGGGGAAACAGGTTGATCGGGCTTTGCAGCGGCGCCAGCGTGTCGATCGCGGAAAAGCCTGCGGCGGTCAGCGCGCCGGTATAGCGATCGAGCAGGAAGGCATGCTCGCCCCCGTAAAGATGATGCAACGGATGCTGCGCGAGGAACTGGGGAAGGTCCGCCTCCTTGCTGATGACATGCTCGCGCGCGGCGATCAGCATGCCGCCGGGCCGCAGCACGCGAAACATCTCCCGGCATGCTCCCTCGAGATCGCGCGTGTGGTGCAGCACGGCGCGGGCGAAGACGAGATCGAACGCCGCATCGGCGAACGGCAGCCGCTCGGAGAACTCTTCGACCACCCGGATCGGCAGTTGCGTCTGCCCTGCCAGATCACGGATCGCCGCCGCTCCCACGATCGCGCTGGGATCCGGCTCGAGCGCCGTCACGGCAAAGCCGGTTCGGGCGAGCGCGTAACTGGCAATGCCGCGGCCGGCGCCAACATCGAGCGCGGCGCCGGACCGGCCCGCGAGCAGCGAAGCGACCGCCTGCCACTCGGAGCTATGGAAATAGCGTTCGGCAGCGGCGGCCAGCGGATCGTCGTAGAATGCATCGAGCACAAGCTGGCGCTGGTCCGGCTGATTGCGCAGCCAGACCACCGCGTCTTCCCAGGTGGTAAACTTGCGCTCACCGTTCATCGGGCCCAAGCTCCCTCACCAATACGGCCGGATTGCCCGCAACGATCGAAAACGCCGCGACATCCCTGGTCACGACCGCGCCGGCCGCGACGATAGCGCCCCGGCCCACCGTCACACCGCGCAAGACCATCGCACCCGCGCCGATCCAGGCATCATCGCAGATTCTGACCGGACTCTCATCAAGCGAGATATCGTTCGGATGCCCGCGTGTGAAAATCTGCTGGACCTGTTTGTGCCGCTCGGCCGCCCGCAGCGGGTGCGTGAGATTGTCGAAAACATTCGCCGAGTGCGAGATCAGGACGCGGTTGCCGATCTCGATCGAGGCCGCCGACCAGATCCGGGTTCCTTCTCCAACGTAGCACCATTCGCCGATCTTGATCTCGCCACCATGCGCGAAGGTCAACAGCTCGCCCAGAATGCGGCTATTGCGGCCCACGACGATCTTATCGGAATCCCCGCGGATGTTTCTGATCCTGGCATAGCGGCCGAGCGCCGCGTCCGGCTGCAGCCGGCAAGTCGCGCGACCGATCAGGCGCTGGATCAGGTAATCGACATTCATGCCGTCAACTGCAGGCAAGCGACGGCGCGCGATGACGCCGCAAGGTCATTGCCCTGCCCCTTGCCGGTATGGATGTCGAAAACGGTTGCGTCGGCGAGCGCCTCGGCGCTCTGCCGCGACCAGCCCTGCCGCGAATAGCCGAAATAGTCGACATGATAGGATGCCGCACCGAATGCCTCGATGATCCGCTCGATCATGGCAAGATCGAACACCTGATACCAACCGAGATTGTCGCGCTTGCCGAACGGCACCGAGATCAAGCAGGTCCCGCCGGGCTTGAGAACGCGCTTGAACTCCCGCACCGCCGGAACAAAGCCGTCGCGATCGGTCTCGGCGTCGCGCGGGTCGCCCGTGTACAGCATCTGATTGTCGAGGCCGATGTGCTCGATCGTCGAAATGCTGGCGACGGTGTCGAAGACATGATCGCCGAACATCGTCTTGCGGAGATCGCCGAACACATAGGAGTAGCCGTCGTGCCAATAGCACCGCTTCTCCGGCGCCAGCGTCATGATGGTGAGATCCGCGCCGCGCAGCGGCGGCCGCTGCAGCAGGAAATCGTGGTTGAACGTGGATCCCGCGTCCAGCATCTTGCCGACATTGTTCAATCGGGCATAGGCCCAGGGATATTCCACCACGCGCTCGTCCATCGCGACGCCGTAGCCGGGCGGAAGCTCCTTTCCTGCCTGGAGCAGGCCCGCATCGATCGCCGCGGTGATGGTATCGCGCTTGACCGTCTGATAGCCCGGACCGAACGGCCGCGGCCGCAACCTGAACAGCGGCACCGCGAGCCCGTCGGCCGCCCATTTCAGCTGGTGGATCAAGTCACTTGCAGACATCATCTCGGCCCGATCGCCCGCCCGCTGGCCGGCCCTGTGCACCGTCTAGAGCCTTTTCCGTTCCGATGGAATCGGAACGGGGCTCCAGATTGTTGTTTTGACGCGTTTTCCTCACGCGAACCGGCGCCCACTTCGCTCGAAAACGCTCTATCACGGCTCAATCCGCGCGACGAGATCGATAAACTGTGCCCACTGCGAAGCCTTGCTGTAGGTCTCCTGCACACGGCTCCTGCCGGAGGCGGCGATCCCGGCCCATTGAGGCCAATCCTGCAGGCTGCGTGAGATCGCCTCGGCGGCCCGCTCGGGAGCGTCGTAGGTGCGCATCGTGACGCCGTCCTGCATCGCCTCCGGATAGTTGCCGGCATCCGACACGAGTAGCGCCCCGCAACCCATCGCCTCGAAGCAGCGCATATTGCCGCGGTCGTTGCCAGCCATGTCGATTGCGCCGTTGAGCACGACCTTCGCCGATCCGAACAGCTCGTAGAGGTCCCTGCCGAACAGCGGCAACCTCGCGATTCGCGCGATGACGTCGGGCCGCCGGTGCTTGCGCAGCGGCAGCAATCGACCGACCGCGCTTTCGGCAAGGCGCGTCAGCCGCGACGCATCGAGGCAGAACACGATCTTGCGATCAACCGCCAGGGCGGCGACCTGTTCGAGCGTCCTGCCCCGCGCACTATGATGCCGCGAATATCCACCGACAAAGGCCACATCGATCGGCCGTTCGCCGTGACCGTACTGCTCCATGACGGGGTCGATCGCGGGAAAGAAGAGCTCCGCCCGGCACCCCTTGCTGCGCCACGCCTCAAGGATCGAGGGGAAGTTTCCAAGCACCGCGCCATAGGCTGTGAGATCGGCATTTCCGGAGGGCGCGGCACGCCAGCACAGCGTCTTCTTCACGCAGCCGGGAAGCTTGGCGACGAACGCGCTCGGATAGCGCACCGGATCGAGATTGTAGAACACCTCGGCCCTGTGATGCTCGATCTGCGCGAGCAGAATGGCCTCGAGCGCGGGCGATTCCTTCATGCCCTGCTCACGTGCCCACTGGCGCTGCAGCACCTCGTCGTCGCCATTCGTGAAGAAGGCTTCAGCTGCGCCGTCGAGCACGGGCTTGAGAAAATGCGCGGCACCAAATCGATCATGCAGGAACACGTCGCGGCGCGCGTCGAAACCTGACGCCTTTGCCGCGAGCTGGTTCAGCCTCGGCAAATAGGACGGATAGAGACCACTATTCTGGAACAGACGCATTGGTTACGCGGACCTTGCCAACATCCATTTCATGTTCAAATAGGGCCAGATCCGGCCGACACTCTTCCAATCCCAGCTCTGCGACGTCGTCAAGCGGCCGACCGCGTTTCGAAGGGGTGCTTCGTCGACGAACTCGGCGAATGCCGGAACATTCCGCTCGAGCAGCTCTGCCGTCCAGCCCGCCAATGGCCCGTTCAGCCATTCCGGCATCGGCGAGTTGAAGCCTACCTTGCGGCGCGCGGTGCGGATGCTTTCGGGCATCAGGTTCGCCATCGCCTGCCGCGCCACCACCTTGGTCAGGCCATCAGCCGACTTGCTCGTTTCGGGCAACGCCATCGTGTAGGTGACCAGCCGCCAGTCCATGAACGGCATGCGGACCTCGATCCCATGCGCCATCGAGAGCCGGTCAAAATTGCGCAGAATGGTAGGCAGCGTGGTCGAATGGAACATGCGGTAGAGGCGCCGGTTCAACGCGCCCCATGTATCAGGCAATTCGTCATCCTCGGCGACCAGCGGCAGCGGCGCAGGAGCGGCCGCAGCGCCTCCACGCAGGAAGTAGTGCCCCTCGCGTCTGATCATCTGCGCCCGCAGGAAGTCGATGCCGCGCTGCGCCAGCTGCGATCGTGAGGTGAGCGCGGCTGCTGCGTTCCGGATCCGGAATGCGGCCGACTGCCCTTCCTGCAGGTAGGCGCCCATCAATTCGTCCGCGCCGTGGCCGTCGAGCGACACGGTGACGTTCTGGCGCCGGAGCTCGCGATAGATCAGCCACGGCGCGCTCGGCAGCCCGATATAGACGTCGTCATTGTCGTCGAGAATCCGGTCAAGGTCGGTGAGCGCGTCGGAGCGCCCGATCTCGAGAAAGCTCGGTGCTACGTCGGCCCACGCGGCCGCTTCCTCAGCCATCGGCCGTTCGTCATTGCTGGCGCCGGGAAACGTCGCGACGAAGGCGTGTCGCCAGGCCGTCGAGTCCCGCGGTCCCATGCCGGCCTTCTCATGGGTCGCCATGGCGCAGATCACCGCGGACGAATCGAAGCCGCCGGACAGACAGGTCCCGATCGGAACATCGCTGCGCATCCGCAGCGCGACGGAATCCTGAAACAGTTCGCGAAAGCGCTCGACGCGTTCGGCCTCGGTATCCGGAATCGCCGGCAGGTGATCCACGGTCCGCCACCAGCGGCGCACCTGCATACGCCCCTGGCGCAACCACATGCAGTGGCCGCCCTGCAGGCGGCGCAATTGCGCGAACAGGGTTCGCTCGCTGCCTTCGATCCCGAACGGGTCAAGCAACAGCCGCCGCGCCACGTCGATATCGAGCGACGTCTCAACCAGCCCGCTCCGCGCCAGCGCCCGCTGTTCGGACGCGAACACGAACCGCTCGGATGACAACGCATACAGCATCGGCTTGATGCCGAAGCGATCGCGAGCCAAAAACAGATCACCGGTAACGGTGTCGTAGATCGCCAGCGCCCACATGCCGTTGAAGCGCAGCAGCATGTCCTCGCCCCATGCCTGCCAGGCGGCGAGGATCACTTCGGTATCGGACTGGCTGCGGAAAACCGCGCCCTTGGCCTCGAGCTCGCGGCGCAATTCGAGGAAGTTGTAGATCTCGCCATTGTAGACGATCACATGGCGGCCATCGCCTGACACCATCGGCTGATAGCCGCCCTCGCCGGGATCGATGATGGCGAGCCGGCGATGGCCGAAGGCGACGTTTCGCTTGGCATTGAACCAGGTGCCCTCGCCGAACGGACCGCGATGCGCGATCAAATTGGTGAGCCGCGAGATGTCGGCCGGCTCCACGGGAGCGCCGCGCAGATTGACGATGCCTGCGATGCCGCACATGTCTAGATAGCCTTGAAGGGCAGGAAGCGACTGCTGATGACGTGGAGATCACGCCAGCAAACGGCGCGATAGGGACCGAGCTGCGACATCGCGACGGCGGCGACAAAGATCGCCGCAGCCGACACGCCGTAGAGCGACACCACATACCACCATGACGGCGCGTGGTCGAATGACGCGTGGCCGAACTGCGAACGCAGCGCCAGCGCGATGGCTACTCCCGTGCCGAGCGGGATCAATACGAAATGCAACATCCGTGACCACATATCTGAAAGGCGGAAGGTTCGCCGCAGCAACAGCACGGTGATCACCATCTGGGCGACCATCCCGACGCAGGAACTCCAACCGGCCGCCTGCCAGCCGAAATACGGCAACGCGACGGCGCTGGTCGCCAGCGTGAAGATGCCCGTAACGAGCGAGATCAGCGCGTTGGAACTGGAGCGGCCCTGCGACAGCAGATAGAACGCAAACACATTGGCGCTGGACCCCAATATTCCGCTGATCGCGAGCACCACCAGCACCAGCTGGGCCTCGGCGGCGACCTCGGCGCCAGTCCATCGGTGCAGCAATGCGCCTGCGACCGGGATCAGGCCGCCCAGCGCGCTCGCGGCAAGCACATTGAGAATCCAGGACGAGCGAAGGAGGAGGTCGACCTTGCGATCGTCATCCTCCCTCTGCAGGGTGCTGAAGAACGGGAACAAGATCTCGCCGATCTTCAACACGCCGATGTAGACCGCCTCCTCCAGCCGCTGCGCGACGCTGTAGAAGCCGACGAATTGCGGCTGCAGCAGCGCGCCGAGCAGATAGCGGTCCGCCTGCCCCGCGAACAGCGCACCGCTTTGCGCCGCGAACTGCCAACCGCCAAGCTTGACCAGCGCACGCAGCGCGCCGCGATCGAGCGCCGGCCGCGCCAGCCAGTCGCTGATGGCGTGGCGCGACCAGGCGAACGCCATCACGAGATTTGTCGCAAAGCCCAAGGCCTGACAGCCGAGGAACGTCGAGGCCCGCGGCGCGTACGGAATCAGCAGCAGCATCGAGATCGTCGTCACCACCGTGCCCGTGATGCTGATCGACGCGATCCGCCGATAGTCCTGGCGCGCCGTGAACAGCGAGAGGAAGACGGCGAACAAGCACTGGAGCAGCCAACCGGCGCCGGCCAATGCGAAGGCGAGCCCGAGGTCGTCGGCGGCCGGGCCGCCCAGGTGAAATCCCAGTCGTGCGAGTGGCGCTCCTGCAAAGGCAAGCAACGCCGCGATCAGGCCGCCAAGGACGATGGCGAGCGCGAGAGCGGTCGCGAAAAATCGCCGTGCCAGGTCGCGATCGGACGGCTCCAGCCTTTGCGCGAGCTCGCGCGCCGTCGAGAGACCAAGCGCATTGCTGAACATCAGCGCCGGCGCGACACAGGCCGTCACCAGACCCGCAACACCGAACGCGGCGAGACCAAGCCGGAAAATCACGAACGGCAGGATCGCGAGGTTGAGCAGCACCGCGACCGCGAAGGCAGTCGCGTTCCATGCCGAGTTACCGAGCAGATGGGATGGACCCTTTTTCACCGCCATGCCCACTTTCGGTCCATCGCTCCGATACGCCCCAAGTGCCTCTTCCGTAAGGGCAAAACCCATTCGGCCTGGCGACGGGCTAGCAGCCGGCGCAGTGATTGTCGAGGGTTGGCGGACGGCAAGGCATCGCAGGGCAAGGACAAGGCAGGAGCCGATCTCCACGGAACCATCGCTGGCTGTTTCCAGTCCTGTTTGTGATCCGGGTAACAGTTGGAAAGGCCTGCCAAATTGTCTATGGCAGATGGGCTGAAGCCCCCGGGCGGCCCGCCCAACAAGAGGTGTCTAAATGCCCTTTCCCCGCGCATCCCAAGCTCTTTCCCGATTCACCGTGCTGGATTTGACCCGGGTCCGGTCTGGGCCGACCTGTGTACGTCAGCTCGCCGATTGGGGTGCCAATGTCGTCAAGATCGATGCGCTTCTGGAGGACGGCGGTGGCGAGCAGCCGGGTGGCCCGCGCGGCGGGTCCGATTTCCAGAACCTGCACCGCAACAAGCGCGCTATGACGCTGAACCTCAAGGACCCCAAGGGGCTCGAGGTGTTCAAGCGGCTGGCCGAACAGGCTGATGTCGTGGTCGAAAACTTCCGGCCGGACGTCAAGGCCAAGCTCGGCATCGATTACGAGAGCATCCGCAAGATCAACCCGCGGATCGTCTATGGCAGCATCTCCGGGTTCGGCCAGGACGGCCCCTATCACAAGCGCCCGGGCTTCGATCAGATCGCCCAGGGCATGGGCGGGCTGATGTCGGTGACCGGCGCGCCCGGCGGCGGACCGATGCGGGTCGGCATTCCCGTCGCCGACCTCACCGCGGGCCTGTTCTGTGCGATCGGCATCCTCACCGCGCTGCTGGAACGCGACGTATCCGGCGAAGGCCAGTGGGTGCAGACCTCGCTGCTGCAGGCCCAGATCTTCATGCTTGATTTCCAGGCGGCACGCTGGCTGATGGAAAAGGAAGTGGCCAAGCAGGCCGGCAACAACCATCCGACCTCGATCCCGACCGGCGTGTTCAAGACCTCCGACGGTTACATCAACATCGCCACGACGGGAGGGCGGATCTGGGAGCGTTGCGCACAGGCGATCGGCGCGCCCGAGCTGATCACCGACCCCGACTACGCGACCGCCCCGGCGCGCTCGAAGAACCGCGACGCGCTGAACGCGAGGATCGGCGCGCTGACCGAGAAGAAATCGACCGAGACCTGGGTGCAGGAGCTGAACGCCGCCGGCGTGCCGTGCGGGCCGATCTACTCGATTGACCAGATGTTCGAGGATGCCCAGGTCAAGCATCTCGGCATGGCCCAGCACGTGCCCAATGACGAGAACCGGCAGATCCAGCTAGTCAGCCAGCCGGTGACGCTGTCGCGGACGCCGAGCAGGATGGCCGCCCGGCCGCCGGAGTTCGGCGAGCAGACCGAAGAGCTGCTGGCCGAATTCGGCTTCGGCAAGGATGAGATCGCCGAGCTCCGTCAGCGCAAGGTGGTCTGACGGTATCAAACCACCAACGCCCTAGCGGTTCGAGGTCGCCAGATCCCGGACCGCCACTACGCCCGTGCAGGCCGCAGCATTCGTCCGAGCCCGACGAACGCCTTGTCGATCACCGGCCAGAACAGCAGCACGATCGCCAGCGTCGTGATGGTGCCGACCAGGCCGTTCGACCAGAACACCTTCAAGTCGCCTCCGGAGCCGATCATCGAGAGGCGGAACGCATCCTCGGCGCGGTTGCCGAGCACCAATGCCAGGGTGAACGGCGCGAGCGGAATCCCGATCTTCTTGAAGACGTAGCCGACGACGCCGAAGCCCAGCATCAGCCAGATATCGAACATCGCATTCTGGATCGCATAGGCGCCGATCGCGCAGGACACCACGATCATCGGCGCTACCGCCGCGAACGGCACGCGCAGGATCGAGGCGAAGATCGGCACCGTGGTCAGCACCAGCGCCAGGCCGACGACATTGCCGAGATACATTGAGGCGATCAGGCCCCAGACGAAATCCTTGTGCTCCACGAACAGCAGCGGCCCCGGGTTGAGGCCCCATACCATCAGGCCGCCGAGCAGGATCGCAGCGGTCCCCGAGCCGGGAATGCCGAGCGCCAGCATCGGCAGCAGCGCCGAGGTGCCCGAGGCATGCGCGGCGGTCTCCGGCGCGAACACGCCCTCGATCCGGCCCTTGCCAAAGCTCTCCTGATCCTTGGCGAAGCGCTTGGCGAGGTTGTAGCCCATGAAGGAGGCCGCGATCGCGCCGCCCGGCGTGATGCCGAGCCAGCAGCCGATCACCGACGAGCGCAGCAGCGTCACCCAGTATTTCGGCAGGTCCTTCCACACCGAGAGCACGACGCGCAGGCTGATGCCGGCGGCGTGTCCGCGCAACGCGAGGCGCTCCTCCATCGTGAGCAGAATCTCGCTGATGCCGAACAGACCGATGACAGCGACGAGGAAGTTGATGCCGCGCAAGAGCTCCGCGGACCCGAACGTCATGCGCAGCTGCCCGGACACCGTATCCATGCCGACACCGGCGAGCAGCAGCCCGAGCGACATCGAGATCACCGTCTTGTGCTTGGCCTCGCGGCCGAGGCCGACGAAGGAACAGAAGGTCAGGAGATAGACGGCGAAGAATTCCGGCGGGCCGAACCTCAGCGCAAATGACGAGATCATCGGCGCCAGGAAGGTGATCAGCAGCACCGCGACCAGCGAACCGACGAAGGACGAGGTGAACGCCGCGGTGAGCGCTTCGGCCGCCCTGCCCTGCTGCGCCATCGGATAGCCGTCGAAGGTGGTCGCGACCGACCAGGCCTCGCCCGGGATGTTGAACAGGATCGAGGTGATGGCGCCGCCGAACAGCGCGCCCCAGTAGATGCACGACAGCATCACGATCGCGGAGGTCGGATCCATGGTGAAGGTCAGCGGCAGCAGGATCGCGACGCCGTTGGGGCCGCCGAGCCCGGGCAGCACGCCGACGAAGATGCCGAGCACCAGGCCGACCATCATCAACAGCAGCGTCTTCCACGTCAGCAGGACGGCAAAGCCGTGCAGCAGGAGACCGAAGGCTTCCATGTTTCGAAATCCTGTCGGTTGACTAGCGGCCGAGAGCCGACTCAAGCGGCCCCTTTGGCATGATGACGTCGAACGCGACATCGAACGTTATGAACATCGCGGCGGTGAAGACGAAGGCGGTGAGCAGCGACTTCCACAGCGCGATCTTGCCGACGAGGCGCATGAAGCCTGCGATCAAGAGAAAGCTCGCGACGTAGAGACCGAGATATTGGGTGGCGAGGCAGAACAGCAATGTCGGCACGAACACCGCCATCACCCGGCGAAGCTGCGCCCGGGTGACAAAGGTCTCGGCCGCTTCCCGGCGCGAAAGAAAGGCCGCGCCGAGACCATAGAGGCTGGCACCGCCGAGGATCACCGAGAGGTAGAACGGAAAATAGCCCGGCTGCGGACCGGTCGAGTCCCACGACGCGCCGGTGCGCCAATTGTCCCAGCCGAGCACCAGGGCGAGCGCAAGCAACAGCAGCGACACGACGACGTCGACGACGCCGGTGCTGACGACCGCCGGCGAGTTATCTTCAGGTGCGGTCGGATCGTCGACGACGATCTCAAGTTCGGTGTTGGACATGGATGAGACGGTCTGGGTTGCGAGGGCAACGATTGGGATAGCGTGCTGATGCAACCACCGTCAATGCAGCCTTCAGCTAAACAGTGGAACGTTCGGGAAAGGCGCTCGCAAGTGCAACACGCTCCGGCTTGAGAACGCCGCGCTCGGTGATCAATCCGGTCACCAGCCGCGCCGGCGTCACATCAAAGCCGAAATTAGCGACCGACGAGCCGTCCGGAACCACGCGCACGGTCTCGATCCGGCCATCCGCCGTGCGTCCCGTGAGGTGCGTCACCTCGGCGGCCGCGCGCTGCTCGATCGGAATCTGCCTGACGCCGTCATCGATACTAAAGTCGATGGTCGGCGACGGCAGCGCAACATAGAACGGCACGCTGTTGTCGTGGGCCGCGAGCGCTTTCAGATAGGTCCCGATCTTGTTGCAGACGTCGCCATTGGCGGCGACGCGATCGGTCCCGACGATCGCGAGATCGACCATGCGATGCTGCATCAGATGGCCGCCGGTGTTGTCGGGGATCACGGTGTGCGGCACGCCGTGGTGACCGAGTTCCCAGGCGGTGAGTGAGGCGCCCTGATTGCGCGGACGCGTCTCGTCGACCCAGACGTGGACCGGAATGCCGCGATCGTGCGCCTGGTAGATCGGCGAAGTCGCCGTTCCCCAATCCACGGTTGCAAGCCAGCCGGCGTTGCAATGCGTCAGGACGTTCACCACCTCGCCCGGCTTCTTGGTCGCGGCGATCGTCTCGATCAGGCCGAGCCCGTGACGGCCGATCTCGCGGTTGATCTCGACATCCTCGTCGGCGATCTCGCGCGCGCGGGCATAGGCCGCCTCGGCGCGGGCCGAAGCCGCGAGCGGCGCCAGCGCGCGCTGCATCTCGTCAACAGCCCATTTCAGATTGACCGCGGTCGGCCGGGTCGCAAGCAACATCTTGCCGGCGCGCTCGAGCGCCGCGTCGGAGGCATCGGCGCGCATCGCAAGCGCTATGCCATAGGCGGCGGTCGCGCCGATCAGCGGCGCGCCCCGGACCAGCATCGAGCGGATCGCCTCGCCGGCCTCGTCCGCGGTGGTGAGTTTGGCGACGATGAATTCATGCGGCAGCCGGCGCTGATCGATCGCGCCGACAGACCAGCCGTCGGGCTCGAGCCAGATGCTGCGAAAATGTCGTCCATCGACTTTCATGCCCACGCCCTTCGCGTCGCGCGCTCGCTAGAGGACTTCTTCACGACCGTAGCACCCGTCCGGCGACGGCATCGAGCTTGGCCAGCAGCTGCGGATCGCGGGCCGCGGGCGCCGTGATCAGCGCGGTGTCCAGCGCCCGATCCGAACCGACCGGACACGGCTCGTGCGCGCGCGGGAAATCCCGCGCCAGCCGCGCGACCAGCGCCTTTGCCTTCTCGGCATTCGAATTCAGCACGCGGATGATATCCTGCACCGTCACGGCATCATGCGCCGGATGCCAGCAATCGAAATCGGTGACCATCGCCACGCTGGCGTAGCAGATCTCGGCCTCGCGGGCGAGCTTGGCTTCCGGCATGTTGGTCATGCCGATCACCGAATAGCCCTGCGCCTTGTAGGTCAGGCTTTCGGCGAGCGAGGAGAATTGCGGCCCCTCCATGCAGAGATAGGTGCCGCCGCGGGCGAAGGCGATGTCTTCGGCCTCGGCCGCGGCGGCGAGATGCCTCGCCAGCAACGGCGACACCGGATGCGCCATCGAGACATGCGCGACGCAGCCCCTGCCGAAGAACGAGCTCTCGCGCTTGTGGGTGCGATCGACGAACTGGTCGACCAATACAAAAGTGCCCGGCGGCAGCTCTTCCTTGAACGAGCCGCACGCGGACAGCGCGACGAGGTCGGTGACCCCCGCCCGCTTCAGCACATCGATATTGGCGCGATAGTTGATGTCGGAGGGCGACAGCGCGTGCCCATGGCCGTGGCGCGGCAGGAACACGATCGGGAGTCCCGCCATCTCGCCGCGGCGGAGCGGCGCGGACGGCTCGCCCCAGGGGCTTGTGATCGCCTCATCGCGAACGTTTTCCAGGCCCGGCAGATCGTAGATGCCGGATCCACCGATGATCCCCAACACGGCCTTGGTCATGATCGCTCCTCACGGTCCCGCAACGGCGCCGGAGGGGTGACCCAGCCCGATCGGGCTCGCCGGACGTTCGGCCATACTGCGGCGCAGTAATCACTGCGCCGCCGCCGCTTGCAAGGCAATTCCGGACCGCGACCGCTATTTTGCGACGAACCCTGCCGCGTTCATCAGCGAGGCATTCTGCTTGTCGTCATCCTCGAGGAACTCGACCATGTCCTTGCCGGTGAGGAAGATCGGCTTCAGCGCCTGCTTCTCCATGTAGTCCTTGTATTCCGGCGTCTGCGTCACCTTCTGGAACAGGTCGACATAGAACGCCTGCTGCTCCTGCGTGACCTTGCCCGGCAGGAACATCGCGCGCAACATCAGATACTGTACGTCGAGCCCCTCCTCCTTGCAGGTCGGGATGTCGTTCCAGGATTGCGTGTCGGTGACCTTGGTCTTGTAGGAGATGCGCTCCTTGTCGAACACGCAGAGCGCGCGAACCTGTCCGGCGCGCCAGACTTCGAGGTTCTCGCTCGGATTGTTGACGTTGGACTCGGTGTGGCCGCCGACCAGCTGGGTCGCGGCCTCGCCGCCGGACTTGTACGGCAGATAGGAGAATTTTGCGCCGGTCTTCTGCTCCATGAACACGGTCAGCACGTGATCCTCGCGCTTGGAGCCCGTGCCGCCCATCTTGAACGGCGCACTCGCCGCTTTCGCGGCCCCGATGAACTCCTTCACGGTCTTCGGGCCGGAGGCGTTGTCCCACAACACGAACTGGTCGAGCGCGATCACCGACACCGGGGTGAGGTCGCGCCAGTTGAACGGAATCTTGGCCGACAGCGGCAGCATGTAGATCAGCGAATAGGCGATCAGCACCTTGTTGGGATCGCCCTCGCTGGACTTCATGTACATCAGCGCTTCCGCACCCGACGCGCCGCCCTTCAGCGACACCACCATCGGCTGCTTCATCAGATTGTTCTTCTGGATCGCCGCCTGCATCATGCGCGCCATCTGGTCTGACGCGCCGCCGGCACCGGCCGCGACCACGATTTCGACCGGCTTGCTCGGCTCCCAGCCGGCAAAGGCTGGCGTGCTCAGCAGCAGGGCCGCGACTGCAGCCGTGGTTTTTACAAACTGTCCCACGTGTTTCTTCCCTATCTCTTTGTTCGGCTTGGCAAAACCTGCGAGGTGGCGGGCTCGCGTCATTGTGCCGAGAATGAAGGTGAGTTCAAGTCGCGAACTGCCGCATGGCCTATGACTTTGGAATGAGGCGGGGTGTCGTTTGCGAGCCGCCGGACGCGCCAAAGTGCCCAGGACGGAGTTGAACTCGCGATTTCTCCAATCGTCGTCCCGGCGAAACAGGCCGTGCAAAAACCACGCTGTGATGCTGGATTTTGGAGGGAGAGGCTGATTCGGAGGGCCGGATGGGACACGTCGTCGGGCAGTCGCGCTATCAAGCGACACTGTATCCAGAGATGTTGGACGAGGTGATCGCGGCGGATAGCGCGGTGCGGGCCTCCAACTCTTCAAGACCTCTCACACCAAACAGAAGAAAGAATATCGGACGCAAGCCTGCCCGGCCCGCTTGTGAGTCATGCTTCCGCATCCTCGCGACATGAACCGTCCGAGTCTTGCTCTCGTTTCGCCCTCTCACTTTGAAGAGGGCGCCGGGAAAGCCGGGTGCCGATCGCACCCATGGGAGCATAGGATAGAAAGTTCGGGGGTAGGACCACAGGTGTAACCGGATACAACCCGGCTTTCCCTGCGCGATGGTTTCGGCTTATACGTGCTCGCCCCGGTGAGACTGGGCTTTTTTGTCACCGTCTTCACAAGACGCACTCGCGTTTTGTGAAAAGACACCTGCCGCTAGGGCGTCAGGTCTGCGCGACTTCGCCGTCCGCCGCATGCGAACTCGTCAGTTGCACACTCGGCGTCCACCGTATCTCACCGCAACACCCGTGACGATGCGCAGCGCCCTCGGTCGGGTGAGACGGCTATTTCTATAGCCCTGAGCTAGTCTTCGGATAAAGCGAAATATTTCTGCTTCGGGGGCTTGACCCGTCGGGCAACTCAGTGATTGAGCGCAGCCGTTACTTGCCCTTGAAGTTGGGCGCGCGCTTGTTGAGGAAGGCGTCCATGCCCTCGCGGAAATCCTCGCTCATATAAGCGCGCAGGATCAGGTCCTCGCCCTCCTCGCGCGACAGCGTACGGCGGATGCGGCGCACCGCTTCCTTGGTTACTTCGAGCGTGATCGGCGCATGGCCGGCGACGAGCTTCGCCGTCTCGGTGGCGCGGCGCTGCAACGTTTCCACATCGGGGACGACTTCGTTCAACAGCCCGAGCGCCAGCGCCTCGGGTGCCTCGACGAGGCGCGCCTTGAAGATCAGATCCTTGGTCCGCGCCGGACCGATCAGCGACACCAGCCGCGAGATGTTGGACATCGAGAGGCAGTTGCCGAGCGTGCGCGCGATCGGGAAGCCGATCCGCGTCGCCTCGGTACCGATCCGGATATCGCAGCAGGCAGCGATGCCGGCGCCGCCGCCGGTACACGCGCCGGCGATCGCCGCGATCACAGGCACCCGGCACTGCTCGAGCGTACCCAGCACGCGATCGATCCGCGCCTCATAGTCGAGCGCATCCTGCGCCGTCTTGAACGCGCGGAACTGCGAGATGTCGGTGCCCGAGGCGAACGCCTTGTCGCCGGCACCGGTCATGATCAGCGCCTTGATGGAGTGATCCTGATTGATGTTCTCGCAGATCGCCGCCATCTGCTCGTACATTGCAAAGGTCAGCGCATTGCGCGCCTGCGGCCGGTTGAACGTGATGCGCGCGATCCCGTCCTCGACGGAATAGATCAGGTCTTCGGTCGGAGTGACGGGCGCGTTCATGTCTCGCTCTTTCTGTTGTTTGCGATTCGATTTCAGGCGACGGCTCTCTAGGCCACTGCCTTGGACGCCTGCGAAGCTTCGCGTCCCTTCAGGACTTCCATCGCCGCCAGCACGCCGCCGCCGCGATGCGGCACCTTGGCCAGATCAAGGCCCATCTCGACGCCGGACAGCGTGCCCATCAACATCAAATCGTTGAAGTGCCCGATGTGGCCGATCCGGAACACCTTACCCTTGACCTTGTTGAGGCCGGTGCCGAGCGACATGTCGAAATTCTCCAGCACAACCTTGCGGAAGTGGTCGGCGTCGTGGCCGTCAGGCACCCGCACCGCGGTCAGCGCCGGCGAGTGCGCACCCTGCTCCTGGCACTGCGTCTCGAGGCCCCAGACCTTGATCGCCGCGCGCGTCGCCTCGCTGTGGCGCTTGTGGCGGGCGAAGACGTTCTCGAGCCCCTCTTCCTCCAGCATCTTCACGGCCTCGCGCAGGCCGAACAGGAGGTTGGTCGCCGGCGTATACGGCCAGGTACCGGCCTTGTTGATGTTGATGACTTCCTGCCAATCCCAATAGGAGCGCATACCCGGATTGGCCTTGGCCACGGCGAGCGCCTTCTCCGACACGGCGTTGAAACCGAGGCCGGGCGGCAGCATCAGCCCCTTCTGGGAGCCGGCGATGGAGACATCGATGCCCCAGGCATCATGCTCGTATTCCAGCGAGCCGAGCCCGGAGATGGTGTCGACCATCAAGAGCGCCGGATGCTTCAGCGTGTCGAGGATCTTGCGGACGTCGCGCGGATAGGTGACGCAGGCGGTCGAGGTCTCGTTATGGACGACGCAGACGGCCTTGATCTTGTGCGACTTGTCGGCGGACAGCCTGGCCTCGATCTGCTCGAGGTCGGCGCCGTGGCGCCAGTCACCCGCGATGAAATCGACGTCGAGCTTGAACTTGTCGGCAATGCCATGCCACAGCACGGCGAACTGGCCGGTCTCGCACATCAGAACCTTGTCGCCGGGCTGCAGCGTGTTGACGATCGCGGCCTCCCAGGCGCCGGTCCCCGACGACGGGTAGATGATCACGGGCTGCTTGGTCCGGAACACACGCTGCATCGCAGAAAGCACGGCAAAACCGATCTCGGCAAACTCGGGACCGCGATGGTCCATGGTCGGCATATCCATGGCCCGCAGCACCCGGTCCGGCACGTTGGTCGGTCCCGGAATCTGCAGAAAATGCCTTCCAGTATGCACGGTCATGAGCGTCTTTCCCGGTCTCGTCTTGGTCGTGGTGAGCCGCTCGCATATCATTATTCGCCGGGTTTGTCCTAGGCCCGGCGGGGGTCCGTCATGCATATCTGACGGCGCTCCGCCGGGGCCGGCAGCGCCTTATTCGGCGGCCACCACCTTGCCCGGCGCCACCGGTTCGCCGGTCTCCTCGAACGGCCGCTCGGGGTGCATCAGGAACGCCGAGAAGCCGCCGACCAGCAGCAGGCCCATCGACATCAGGAACGGCAGGTACCAGTTTCCGGTGGCGTCGATGACGAAGCCGGCGACCAGCGGCGAGACGATGGCCGCGAACGCCGAGCCGGTGTTCATGATTCCGGCCGCGGTGCCGGAATATTTTGCCGCGATGTCCATCGGGATCGACCACATCGGCCCGATCACGAGCTCGGCACAGAAGAAGCCGGCCGACAGGCAGAGCGCCACCACCGTGATGTCGTGAACGAACAGGATCGGCATCAGCGACAGCAGCGCGCCGGCGAAGCCCACGACCGTCACGCTGAGTCGCGCCAGCCGCACATTGCCGGTGCGCTCGAGAATGCGGTCGGAGATGACGCCGCCGATGCTGTCGCCGACGACGCCGGCAAAGAACACGCCGGATGCGAACAGCGCCGAGTTCTTGAGATCGAGGCTGTAGTTGTTCTTGAAGAACAGCGGCAGCCAGTTGAGATAGAGCCACAGGCACCAGCCGTAGCAGAAATAGGTCAGCGTCACCGGCCACATCCGCTGCAGCAGCGGTCCCCACGGCACCTTCGGCCGCTCGCCCTGCGGACGCGGCGGCAATGTCGCAAGCTCTGCCGCGGTGATCGAGCCATGGTCCCTCGGCTCGTTGCGGAAGTACCAGACCCACGCAATGCCCCAGATCAGGCTGACAACGCCGAGCACGACGAATGCGCCGCGCCAGGTCAGCCAGAGGATCAGGAGCGCGACCACCGGCGGGGTGATGGCATTGCCGAGCCGCGCGAATGAATGCGTCAGGCCCTGTGCGAAGCCGCGGCGGTTCGCCGGCGTCCAGTACTGCATCGCGCGCGTCGCGGTCGGAAACGTCGCGCCTTCGCCGAACCCCAGCGCGAAACGCGCGACGAACAGCGCGGCAAGACCATGGACAAAGCCGGTCATGATGGTCGCGGCCGCCCAGATCATGCCGCACCAGAACAGGGTCTGGCGCGGCCCGAAGCGATCGCCGACCCAGCCGCCGATCACCTGGAACAGCAGGTACGGATAGGCGAAGGCCGAGAACACCAGGCCGAGCTCGGTGTTGGACAGGCCGAGCTCCTTCTGGATTTCGCCGGCCGCAGTGCCGATGTTCACCCGGTCCACATAGGTGATGAAGTACATCACGCAGAGCATGGCCAACACGACATGGGTGGCCTTGAACCGAAGCCTCATATCATCCCCTCCCCCGATCCGCGATTGTTCTGAGTTCGTTGCGCTGCGGATGCCGTGGCTGCCAGAGCTTCGGTTCTGATTGAATCGGAACCGAAGCTCTGGATTTTTGTTGACGCGTTTTCTTCACGCGAACCGGCGTCCACTTCGCTCGAAAACGCTCTAAGTGCTGACCACCTTCAGATGCGACGACGCGTTGCGCTGGTCGCGCTGCTCGAGAAGCCGCATTGCGGCCTCGACGCCGCCCGAGCGATGCGGCACGCCGGCGACCGACAGCCCCATCTCGACGCCGGTCAGCGCGCCAAGCAGCGTCAGCTCGTTGCACTCGCCGAGATGACCGATGCGAAACACCTTGCCCGCCACCTTCGACAGGCCGGCACCGAGCGACATGTTGAAATTGTCGAGCACGACCTTGCGGAACAGATCGGCATCATGGCCGGGCGGCATCATCACCGCGGTCAGCACCGGCGAGAATTCCGAAGGCTCCTGGCATAACACCTCGAGCCCCCACTGATTGACGGCGGCGCGCGTGGCGGCAGCCAGCCGCTGATGGCGGGCGAACACATTGTCGAGCCCCTCCTCCAGCAGCATCGCGATGGCCTCGCGTAGCCCGTAGAGCAGGTTCGTCGCCGGCGTGTAGGGGAAGAAGCCCTTGGCGTTCGGCTTCAGCATTTCCTCCCAGTCGAAATAGGAGCGCGGCATCCGGTTGGTGCGCGACTCGGCGCGGGCCTTTTCCGAAATCGCGTTGAAGCCGAGGCCGGGCGGCAGCATGAAGCCCTTCTGCGAGCAGCTGACGCTGACGTCGACCTTCCACTCGTCATGCCGGTAATCGACCGAGCCCAACGAGGAAATGGTGTCGACCATCAACAGCGCCGGATGCGAGGTGCGGTCGATCGCGGCACGGATGTCCGCGATCCGGCTGGTCGCGCCGGTCGAGGTCTCGTTGTGGACGACCATCACCGCCTTGATGCTGTGCACCGTGTCGGCGGCAAGCCTTGCTTCGATCTGGGCGGGGTCGGCGCCGCGGCGCCAATCGCCGGGCATGAAATCCACCTCGATGCCGAAGCGGCCGGCCATCTGCCGCCACAGGGTGGCGAAGTGGCCGGTCTCGACCATCAGGACCTTGTCGCCCGGCGACAGTGTGTTGACGATCGCGGCCTCCCAGGCGCCGGTCCCGGACGACGGGAAGATCACCACCGGCCCCTTGGTCTGAAACACCTTCTGGCTGCCTTCGAGCACGGCCCGGCCGAGCTCGGCGAATTCGGCGCTGCGGTGGTCGATGACCGGCATGTCCATCGCGCGAAGAATGCGATCCGGGACCGGGCTCGGCCCTGGAATCTGCAGAAAATGGCGCCCTTGATGCATGAGAACCTCCCAATCGCCGGATTTCGGCTTCTCGGCGAGCTATTTTGCATTCATTTTTTGTCTTTTCAATCCAATTTTGGTACTCGATTGAAAGCGTCGACGCGGCCGCGCCGGCAAATTATTGTTCAGAATATGAAATCCGCGATTCCCGAAGCCGGGGTTCCGATTACCCCGCCCGCCGCCGGCAATGGCAGCGACCGCCAGGAGGCCTCACTTCACGGCGAGATCCTGCTGCGGCTCCGCGACTATGTGGTGGAAGGCAACATTCCCGAGGGCGCCCGCGTTCCAGAGCGGCAACTCTGCGAAATGCTGGGCATTTCCAGGACGCCGCTGCGCGAAGCGCTCAAGGTGCTGGCCGCCGAGGGTCTGATCGAGCTGTTGCCCAACCGCGGCGCGCGGGTGCGCCGGCTCAGCCCACGCGACCTCGAGGAATTGTTCGACGTCATGGCCGGGCTCGAGAGCCTCGCCGGACGACTGGCATGCGAGATCATCACCGACGAGGAAATCGTCGCGATCGAGCGGCTGCATTACGAGATGTACGGCCATTATCTGCACCGCGACATGCACGGCTATTTCCAGACCAACCAGCAAATCCACGAGAGCATCGTTGCGGCCGCGCGCAACGAGACGCTGAAGGCCACCTACGCCAACTTCGCCGGCCGCATCCGCCGCGTCCGCTATTCCGCCAATTTCGCCCGCAAGCGGCAGCGCTGGGCCGAGGCGATGCGCGAGCACGAGGCGATCCTCGATGCGCTGCGCCGGCGCGCGGCAAGCGAGCTCAGCGACGTCCTGTTCCAGCACCTGCGCAACAAGCGAGCCGCCGCCATCGATCACCTCGCGGAGGGGCCGGACAGCGGCCTGGAGACGACGCCTCAGAACGACTAAAGGGGCCGGCACTAGGATGGCTGGAGGGCAGCCAACCTTGCCCATTATGAATTCATAATGTAATTCTCACGTCGAGAGAATGCATAATCCATGAGCAGCCAAGGTCGCGTCATGGATCACATCGGATCTGGGATGAAGAACGCCTCCTCGCTCGAACAGCGCCTGCGGTCCGAACTGACCGGCGACGTGTTTTTCGACGCCTTCAACCGCGGCCGCTATGCGACCGACGCCTCGTTCTACCAGATCATGCCGGCCGGCGTGGTGGTGCCGCGAACCGTCGACGAGGCGCTGCGGGCGCTTGCGATCGCGCGCGACGCCGGGCGGATCGTCACCCCGCGCGGCGGCGGCACCTCGCAATGCGGCCAGACCGTCAATGACGGCATCGTCGTCGACCTGTCCAAGCATCTCAACCGGATCCTCTCGCTCGACGTCGAGGATCGGACCTGCGTGGTCGAGCCCGGCATCGTGCTCGACGATCTCAACCGGCAACTCAGGAAGCACGGGCTGTGGTTTCCGGTCGACGTCTCGACCGCGTCGCGCGCCACGATCGGCGGCATGGCCGGCAACAATTCCTGCGGCGGCCGCTCCCTGCGCTACGGCACCATGCGTGACAACACGTTGTCGATGGATGCCGCGCTCGCCGACGGCACGCTGCTGCATTTCGGCGAGGTGCCGCGCGACCTGACGCGGGTCAATTCGTCCGACAGCGGACTGAAGCTGTTTCGCGACATGCTCGATCTCGGCGAGCGCGAGGCGCTCGAGATCGCGGACAAATTCCCCAAGGTGCAGCGCCGCGTCGGCGGCTATAACCTCGACGCGCTGGTACCGCGCAACGCGCCGAACAATCTGGCGCATCTGTTGGTCGGCTCGGAGGGCACGCTCGCCTTCACGACGCAGGTCGAGCTGAAGCTGTGGCCGGTGATCCGCAACAAGGCGCTCGGCGTCTGCCATTTCGGCAGCTTCTACGAGGCGATGGATGCGGCCCAGCATCTGGTCAAGCTGCGGCCCATTGCCGTGGAGCTGGTCGACCGCACCATGATCGCGCTGGGTCGCGAGATCGCGATGTTCCAGCCGATCATCTCGGCGGCCGTGCGCGGCGATCCGGACGCCATCCTGGTGGTCGAGTTCGCCGAAGAGGACCAGGCCGACAATCTCGCCCGTCTCAAGCAGCTCGGCGAGCTGATGGCCGACCTCGGCTTCGGCTGGGACAAGCCGCAGCGCAAATGGGGCGGCGTGGTCGAGATCGTCGAGCCCGCGCTGCAAAACGGCATCGCCGATTTCCGCGCCGCCGGCCTCAACGTCATGATGTCGATGAAGCAGGAAGGCAAGCCAGTCTCGTTCGTCGAGGATTGCGCGGTGCCGCTGCCGCATCTCGCCGATTACACCGAGCGGCTCAATGCGGTGTTCGCCAGGCACGGCACCCGCGGCACGATGTATGCGCATGCCTCCGAAGGCTGCCTGCATGTGCGCCCCGTGCTCAATCTCAAGCTCGAGAAGGACGTCAGGGCGATGCGCGCCATTGCCGAGGAAGCCTTCGCGATGGTGCGCGAATACAAGGGCTCGCATTCCGGCGAGCACGGCGACGGCCTGGTGCGCTCGGAATTCCACGAAGCGATGTTCGGGCAGCGCATCGTGGCCGATTTCCGCGAGGTCAAGCAGCGCTTCGATCCGACCAACACGCTCAACCCGGGCAAGATCGTCGATCCGCCCAAGATGGACGACCGTTCGCTGTTCCGCTTCGCGCCGGATTATCGCGTCGGCGACTTGAAGACGGTGCTCGACTGGTCGGCCTATCCCGGCGCCGGCGGCGGCTTCCAGGGCGCCGTCGAGATGTGCAACAACAATGGCGCCTGCCGGAAGCTCGAAGGCGGCGTGATGTGCCCGTCGTATCGTGCTACGCGCAATGAAAAGGACGTCACGCGCGGCCGCGCCAATACGCTGCGGCTCGCGATCTCGGGCCAGTTGGGTGCGGACGCGCTCGCCTCCGACGAGATGATGGAGACGCTGAAGCTCTGCGTCTCCTGCAAGGCGTGCCGCCATGAATGCCCGACCGGTGTCGACATGGCCAAGATGAAGATCGAGGTGCTGGCCGCGCGCGCCGCGACGCACGGTCTGTCGCTGCGCGACCGGCTGGTCGGCTACCTGCCGCGCTATCTCGATCTCGCCTCGCGCTTTGCCCCGATCGCGAACTGGCGCAACCGCAGCCCGCTGCTGCGCGCGCTGTTCGAGAAGCTCGCCGGGATCAGCGCCAAGCGCGCGCTGCCGGAATTTCGCAGCGACACGTTCCGGCCCGACGCCGAGGTGCTGGGCCCGGTGGATGGCCGCGAAGTGGTGCTGTTCGCCGATACGTTCAACCGCGGCTACGAGCGCGAGAATCTCGACGCCGCGCTCGAGGTGCTGGTCGCCGGCGGCTATCGCGTGCATCTGCCGAGGCCATCGGAGGGCGGGCGGCCGCCGTGCTGCGGGCGGACGTTCCTGTCCGCCGGACTGGTGGAGCAGGCCCGCGCCGAGCTCGACCGGCTGGTTGCGACCTACGTCCCGTTCGCGGCCCGCGGCGTGCCGATCATCGGTCTCGAGCCGAGCTGCCTGCTGACCCTGCGCGACGAGCTGCTGTCGCTGCGTTCGGATGAGGCCGCCAGGACCGTCAGCGCGCACGCGCTGCTGTTCGAGGAATTCCTGGTGCGCGAGGCCGAGGCCGGGCGCCTCACTTTGCCGCTCGGCGCGGTCGCCGGAAAAGCGGTCGTGCACGGCCATTGCCACCAAAAATCCTTCGGCGCGTTCAAGCCGGTGGAGAAGGTGCTGCGCCTGGTGCCGGGCCTCGACGTCAAGACCATCGAGTCGAGCTGCTGCGGCATGGCCGGCGCGTTCGGCTATGGCGCGGACACCTATCAGGCCTCGATCGAGATGGCCGAGCTGTCGCTGCTGCCCGCGGTCCGCAGCGCCGATCAGGACACGCTGATCGTGGCCGACGGGACCTCATGCCGGCACCAGATCAAGGACGGCAGCGGGCGGACGCCGCTGCATGTCGCCAGCGTATTGGCGATGAGCCTGAAACGTGCGAAATCGAATTCCGACAGATTGTTACCGACAAAGGAAGAGGCCCATGGCTGAGCTCACTCTCGAAATTGCCCGCAAGATTCTGGATGCCGCGCTGGCCAAGGGGGTCGAGAAGAAGTTCAAGCCGCTGGTCGTCACCATCCTCGACGCGCGCGGCGCGGTGAAGGTGACGGCCGCGCAGGACGGCACCAGCCTGATGCGGGCCGAGATCGCCCACGGCAAGGCCTATGGCGCGCTGGCGCTCGGGATGGGATCGCGGGCGCTGTTTCAGCGCGCGCAGGAGCAGGCCTATTTCGTCGACGCCGTGAACACGCTGGCGCAGGGCCGGATGGTGCCGGTCCCCGGCGGCGTCCTGATCATGGACGGCACGACCCTGCTCGGCGCCGTCGGCGTCAGCGGCGACACCTCGGACAATGACGAGATCTGCGCCGTGGCCGGCATCGAAGCCGCCGGCCTGAAGCCCAACGCGGGCTAACGCGCAATGTGCATCGCGCTCCCTCACCCCATTCTCCCGGGGAGAGGGCTGGGGCGAGGCGCGCTTGCGATTTCGGAATAATAGAACAGTGCCGCTGATTTGCCCGACGTGTCAAGTGGCCGTGTCGAACGCCGGCAGCCCCCCGTTACTTTGCATGGGGTTGTTTTCGATATTTTGGCAATGAGCCCTCCCCGCACGTGGGCGAGATGAAGCAGAGTCCGCCGTTCAGCGCCCGGTCCAGGTCGGCTTGCGCTTCTCGCCGAAGGCCTTGAGACCTTCCTTGGCATCCTCGGTCATCGCGAGCAGCGCGATCTGGCTTTCGGTGTAGGCGATGCTTTCATCGAACGACATCGAGGCGATCGCCCGCATCGCGTATTTGCCGCGGCGGATCGCCGTCGGCGACTTGTCGACGATGCGGCCGATCAGCCAATCGACCTTGGCGTCGAGTTCGGCCGCCGGCACCACATAGTTGAGCAGACCCGCAGCCTGCGCGGCCCTGGCATCGAACGGCTCGCCGGTCAGCGCCCATTCGTTGACGAGGCGCGGCGGGGCGATCGATTGCAGCAGGCTCAGCACCTGCATCGGGAACACGCCGACCTTCACCTCGGGCAGGCCGAAGATCACGCCATCGGCAGCCACCGCCATGTCGGTCATGCACAACAGTCCCATGCCGCCGGCCATGCAGACGCCTCCGACCCGCGCGATCGCGGGCTTGGTCGCGCTCTGCGACAGCCGCAGCAAGTCGGCATAGTCGACATTGGGGCGCGAGAAATCCATCGAGAATGCCGCGCCGCTGTTCTGCAGATCAGCGCCGGCGCAGAACGCCTTGTCGCCAGCGCCGGTCAGCACGATGACGCGGACGTCCTTGTCATCATGCGCTTCGCGATAGCCCTTCGCGATGCCCGCGATCACACCGGCATTGAGCGCGTTGCGCTTGTCCGGGCGGTTGATGGTGATCCAGAACGCCTGCCCGCGCTTTTCGAGAAGAACGCTGTTGTCGGTCATGTTTCCTGCCTGTTTTCTTAGCCGTGCGCCGTTGCCAGCGGACATTTGCGGCAGGATCGGCGCCGACTGCAAGCAGGATTTATGCGGCGGCCGATGCCTTCCGGATCCAGACCTTGTTGTCGTGGAATGCGGCGCCGCCGAGCGGTGCGACGGCCTCCGCCCCGGTCAGCATGTTGATGCCGCGCCCGCCGATATGGGACTTGTTCGGATGGATCGACTCGGCGATCAGCACGCCGCGGCGAACGCCATCGAACAGTCTCGCGGTCAGCGTGGTCTCGCCGCGCATGTTGCCGAGCGTCACCGCATCGCCATCGGCGATCGACAGGTCGGCCGCATCGTCGGGATGGATCATCACGGTCGGCACGCCCTCGCGGGCCTGCGACGACGGCGTCTCGTTGAAGCTGGTGTTGAGGAAGCTGCGGGACGGCGAGGTCGCGAGCCGGAACGGATGCTGCGCGTCCGCCTCCTCGATGATGGTCCAGTGGTCGGGCAGCGAGGGCATCTTGTCCCACGCGCCCATCAGCCCGCCCGCCCCGACCGGCACCTTGCCCCAATCGACCTTGAAGTGAAACTTCTTGTCGGGATGGGCAAAGCCGTCGAGATAATGCGAGGTGCGGAAATCCGGCTGCAGATCGCGCCAAATGTCGGCCTCCAGCGCCTCGATCGTGCCGTGACCGCTCTTCTTCAAGGTCGCATCAATCAGCTGCCGCGGCGTCATGTCGAAGCCGGGATGCACGGCATTGAGCCTGCGGCCGAGCCCCTGCATCACCTCGTGATTAGAACGGCACTCGCCGGGCGGATCGATCAGCTTCGGGCCGACCGAGATGTGCTGATGGCCGCCGCCGTAATAGAGGTCGTCGTGCTCCATGAACATCGTCGCCGGCAGCACGATATCGGCCATCTGGGCCGTCTCGGTCATGAACTGCTCGTGCACCGCGACGAACAGATCCTCGCGGGCAAAGCCCTGGCGCACCAGAGCCTGCTCGGGCGCCACCGTCATCGGGTTGGTGTTCTGGATCAGCATCGCCTTGACCGGCCCGCCGCCGCGCAGCGCCTCGGCATCGCCGGTCAGGATACGGCCGATCTTGGATTGATCGAGCACGCGTGTCGAGGGATCGATCGCGTCGTGGCCTTCGATGATCGACTCGTCGAAACGCCAGATTGCGGCATTGTTGAAGAACGCGCCGCCGCCCTCATATTGCCAGGCGCCGGTCACGGCGGGAATGCACGACGCAGCGTGCATCTGGGCGGCGCCGTTGCGGCTGCGGGTGAACCCGTAGCCAAGACGGAAGAACGAGCGCTTGGTCGTTCCGACCAGCCGCGCGAATGCCTCGATCTCCTCGACCGGCACGCCCGAGATCGCTGAAGCCCATTCCGGCGTGCGGGTCTTCAGATGCGCCTCCAGCTCGTCCGGGCAGTCGGTATAGCGCGCAAGATAATCGCGATCGGCAAATCCCTCGCCGAACAGCACATGCATCACAGCGCAGGCGAAGGCGCCGTCGGTGCCCGGCCGCAGCAGGATCTTGATGTCGGCCTGCTTCATGGTCTCGTTGTTGTAGACGTCGACCGCCGCAATCTTCGCGCCGCGCTCCTTGCGCGCGCGGGATGCATGCGTCATCACATTGACCTGGGTATTCACCGGATTGGTGCCCCAGATCACGACGAGGTCGGAGACGCCCATCTCGCGGGGATCGACGCCGGCGATCTTGCCGGTCCCGGCGGCAAAGCCGATGCGCGCGATGGTCGCGCAGATCGTGCCGTAGAAGCGTGAATACTTCTTCACATGCGACAGCCGGTTGAGGCCGTCGCGCATCACCAGCCCCATGGTGCCAGCGTAATAGTAAGGCCAGACCGACTCGGCGCCGAACTCCCGCTCCGCGGCATCGAATCGCGCCGCGATCTCGTCCAGCGCCTCGCCCCAGGAGATCCGCGCGAACTGGCCGGAGCCCTTCGGGCCGGTCCGGCGCAGCGGATACATCAGCCGCTCGGGATGATGAATCCGCTCGGCATAGCGCGCCACCTTGGCGCAGACCACGCCGGCCGTATAGGTCTGCTGTTTGGAGCCTCTGACTCGACCGATCGAGCGGCCCTCGATCACCTCGACGTCGAGCGCACAGGCCGAGGGGCAGTCGTGCGGGCAGGTGGAATGGCGGATATCGACCTTGGCATGCTGGTTCATGGCCAAATTGGTAACATCAAATGCCCCCTCCGCCGAGGGGCATTATTGACCCAGTCCGCGCGAAATCCGGGCACGTGCCATGCGGCTAGCGCCCGGATGGGCAGCTATTGGCCGAGCTGCCCCATCAGACGCGGAAGATGCGGGTGTAATGCGATTTGATCGATTCCCCTTCCCGCTCCACCGCCACCGGATCGTCCTTCATCGTCTTGATGTCCTTTAGCGGCCTGCGTCCAGCCTTCTCCTTGGCCTGCGCGTGGACGGATCTGAGGCCGCCGATCTCGACATTGAGCTGCTGGCCCTCGCGCCCGAGCGCGAAGGACTGGAACAGCCTGGCGGCATTCGGATGCGGACAGTCCTTGAAGATCCCGTTGGGGCCGACGATGATCGGCGAGCCCTCGGTGGCGTAGACCGGCTCGACCGGGCGGCCGGCCTCCTTCATCTGGAAGATGTTGTATTCGTTGCCGTCGGCCATGACAGCACGCTCGCCGAGATCGAGCTTCTTGGGTGGATCCGTCGAGGACTGCACCTGCATGATGTTCTGCTTGGCGAGCTTCTCGAAGAAGCTCCAGCCGAGATCGCGCTGCATCTGATAGGTCGCGGTCATGATGGTGCCGCTGTAGCCGGGATGCGCCTTGACGATCTTGCCTTTCCACTTCGGATCGAGCAGATCGGCAAAGCTCCTGGGCGCCTCCTCGGCCTTCACGAGATTGGTGTTGTAAGCAATGATCGAAAGCCAGACCCGGAAGCTTGCGAATTGCCCGTCCGCGTCGCGATGCTCCTCGGGATAGTATTTCGCGACCTCCTCCGGAACATAGGGCGCGAGAATGCCGTCGCGCTTCCACACGATGAAATGTGCGGCGTCGGAGGAATTGACGACATCGACGGCATGAATGTTGCTGGAATATTCCTGGCCGATCCGCTGGAACACACGCTCCGCGCCGGTGCGTTCGACGCGCACGGTGATATCGGGATATTTCGCTTCAAATGCCCTTGCCAGCTTCTCGGCAACCGGCAGATCGGTCGACGTGTAATAGACGACCTGCCCCTCTTTCTTCGCCGCCTCGATCAACGTCGGCGTCACCGGCTCCGCAGGTGGCGCGGCGGCCATCACGCGCGTTGAAAGAGCGGCCCCAGCCAGCACCGCGCTCGAGCCCTTCAGCATGTCGCGGCGCGATAGCCCAGGATGTTTCCTCATATGATTCCCCGCACGCGATGGCGAAGTTTGAGTACACCGTCCCCCCGCACTTATTCCGATGCGCGAAAACGGAGTCTGTCGTCGACAGAAGCTTCAAGTTGCAGCTAGACTTCTGATCAAGAAACAAGACTAAAGTTGGGGGATTCAGTCAATGGCGAGCCTGCGATACGCCTTGGTGTTTGTCGCGGCGTTGCTGACCGTGTCCATGGCAGGCTCATACGCTGACGCCGAAGACTATCCTGCACGGCCGGTCAGGATCATCGTTCCCTTTGGTCCCGGCGGTCCGGCCGACGTCGTCGCGCGACAAATCGGCGGCATCTTGCAGGAAAGCCTCGGCCAGCCCTTCGTGGTGGAAAACCGCACCGGCGCCGGCGGCGTGATCGGCACGCTCGAGGTCGCAAAGGCACCGGCCGACGGCTACACCCTTCTGATGATGTCGAACACCCAGACCGCGAACGAATCGCTGGTACCGCAGCGCAAATATGAGTTGATGCGCGACCTGACACCGATCGCGGCGTTGAACACCTCGGATCTCGTGATCGTGGTCCACCCCGCCGTGCAGGCAAAGACCTTGCAGGAGTTCATCGCCCTCGCAAAGACCCAGCCCGGAAAGCTGAACTATGCGTCGTCAGGTCAAGGCACGCCGTATCACATGGCGGGCGAGCTGTTCAAAGCCATGGCCGGGATCGACGTCGTGCACGTGCCCTACCGCAACAGCGGCGAAGCCCGCGGCGGCGTCATCGGCGGCCAGGTCCAGATGATGATCGATGCCGTGCCGGCGATGGCGCCGAATGTCGCCGAAAACCAGGTGCGAGCGCTCGCGACGACCGGCAAGACTCGTTCGACGGTGCTGCCCGACGTTCCGACGGTGATCGAGGCGGGCGTGTCCGGCTATGAGGCAACGATCTGGCTCGGCCTGATGGCCCCGGCGGGCACGCCGAAGCCGATCATCGACAAGCTCAACGCGGCGGTGGACGCGGCGATCAGGCGGCCGGAGGTCGAGAAGCTCTGGGCCGCGCAGGGCGCGGCGCCGATGACCATGACGCCGGAAGCATTCGACGCATTCCTGCGCGCCGATATCGTGAAGTGGGCAGACGTCGTCAAGAAATTGGACAAGCCCCAATAAGCACGCAACGGCGAGTCCGGGAGCGAAGGAACAGGGCTCATGAAGACATTGAACATCCTGAGTGGCGGGGCGGCGCAGGGCCTGGTGCGCAGCCTTACGCCTGCGTTTGAAGCCGATACCGGCCTGGCCATCTCCGGTGATTTTGGCGCGGTGGGCGCCATGGCCGACAAGTTACGCACTGGCGTTGCAACCGACATTGTCATCCTGACTGCGGCGCTGATCGCGAAGTTGGCCGACGAAGGGCTGGTCTTGCGCAGCTCGATAACGGACATCGGCCGCGTGGAAACCGCCCTTGCCGTTCGGGCCGGCGATCCGTCGGTCAGCGCCGACGACGCGGCCAGCCTGCGTGCGGCGTTGCTCGCGGCGGACGCGATCTTCGTGCCCGATACGAAGGCGTCGACGGCCGGAATTCATGTCGCCAAGGTGCTCACGCAGCTCGACATCGCTGATGTCGTCGCGGATCGCCTGAAGATCTTTCCGAACGGTGCGACCGCGATGCGACATCTGGCCGAATCCGGAGACCGGCGGCCGATCGGTTGTACGCAATCGACCGAGATCATCAGCACCAAGGGCGTCGTGCTGTCGGGCAGCTTGCCGCCAGGATGCGGGCTCGCCACCACGTACACCGCCGCGGTTGCGACGCAGGCTTCGTCTGGGTTGCAGGCGCAACGCCTGATCGCGCTACTGACATCGTCGGAAACGTCTGAGCTCCGCAACCAGGCTGGCTTTTCTTCCGACGCAACCTAGCGCGCCAGCTGCGTAAGCCCCGTCGGCGGCCCATCGACCGCGGTCCAGCCGCCATCGACGAACAGCGTGCTGCCGCTGACATAACTCGCCGCGTCCGATGCAAGGTAGGCGACGGCGGTCGCGACCTCGTCGGCGCGGCTCCAGCGATTGAACACGGTATGGCCGGCATAGAGGTTGTAGATATCGGGCCGCTGCTTGAACGGACCGGTTAATGCGGTCTCCGCAATGCTCGGCGCGATCGCATTGACGCGGACGCCGGATCGCCCGACCTCGGACGCGAAGCCCTTGACCAGAAGGCCGATCGCCGCCTTGGTCGATCCATAGACTGCAAGCCCCGGCTCGATGGTCACGGCACGCACCGAGGAACATGCAATCAGGCTGCCGCCCTGTTGCTTGACCATGATGCGGCCGAACGCCTGGAAGAACCACACCGTGCCCTTGACGTTGAGGTTGATGACGCGGTCGAGATCCTCCTCGGTGTAATCGAGGATGGTCTTGCGGATATTCAGCCCCGGCGTCGTCACCGCGATGTCGATCCGCTGGAATTCCGCGAGCGCCCTCGCCGCCAGCACCTCGACGTCGGCACGATCGGCCGCATCGCAACTGGCTGATGTTGCCGATCCGCCCTGCTGCCGGATTGCAGCAGCCGTTGCCTCCGCGCCCTCCTGTGCTCGATCGGCGCAGAGCACGCGCGCGCCGAGTGACGCCAGCGCTTCGGCCGAGGATTTACCGATTCCCGAGGCCGCTCCCAGCACGACGGCGGTTTTCCCGCTGAGATCGAATAACTTGCGATAGTCGGTCACGTGAATCCTCCCTTCGGCGACGCATGCCGGAATGCAACACTTTCCCGATTTGCTTCAGGTTCGACACCGAGGGCAAGCGCCATCTTGCACAAGCGCGGCAAACGCGTCTGCATTGTGGGCAGAAGCGCGCCCGCGCACTGAATATCCGCTGGAAAAGTGCATTGTACCGGGCATCTGTCTCGACCTGCGCCACATCGCGCCGCGTGCCGAAGATCGCCGAACAGCTGCGCAACGACGGCCTCGAGGTGCTTGCGAACGGGCCCGATGGCATGCGCAGGCGTATTGCAGACGAAGTGCCGAAATGGCGCGACATCATCGCAAAGGCGGGGATCAAGCCGGTCTGAGCAGATCAACGTTGCGCGACACGCACAGCGTGTGATCTTGCGAGCATTAGCCAGCATCCCTAGGCTCCCCGTCCATAACAAAACAACCGGGGAGGCGATCGTCATGACCACAAGGCGGGATTTCCTGAAAGCGGGAGCAATGGCGGCGGCAGGCATCGTGTTCTGCGGCTGCGGGCTCGTCCACAACGCAAATGCGCAGCAATCGCGCCAGCAACTGCCGGTCACGGTCAACGGCAAACGTGTCAAGACCATCGACATCCATTCGCATTGCCATTTCCGCGAGGCGGGCGCGCTGCTCGGCGCAGACGCCGGAAAATATCAACTGCCGCCGGTCAACGGGGCCGCGGAAGCCTTCATCGAGATCGACAAGCGGCTGGCCGCGATGGACGCGCAGGCCGTCGACATGGAAGTGCTTTCGATCAATCCGTTCTGGTACGACCGCGACCGGGACCTTGCCGCGCAGATCGTGAAAATCCAGAATGAGAAGCTCGCCGAACTCTGTGCCTCGAAGCCCGACCGGTTCGCGGCTTTCGCCTCGCTGACGCTGCAGGCACCGGACCTTGCGGTGCAGGAGTTGGAGACGGCGGTGAAGAAGCAGGGGCTGAAGGGCGCGGCGATCGGCGGTGTCGTCGATGGCGTCGAATTCTCAAATCCGAAGTTTCATCCGGTATGGGCCAAGGCCGAGGAACTCGGCGTCCCTTTGTTCATCCATCCGCAGGGCGTGCCCGAGCTCAACAAGCGGCTCTCCGGCAATGGGTGGCTTGGCAACACGATCGGCAATCCGCTCGAGACCACGATCGCGCTTTCTCACTTGATTTTCGAGGGCACGCTCGATCGCTTCCCGGGACTGAAAATCATCGCCGCGCATGGCGGCGGTTATCTCGGCTCTTACGCCGACCGCTCGGACCATGCCTGTCTGGTTGGACCCAAGGGATGCAATCCGGAGATCAAGCTCCAGAAGGCGCCGGCTGAATATCTCAAACAGATTTATTTCGACTCCCTGATCTTCACGCCTGAGGCGATCAGGCACCTCGCCGCCCAGGTCGGCGTCGGTCAGATCGTGCTGGGAAGCGACTATCCCTATCCATGGCAACTGGCACCGGTCGACCACATCTTCGCCTCGTCGTCGCTGAGCGACGATGACAAGGCCAATATTCTCGGGCGGACCGCAGCAAAGCTGCTCGGCGTAGCCGCGTGAGGACGGCTTGCTGCTGGACAGGCAGCTATCGTCGCGCCGTGCCGCGCGACGATAGCATCAACGATCAGTAGGCCTTCACCGTGCGGATCTCGTTGCCCGGCCGAACCGTTGGTGCCATCTGCGCGATATTAGGTATCGGATCGGTGTAGACGGCGTCGGTTCCGACGAACTCGGCTTGCGCCGCATCCGATATCCATCTGACCGCCGCGGGATGACTGACCAGCATCCCGATCAACGCAACGATGACGAGCAGCGGCAGCGCGACAAGCTTGATGCTGAAGCTCTGGTAGTTGTGCTGTGCATCCTGCCGTCGCTTATCGAAAGAGCTCTGCATGGATTCTTCCATATTGTGCTCCCCCTGACGCGTCACTTACCGCAGCGCACGCAAGGCCGATGTGAATGGCTTCACAGGCCCGTTCAGCTCACCGTTTCGGGAAATGCGCGACAGACCGGGCAGCCGACGCGACTACTCGCCGTCGTTCGCGCCAGCGTCGACCAGCTCCTGGAGCGTCTCGGGCTTCAGCACGACGATCGCGCCATGCTCAAGCCTGACCCAACCGCGTATCGCCCATGCGCGGAGCTGCTTGTTGATGCTCTCGCGCGTCATCCCGACCATCTCGCTGATCTCCTGCTGGGTGATCGAGATGGTGCGCCCTTGCGGCTTGTGCTTGTCGCTCAGGCGCAGCAGCGCGCTGGCCAGGCGGCCGGGCAAGTTCTGCAGGATGACCTGCTCGACCTGGTCGCTGGTCCGGCGCAACCTTTCGCAAAGCAGTTCGATGAACTTCATCGCAAGCGTCGGCTGGCTGCGCACGAACGGAATGAACTCGCGCCGGTCAATGACGAACAGCTCGCAATTGGTGTTGGCGGTGGCATCGGCCGTCCGCGACAAGCCGTCGAGCAGCGCGATCTCCCCGAATATCTCACCGGCCTCGATCAGGTTCAAAATCGCATTGCGACCATCCGGCGACGAGATGCTGATCTTGACCGTGCCCGAGATCACCGCAATCAGGCTGGTGCCTGGATCGCCTTTGGAAAAGATCGTCGTCCCCCGCTTCAGCGTGGTGTGCTTGGCGTAGCGGCAGAGCTGATCGAATGCCTCGGGCTCGAGATCGGCGAAATAGGGATGCTTGCGCAACACCGACAGCCTGTCGTTCGAAAACAACGGCGCGCCGGAAGTTCGTTCTATGGGCGACGCACCGGTCATCGTGATCCAGACTGATTGTGTTGCGTTCAATCGGCCCGCCAGCACAGCGGACGCCGACAAAGCCATCGATCAATGAAAGCAGACGGAAGTATAGCCCCCCCGGGGGTCTACAGCAACAAAGGTCCGAGCCGGCGCATTGGGATGGAGGACATCCAAGGTACAATTTGGAATAAATCTGCGCCGATGCAACGCTCAATTGCAAGCTGCGGGCTGCCCTTGATTTGACACGCCCGGCCCATCCACGACAATCTCGCTTGTCAAAATCCCGTCTGTGCGAAGGGTCAACGCGCCAACTCACAGCAGCTTGCCGTCTGGCCCAAAGAACGGATGCGGCCCGTCAAACTGACCGATCGCGACCTGGTGCGTGACCAACTGTCCAAAATCCGGCCCGGGAAACCACGTGTGCAAGTGAAATGCCGGCGGTTCCACCTTGAACGATGGTTCGCGGAGCTGTCCAAGGTCCAGGTCGACCGCATGGTTCGGCGCGGGGCACAATGTGACGGGAATCCCGGCAAAGGAGGTCAGCATGGCACGATGGACGTGCCCGCACCCAATCAAACGCACCCGCGGGTGACGCCTGACGATTGCTGCCAGTTCTGCGGCATTGAAAAGGTCCTGGCGGTCCATGTGCCAGATGCCGCCCTTGAACGGCGGGTGATGCAGGAAAAGCAGCGCGGGCCGGTCGGCTGCCGCCGCCAGCGTCGCGTCCAGCCATTGCAGCGTCGACGGTTCGAGCATGCCATGAGGCTTCCCGGCAACGCTTGAATCAAGCAGCAGCAGATCGAGCCCATTCACCTCGATCCGCTGGTCGAGCGGGCCTGTTCCGTGATCATAGGGTGCGGCAGGAAACGCGGCGCGCATCCACGCACGCGAGTCGTGATTGCCGGGAATTCCGGCAAACGGAACGCGCAGCGGCTCGAGCAGGCGCTTGAGATGGTCGTATTCCTCGACCGACGGCGTATCGACAAGGTCGCCTGAGATGACGACGAAATCGGGCGCCGGCTCGAATGCACTGAGCGTGGCCACGCAGCGCTCAAGCGCCTTCGCGGTATCGACCCGGCCATAGGCCAATGCTCCCGGCGGCTTGATATGGAGGTCGGAAATCTGGGCGATGAGGACCGGTTTCGACGGCATCGATCAATCTCGTGGTTCGGAGGGGAGCAGACGGACGGCGTCGGGCGCAATCGAAAGCCCGACACGATCGCCGATCCTGGCTTGAATCGTGTTGGAAGCATCGACATTGAGCGGCTTGCTCGATGCACCGCTCACGACGAGCCGCTGTCGGTCGCCGATGAAGCTGACGGAATCGACGATTCCCGAGAGCAAACCCGTCCCCGCCTCCGTCACGCGAATGGTTTCTGGGCGGATCATGACGGTCTCGTTCGCGGTCGTCGCTGCACCCTCGATCGGCAGTCGCCCGCCGGGCAGGATCAATACGCCGTTCTCGACCGGAGCCTCCACAATGTTCGCCGCTCCGATGAACTCCGCCACAAACCGGTCCTTCGGCGCGAAGTAGACCTCGCGGGGCGTGCCGATCTGGGCGATTGCGCCTTTCCGCATCACGACGATCCGGTCGCCCAATTCCATGGCTTCGGCCTGATCGTGGGTGACATAGATCGTCGTGATGCCAAGCGCACGCAACAGCCGGTTGAGCTCGCTCCGCAGCCGGTCCCGCAACGCGGCGTCGAGCGCTGTCAAGGGCTCGTCGAGCAGCAAGATGCCGGGCCGGATCGCGACGGCGCGCGCCAGCGCGACGCGCTGGCGCTGGCCGCCCGAAAGCTGGTCGATGCGGCGATTCTCCAATCCCGTGATGTTCGTCAGCGCAACCAGTTCGGCGACGCGTGCGGTGCGCTCGCCCCTCGCAACACCGCGGATCTTCAGCCCGTAGGCGATATTGTCCGCGACCGTCATGTTGGGGAACAGGGCGTAGGACTGGAACACCATCCCGACATTGCGCCGCTCGATCGGGACCGAGGTCATGTCCTTGCCGTCGAACAGAACCTTGCCGCCGACATCCGGCAGCTCGAGCCCTGCGATGATGCGCAGCATCGTGGTCTTGCCGCAACCAGACGGCCCAAGCAGCACCATCGTCTCGCCGCGCGCAATGTCGAGGGTCGCGGGATCGAGCGCGCGCGTGCCGTCGGCAAAGGTCTTGCCACACGCCTCGATCCGCACCGCTGCGCCATGCCCGGCCGCACTCATCGCTTGTGATCCCTGTCGGCCAGCAGCTGCATCGCGACCAGCAGCGGAATGATCATCACGAAGAAGATCAGCGTATAGGCTGAGGCCACTTCGAGCCGCATCGAAGCGTAGCTGTCGGCGAGCCCGATCGGTAGTGTCTTGGTCAACGGCGTATGCAGCATCCAGGTCAGGTTGAATTCACCGAGCGACAGCGTGACCACCATCAGCGCCCCGGCGAGAATTCCCGGCAGTGCGTTCGGCACGATGACGTCGCGGAATCGCCGCCATGGCGACGCTCCGAGCGAGGCCGCCCCCTCATCCAGCGTCTTGATGTCCACGGTGGCGAACACTGCCATCACCGACCGCACCATGAACGGCATGGTGAAGATCACATGTCCGACCAGGATGAACAGCCAGGAACGGCGAAAGTCGCCGAAGCTGCCATAAGCGAGCAGCAGTGCAAGCGCAATCGCAAGCCCGGGGATCGCCAAAGGCAACGTGATGATCTCCTCGACGATGCGCGCAAGCCGGCCTCCCCGCGCGTGCAGCGCATAGGCTGCGGGAACGCCGGCGAGCAGCGTGACGGCAAGGGTCGCGAATGCGATCACGAAGGAGACCAGGATGGTGCCGGCATAGAGCTCCCAGACCTGTGCGACCCATTGCAGGGTCACGCCGGACTGGATGCCCCGGAAGTAATTGACGGTCACGCCGGCGGAGATCGACAGCCCTGCGGGAACCACCAGGAAGCCGGCGACGAGCAGCGTGAAGATGAACTGACCGGTGAAGATCAAGCGATCGCGCATGCGTTCACCCGGCCGCCGCGACCGCGCTGCCGCTGAACGAGCGGGCGAGCGCGAGGATGAGCCAGGTGATCAGGCCAAGTCCCACCGACAGCGCGGCCGAGGTCGCGAAATTCGCGGCCAGCGTGAACTCGGTGTAGATCAGCATCGGCAGCACGTCGATATTCGTCGCCAGCGTAAACGCAGTCCCGAAGGCCCCCATCGCGGTCGCAAATGCGATCGCGCCGGACGCAACGAAGGCCGGCGCCAGCGCGGGCAGCACGACGTCACGCTGCACCGCCCAGGGGCTCGCGCCGAGCGAACGCGCGGCTTCTTCCAGACCGACATCGAGCTTCTGCACGGCCGCCATGATGGTGAGGATGACGCGCGGGATCGAGAAGTAGAGGTAGCCGAGGAACAACCCGTAGATCGAATAGGCGAAGACGAACTTCTCGCCGAAGATCCGGTTCGACAGATCGCCGATCAGCCCCTGCCGCCCCGCCAGCAGAATGATCATGAAGCCGACCACCACGCCGGGAAACGCCAGCGGAAAGGTCAGCATCGCGATTAGCACGGCCCGCCCGGGAAAGCGGTGCCGCTGCAGAAACATTCCGGCTATCGTCGCCACGATCAGCGTGACTACCGTCGTTGCCGCGGCCAGGAGCACGGTATTGATCAGCGTCGCGCGATAACGAGCTTCGGTCATGATGGCGAGATATCCGGCGAGCCCGTGCGGTCCTTCGGCACCCGCGACCACCAGCCGTGCCATCGGCAGCAGGAAGAATGCCGTGGTCACGACCGCGAGCGGCAGCAGGCAGAGCCAAACGAAGGATTTTTGCGACATCGGAAGAATGGTGCCCCGGCGAAGGGCACCATATTGCCTCAGCGAACCTCGGCGAGATAGCGGTCGACGAAGGCTTTTTGCACGTTTTCCATCTCGCCCCAGTCGACGCTCTTGGCGCGTGCATAATCGCTGTCGGGGAGAAATTTCCCCTTCACGGAAGCCGGCAGCTCGATCGGGCGGGCCGGACGCAGATAGGCATTGGTCCAGATCGCCTGCCCCTTGTCGGACAAGAGATAGTCCATCACCCTCTTGGCCTTCTCCTTGTCGGGCGCGTTCTTCACGAGACCAACGACATAGGGAAACACCACCGACCCCTCGCAGGGAATCACAAACTCGAAGTTACCCTTCTCCGAGTACTTCGCGCGATAGGCATTGAAGTCGTAATCGAACAGGATCGGCATCTCACCGGAGACGACGCGAGCATATGACGTCTGCTTGGGTACGATCGGATCGTTCTTGCGCAGCTCCTTGAAGAAGCTGATCGCCGGGTCGAAGTTGCCTGGCGAGCCGCCGAGCGCCAGATTGACGGCGACCGCGCCGACATAGCCGACCGCCGCCGACGACGGGTCGAGATAGCCGACCATCCCCTTGTAATCGGGCTTCAGGAGATCCTTCCAACAGGCCGGCACCGGCTTGCCGCCGAGCGCATCCTTGTTCACGAACAGGCCGAGCGTGCCGGAGTGGATCGTGGTCCAGTAGCCATCGGGGTCCTTGAGGCCGGCCGGGACCTGATCCCAATGCGCCGGCTTGTAGGGCTCGAGCGCTTCCTGGGCCTTGGCCTTCATGCCGAAGGTCACGCCGAAATAGCCGATATCGCCGACCGGATTGCTCCTCTCGGCCAGGATCTGGGCCAGCGCCTGGCCGGAATTCTTGTTGTCATGCGGAATATCGTAGTTGAGGTCCGCCTTGATCGCCTTCAGCATCGACGCCCAATCCGCCCATTCCGGCGGACAATTGTAGCAGATCACGTCGGCCGCCCTGGCGGATTGCCACGGCGCGATCAGCGTCAGCGCCAGCAACGCAAGGACAAGGCGGACGGTCTTCATGGGAGGCTCCGGTCTGGGAGTGGATGCAATGAGGATTTCAACATCAACCGGGCGACCAAGTATAGGCCGCGTATGAACGTTTTGCGACGCGCTTGCTGCCGTGCAGCAAATGCAGTGGCTCCAATGCCAACGATCGGATGCTCGCGACTGCCGGTCGTTTCGCGCTAGGCTGTCAACCAAAAGAGGAAGCGCCCATGTATCAGCCGCACGGCGTCAAGACGTCGCCCGACCTTCCCGCCCCCGACCTGATGGCAGCCTGGGTCCTTGGTGACCCCGATCAGCTCCTGCTTCGCGAAAAGCCAACGCCGGTCCCCTCGCGTGCCGAGGTGCTGGTGCGCATCGACGCGGTTGCGATCTGCGCCACCGATCTCGAAATTATCCATGCCGGGTCGCCGGCAAGCATTCAAGGCGGCCTGCCCTTCAACAAAAACTTTACGCCGGGCCACGAGTACATGGGCACGGTCGCCGCACTCGGGCCGGACGTTGACGAATTCAGTATCGGTGAGCGGGTCAGCGTCGAAATCCATGCCGGTTGCGGCCAGTGCAAACGCTGCCGCCAGGGCATGTACACATCCTGTCTCAACTATGGAAAGCCCGAGAAGGGCCACCGCGCCAACGGCTTCACGACCGACGGCGGTTTCGCCGAATACGCGGTCAACCACATCAACACGCTGGCGCGCGTACCGGACAGCATGAGCGACGCGGAGGCGACGCTTGTGGTGACCGCCGGGACGTCGATGTATGGCTTGACGGAATTGGGGGGATTGGTGGCCGGCGAGAGCGTCGTGGTGATCGGCCCGGGGCCGATCGGGCTTCTCGCAGTTGCCGTGGCCAAGGCGCTTGGTGCAAGCCCGGTGATTCTGACCGGCACGCGCAACAAGCGGCTCGCGATCGGCCAGGAACTGGGGGCCGACCGCGTCATCAACATCAACGACGAAGACGCCGTTGCGGTCGTGAAGCAACAAACAGGGGGGATCGGCGCGGACTATGTCGTCGAATGTGCCGGCACCGAAGCGACACTCAACCAGGCCATTCATATGACCAACCGTGGCGGCAAGATTTGTCTGGCCGCCTTCCCGCACGAGGCCGCGACGCTGGATATCGCGCATCTCGTGCGAAACAACATCTACGCTTACGGGATCCGCGGTGAGGGCCGCAGCGCTACTCACCGCGCCATGGAATTGATGGCAGCGAAGCGGTTCGACGCAACAAGAATCCACACGCATACGTTTCCGCTGGCCGACCTGCCGACGGCGCTCAGATATGCACGGGATCGCGTGGATGACGCGATCAAGGTCGTCGTCACCACTCGCAAGGCCGACGCGATCGCGCGCGCCGCGGAGTAAGGTCTAATCGCGCCGGCGGGAGACCGGAAAGCCCGCTCACACCGAACAATATCGTTCCTTGATCTCGTCGTCGGCCAGCAAGGTCTGCGCCGACGCCTGGTGCACCACTGCCCCCTGATCAAGGACGTAGGCACGATCGGCGATGCCAAGCGCGAGCTCGACGTTCTGCTCGACCAGCAGCACCGTCGTCCCCTGCGCCTTCATGTTGCGGAACAGCTCGAACATCTCGTCGACCAGGACCGGCATGATGCCCTCCGAAGGCTCATCCAGCATGATCAGGTCGGGCTTTGCGATCATCGCCCGCGCGATCGCCAGCATCTGCTGCTCGCCGCCGGACATCGTGACCGCCTCCTGGTCCATACGCTCGGCCAGCCGTGGGAATACTCCTGCCATCTCGTCGATCAGCTCGGCTTCCCGCTTCTTCGCCGGCGACGCCACCAGTCCGAGCCGCAAATTTTCCCGGACCGACAGTCCCTGCACAATCCGCCGCTCTTCGGGAACGTAGGCAAGTCCGAGCGCGAAGCGCACATGCGGCGGCCGGCTCAGCAGCTCCACGCCCTTGAAGGTGACCGAGCCGCGCGTTCGTCCCATCAACCCCATGATCGATTTCAGCGTCGTCGTCTTGCCGGCTCCATTGCGACCGATGAGGCAGACGATCTCGCCTTTGGTCACCTCGAGCGTGACGTCCTGCAGCGCGTGACTTGCGCCGTACCAGGCATTGAGCTTGCTGATCTGCAGCATCCGTCAATGCTCCCGTTGGCCGAGATAGACCCGCTTCACCGCCTCGTTCTGCCGGACCTCCTGCGGCGTTCCTTCGGCGAGAAGTTCTCCGTGGTGCAGCACGAGGATGCGATCGCTGATCCCGAGCACCAGCTTCATCTTGTGCTCGACGAGGATGACCGTACGTTCCTTCGCGAGCTTCACGATCAGATCCATCATGATCCGGGTTTCCTCCGGGCTCATGCCGGCCGTCGGCTCGTCCAGCAGCAGCAAGCGGGGTTGGCTGGCAAGCGCCATGCCGATTTCCAGCGCCCGCTGCTCGCCATGGGCCAGCGTCTTGGCGGCACGTTCCCGGGACTCCCACAATCCGACCAGGGCCAGCAGCTCGTCCGCCCGCTCGACCAGCTCGGTCAGGCGCGCGCGGGGACGCCAGATGTCGTATCTCGACACCAGCGCCTGCAGACCAACGCGGATATTTTCACGGGTCGTGAGCTGCGGAAACACGCTGGTTATCTGAAAGGACTTTGCGATGCCCATATGCGCAAAGCAGTGCTGCGGCAGGCCGGTGACATCTCTGCCCTCGAATTCAACGCTGCCTTTGGTGGGCGCAAACGCACCGCACAGCAGGTTGAAATAGGTGCTCTTACCGGCCCCGTTCGGACCAATAATGGAGGTGATCGCTCCTCTGGAGAACTCCGCCGAGATATTGTTCAGCGCGACAAACTTCCCGAACGTCTTGCCGACGCCCTTGGTGCGCAGAATGATTTCTTTGGTTTGGTCTTCCGCGGCACTCATCGCCTGCCTCGCGCGATCAGCGTGCCCCAGATGCCGGCGGGGAAGAACAGCACGCACGCAATGAAGATGGCTCCCACGATCAGTTGCCAGTGAACGGTCCACACCGAGACAATATTCTCCAGGACCAGGAACACCGCGGCGCCGATCATCGGCCCGAAGAACGTCCCCATACCGCCCAGCAATGCGATCATCACGACCAGGCCCGACGTCTCGTAGTGCAGGATCTCGATCGGAACGATCGACAGATGCAGCGCCTGCAAGGCTCCTGCGAGACCGCAGAAGCCGCCAGATAAAACGAAGGTCAGCAAACGGGTCTTGGTGACGTCATAGCCTGACGCGCGCGCGCGCATCTCATTCTCCCGCACGGCCTCAATGACGGCGCCAAATGGCGAGGCCAGAATGCGCGACATCACGAAAAAAGCGGCAATCACGAAAGCCGCGATGACATAGTAGCGGATCATCGGATTGATGAAGTCGAGCCGCAAGCCGAACAGATCGATGGTGCGGACGTTGATGCCGCGGAGGCCGTTTTCGCCGCCAGTGAGGTCAACCGCTTGATAGAAGAGGTAGTAGATACATTGCGACAGCGCCATCGTCACCATCGCGAAGTAGATGCCGCGGGTTCTGATCGCGAGCACGCCAATCAACGATGCCATCAACAGGCCGCCGGCGATCCCGGCCGCGATGGCCGCATACCATGGCCAGCCAAAATGCACGATGGCGATGCCACCGAGGTAGGCACCGGTTCCGAACAGCGCCGCGTGACCAAACGACAGCAGACCGAGATAACCAAAGACGAGGTTGAAGCCGACGGCGTACAATCCATAGATCAGGATGTTCACCGCGAGGGCCGTGAACGGCATCACCAACGGGAAGATCAGGATCACCGCGGCCGCAATGCTGGCGCGATGCCGCGTTGCGAATTCGTACCAACTGCCCGTCGTGGCACGAGGCTGTTTGATGGATTCGGTGGCTCCGGTCATCCCTGGCTCTCAGCTCATCAATCCGGCACGGCCGAAGAAGCCCTGGGGACGAACGATCAGGACGATCGCCATCAGGGCAAAGATCGAAACCTTGGCCATCTCGGGTGCAAACAGCGACGTCAGGCTGACCACCACACCGACGAGGAGGCCCGCCAGTACGGCGCCACCGATCGAACCCATGCCTCCTACGACCGTCACCACGAACGCCTCGGCGAGAATCGTGCCGCCCATCTCGGGAATGACGCCTTGAAGCGGGGCAGCCAGCAGCCCGGCAAAGCCCGCAATCGCGGTGCCTATCCCGAACACGATCAACCAGACCTTGGAAACGTCGACCCCAAGGACGCGGACGATTTGCGGATCGCGCGCGCCGGCGCGGATGATGAGCCCGAAGCTGGTTTTTTCCAGGAACAGCCAGAGCGCCAACAAGACGACGGCCGTCGCGCCGATCACGAACAGGCGGTAGAGTGGAAAATATCCGACACCGATGTTGACAGCCCCCTGCAGAAGCTCGGGCGTATCGAAGGGATAACCAGTCTTGCCGAAGGCAATGCGCACGCATTCGACCATGACGTAGCTCAGCCCGAAGGTCAGCAGTAGCGGATAATCGATGCCGCGGCCGTAAAGCGGCCGGATCAGCACGCGCTCGACGGCAAGGCCGAATAGCCCGATCAGGAGTGGTACCGCCAGCAAGCAGAGCCAGAAATTGCCGCCGATCGAAATCAGGTACAGCCCGACATAGGCGCCGACCATGTAGAACGCGCCATGGGCGAAGTTGACGACGGTCAACATCCCGAAAATCAGCGAGAGGCCGATCGCAAACAGCACGTAGATCGCGCCGAGCGCCAGCCCGGCGAATAATTGCAATGCAATCAGGTCAAAGCTCAGGCCCGCCATTTGTCCCCCTCAGCACGGCGCGCACCCGCCCCGCGGTGCGCGCCGACGCATGACTCAGCTCTTGTGGCCAAGCGCGTCGCAGGTACGCAGGTTCTTCTCGTCAGGCTCCTCGGTCGATAGAACCTCGAACACATCCGACTCGTTCTTCATGTCCTTGGACTTCGACTTGATCACGAGCACCGATTGCACCGACTGGTGATCGCATTTGCGATAGTATTGCGGCCCCTTGTAGTAGTCGTACTTCAGGGCCTCCAACGCCGCGACGACCTTGTCGGTCTCCACGCTGCCCGCGCCCTTGACCGCCTCGAGCACCGTCCGAACACCGCCATAGCCGAGCGCGCCGTAGTCGGTAGGCAACTTGCCGTCATACATCTTGCGGAACGCGTCGTTGAACGCCTTGGTCGAGGCGAACTTGTCCTCGATGCCCCAGAAGAACGAGCAGCCGCCGACGACGCCTTCGAATGCCTGAGGGCCCGCCGCAACGCGACTGGCGTGCGACAGCAGCGGCGCGATGATCTGGATCGATTTCTTGATGCCGAAGTCGGTTGCCTGTTTCAGTGCGATTTGCTGGTCCCGGCCAAAATTGCTGATGCATAGAATATCGGGCTTCAGCGCCTGGAGACGCGGCAGCAGGGTCGAGAAATCAGTCGTCCCGAGCGGATGGCGGATGTCACCGAGATTCTCGATGTTGAATTGCTTGCCGACCTCGAGAAAGCCGCGAACCATCTCGTGACCGTAAGCATAATCCGCCGTGAGAAACGCAACCTTCTTGCCGAATTTGGTGAAGGCGTAGCGACCGACCGCCCCTGACGTCATATGCGGGTTCAGCGCTTCGTGGAACGTGTATTTGCTGAAATCTGCCGCCTCGTTGATGGCGTCGGACTGACTGATCGAATTGAAGATGACGCCGCGCTCCTTGGTGACGTTGTTGATCGCGAGCTGAACCGCCGCGGACAGACTGCCGACGACGAAATTCACCTTCTCCTTCTCGACCAATTCCAGGGTCCGCGTCGCCGCCTCGCCGGGATTCAGCTTGTCGTCGCGCACCACGAGCTCGGCCTTGCGGCCGTTGAGACCGCCAGCATCATTGAACTGGGCCACAGCAAGCTGACCCGCCCGCACCTGGTCCTGGGCCTCGGCGCCGTATGGACCGGTCAAAGGAACCGGGAAGCCGATCTTGATGGGCGCTTCCTGGGCCTGAAGCAGATTGATGCGAAAAGGCGAGACGGCGAGAACGGCGCCGGCGCTTGCCGTCGTCAGCAGACGACGCCGTGATATCGATCCAGCTTTGGTGACCTTCTTCGTCATGACTATTCCTCCCCAAGAACTGTCTGCGTTTTGCTTATCGTATTATCGTTGCCCGGAACGTCTCCGCTCAGATCCGTCTCAAGGCGGTCAGGATAACCTGAGGCGTGAGCGGAATCTCGGTAATTGTTGCGTCAAACGGCCGGAGCGCGTCATTGACTGCGTTGGCAACCGCCGCTGCCGCACCGGCCGTCCCCGCCTCCCCTGCCCCTTTGGCTCCCAGCTCCGATTCCTGCGTCGGAGACACCACGTGGCCGACCTCGATATCGGGCATCTCTCCGGACATCGGGACCAGATAGTCCGCCATATTGGCATTGGTCAGCTGACCGCGTTCGTCGTAGATGCACTTCTCGAACAGCGCCGCGCCGAGCCCCTGCACGACCCCGCCCCGGATCTGCTCGTCGACCAGTTGCGGGTTGATGATGGTGCCGCAGTCTTCGACAACCCAATGCTTCAGCAGCTTGACGAACCCGGTCTCGGTATCGACCTCGAGCCATGAGGCTTGAACGCCGTTGGTGAACGCAAAGGGATATTGGCGCGGAACGAAATGCCGGGTCGCCATCAATTCGGGCTGTATGCCGGGAGGCAGGGTGTCCGGCCGAAAATAGACGATCCGCGCAAGCTCGTGCAGTTCAATGCGAGGCGCGCCGTCTGCAGTGTTGACGATGCCGTTGTCGACGATATCGAGCTCGGCCGGCGTCGATTGCAGGATGGCCGCGGCGACGTTCAGAATATTCTCTCGCAGGGCCTTGGCTGCCTGCAATGCAGCTTCGCCGCCGATGCCGGCACCGCGCGAGGCCCAGGTGCCACCGCCATAGGGCGTGTTGTCGGTGTCCCCCAGGATGACGCGAACGCGTTCCATCGAAACGCCAAGCACGCTGCCGACGATCTGGGCCGTCAACGATTCCGACCCTTGCCCCTGTTCCGTGATGCTGGTCTGGCAGATCACCGACCCTTGCGCGTCGAGCCGGACCGCAACGCCATCCTGCGATGAGATTTTCGCGCCGCCCACGCCGTAGAAGGCAGCGCTGGGATTGGTCACCTCGATGACGCTCGCGATTCCGATGCCTCGATGCACGTTTCTGGCACGCAAGGCCGCTTGCTCAGCGCGCAACGCGTCGTAATCCATCATCTGAAGTAGCTTGGTCAACGAGGCGTGATGCGAGAGCTGCTCGAACTTCATGCCCGAGGGTGATGCACACGGATAGGCATCGTCGGCGATCAGATTGCGCCGCCGGATTTCGACAGGGTCCATGCCGATCTTCGCTGCCGCCAGATCGACCAGGCCTTCGGTGACCGAACAGGCGATCGGGTGTCCGACCGCCCGGTACTGGCACATCATGTTCTTGTTCTGGAAGACGACGCGCGCCCGTGCCCGATAGTTCGCCGTGACATAGGGCCCACCGACCAGATTGACCACCTGATTTGCCTCGATGGCGCTGGTGCGCGGATACATCGAATACGGGCCGATCCCCGTCAGATCGTCGATCTCGAAGGCTGTGATCGTACCGTCCGGCCTGACGCCGATCCGTCCCCTGCAACGATGATCGCGGGCGTGGATGTCCGTGTTGAAACTCTCGACGCGGTCCGCCACGAACTTGACCGGCCGGCGCAACAGCTTGGATAGCGCGTAGGTGGCCATTTCGTCGGCGTAGATATGGACCTTGATGCCGAACGAGCCGCCGACATCCTTGCAGACGACCCGGACCTGCGCTTCCCTCAACCCAAGATGCAGCGCTGCAATGTTCTGCACCATGTGGGGCGCCTGCGTGCCCTGATAGATCGTGAGCCGTGCCTCGGCCGCATACCAGTCGGCAACGACGGCCCGCGGTTCAAGTGTCACGCCGGTGTGGCGCCCGAATACGAAGTCGGCCTCGACGAGTTCGGACCCCGACAATGCATGATCGACGTCGCCGGCGTCGAGCATCCGCTCAAAGGCAAGATTGTCGCCGAGCGCAGCATGAATGACGGGAGCTGCCGGATCGAGCGCAGCTCGCATGTCCGTGACCGGCTCGAGCTCCTCGTAGTCGACCGAAATATGCTCCATGGCATCTTCGGCTGCAGCACGGCTGGTCGCCACAATCGCTGCAACGGCCTCACCCTGCCAGCACACGCGGTCGACCGCGATCGCGTGCTGCGGCGCTGACTTCAGTCCCTTCAGGTGCGAGAGCACCCCGACCCACGGCGTGATGACCGCTTCAAGTTCACGACCCGTGACGATGGAAATGACACCCGGCATGCGCCTTGCCGCGTCGGCGTCGATCGCTACGATTTTGGCGTGGGCATGTGGGGACCGTAGAAAAACCACATGCGCCATTCGCGGCAATTCGAGATCACTCACATATTGGCCGCGCCCCTGCAGCAACCTGTCGAGGTTCGGCCGCGGCACGGTCTTGCCGATGTAGGAATTCGGGCGATCAAGCACCGAAAGCGTGTCTGTTCGCGCCCGCGTCACCGTCATACGGCCCGCTCCGCACGCGTCTTGGCTGTCGCCTCCACCGCATCCACGATGGCCTGATAGCCTGTGCAGCGGCAATAGTTGCCGGAAAGATGCTCCCGGATCGCCCGGCGATCAGGCACGGACACATGCTTCAGCAGGTCCTGCGCCGTTATCAGCATCCCAGGCGTGCAATAGCCACACTGCAATGCATTGCGCTCGCGAAATGCTGCCTGAAGATCGGCTATTTCACCGCTGTCAGACAGCCCCTCGATTGTCTCAACAGACGCGCCCTGCGCCTGGACCGTCAGCATCAGACAGGAGCGAACGATCTCGCCATCGAGCCGGACCGTGCAGGCGCCGCAAACGCCGTGCTCGCACCCAACGTGGGTTCCTGTCAGCTTGAGATTTTCCCGAAGGAAATCAGCAAGATTGAGCCGCGGCAAGACGAAGGCATCGATGGGTTCGCCGTTGACCAGAAGCGAGACGGCTACCGGAGCGTTCACTTGCCGACTCCCGTTTCCAGTTCCGGCCGCGCGAGCAATTCTGCCACGCAGCGCCGGAGCAAGACCGTCGCGAGGTGTCGACGCATGGCTGCGGTCGCCTGCTGGTCCTCGTGTGGATCGAGTTCATCCGCCAGTGCGGTCGCCGCCTCTGCGAGCAAGGCGGGAGTTACCGTGGTATTGATCAGTTTGCCGGCGGCCGCCGCGAGCAACGGCCGATCGCCAACAGCAAAGAAGCCGAGCCGAAGAGCTGAGAATCTGCCGGCTGCAACAATAGCACGGGCAGCAAGACCAACGACAGCGTAGTCGCCATGCCGCCGGGCATACTCCTGAAAGAAAAATGTCGAGCCTTGGCCTGCGATCGGCACCTCGACCGCGACAAGCAGCTCGTCCGGCAACAGCGCCGTTTCGTAGATTCCCCTGAAAAACTCCGTCGCAGCAATCCGGCGCTCGCCGGCCGAGCCCCGAACAACGATGGTGGCGTCAAGCGCCACAACACAGGCCGGCAGCTCCGAGGCAGGATCGGCGTGAGCGAGGCTACCGCCGATCGTTCCGCGATTGCGAATTGCGGGATGGGCAACGTGGGCAACGGCATCGCGCAACAGCCGCGCCTGCAGTGCAATCTCCGGCGATCTGAGCAGATCGACGTGCCGGGTCAACGCGCCAACGACCAGCACGTCTCCCCTCACGGTGATGCCGCGCAACTCGGCGAGGCCGCCGATATCGACCAGAATGTCCGGCGACAGGAGCCGCAGGTTCATCGCCGGCATCAGGCTCTGACCTCCCGACAGAACCTTCGCCTTGTCGCCGTGCATGGCGAGCAGCTCCAGCGCATTCACGACGCTGGTCGCGCGGGCGTAGGCGAAAGCCGCAGCTTTCATGTGGGCGTGGCCTCCCGGGCCCAATTTTGGTTTGCCCGATTAGAGGGCCGCCGTCTTCAAAGGTCAAGCTTGTTTATCGAGTGATTATTTGTGCGGTAGGGCTTGTCTTGGCCTCGGGAAGGACGCAGGTTCCTTGCCAACCAAAGTTCAAATCGCGGGGAGGCGGATCATGAAGCTCGGTTTTTTTACGATGCCGATCCATCCTCTCGACAAGGATTGGCGGCAATCGCTCCGGGAAGATCGTGAGGCTTTTCTGCTCGCGGATGAGCTCGGGTTCACCGAAGCGTATGTCGGCGAGCACGTCACCGACAAGGCCGAGAACATCACCTCAAGCATCGCCTTTATTGCCTGGCTTGCAGCCGCAACCAAGCAGATCAAGCTTGGAACTGGCACCATCAACATGCCAAACACGCATCCGGCAGCAGTCGCAGCGGCCGTCGCCATGCTCGATCACATGCTTGATGGCCGCTTCATCCTTGGAATCAGTCCTGGTGGATTGCTGTCGGATGCGGAGGTTTTCGGCAATCTCGATGCCGACCGCAATGCGATGTTCCTCGAAGCCATCAATCAGGTTCTTGATATATGGGCCGGTAAGCCGCCCTATGATTTGCAGGGCAAATATTGGAACATCTCAGTCAAAAGAACTCAGATCGAGGACATCGGCCAGGGAATCGTCGCTCGCCCTTTGCAGGCCCCTCACCCGCCAATCGTGGTGACCGCGGTTGCGCCATTCTCAAAGGGCGTCACGGAGGCGGCGGCGCGCGGCTGGGATCCGATTTCGGCGAACTTCCTGATGCCTGCCTGGGTGAAGAGCCACTGGCCGAAATATGTCGAGGGTTGTGCGCGCGTGAACCGGGCAGCCGAACCTGGCAATTGGCGTGTCGCCAAAAGCGTGTTCGTGGCAAAGGATGCAGCAACCGCGAAGGCCTATGCCACACCGCCTGATAGTCCCTACGTGTACTATTATCACCAACTGTTCACGAAGCTGAGGCGCAGTGGCCGGCTCGAGTTGTTCAAGACGCGACGGGATCAACCCGACGCTGAGGTTACACTGGAATCGATCTGCGACAAATTGATCATCTACGGCACGCCCGAAAGCGTGGCTGACCAGCTGCTGGCGTTCCAGGAAGAGATTGGTACCTTTGGAACCCTGCTTTACGCCGGCAAGGACTGGAAAGATCGCGAGCTTGGCCGTCAATCGATGATCCTGATGGCCGAGAAAGTCCTGCCGCGGATCAATGCCGCCGCTGCCGGATCATCGACGTGAAGGAGGTTCGACATGGCCCTTACTGATCGCATTCCGTACCAGGCGCAGGTTGACCGACCGAAACTGACATTGCCTGACGGAAAGAAGCTTGCCGTGTGGGTCATCCTCAATGTCGAGGAATGGCGCATCGAGAATGCGATGCCACGCACCGTGCTGAGCCCGCCGATGGGGCAGCCCCTGCTGCCCGACGTGCCGAACTGGTCGTGGCATGAGTACGGCATGCGCGCCGGCTTCTGGCGGCAGTTCAAAGCTCTCACCGATCGAAAGATACCGGTGACGCTGGCTGCAAACGCCAACGTCTGCTACAGCTATCCGCGTGTGGCGTCGGCGGCGCGCGAGGCGGGCTTCGAATTCATGGGACATGGGTTCGTTCAGGGCCCGATGCACAAGGTCGAGAACCAGGCGGACGCAATCAAGCGCGCGGTCGACACGATTGTTGGATTCACCGGCAAGCCGCCGCGATCATGGGAAAGCCCGGGCCTGACCGAAACCGAAGAAACGCTCGATCTTCTGCGCCTCAACGGGATCGAATACGTGGCCGATTGGGTGATCGACGATCTTCCCCAGGACATCGTCACGCCGCACGGCACCGTGACGACGATTCCCTATTCGGTCGAGACCAACGACATTGTCATTCACGCGCTGCAACACCTTCCGTCGGAACAGTTCCTGACGCGCTGCACTGACCAGTTCGATCGGCTGTACCTCGAGGGCGCAGAGAACGCGCGGATTATGGCCATCTCGGTGCACCCCTACATCACTGGCGTGCCTCATCGTATCAAGTACCTCGAGGCCCTGCTCGATTACGTTATCGGCCATGACGGCGTCGCCCTCATGACGGCAAGCGAGATCGGAGACTGGTATCGGGGTCAGATGGCGATAATGTAGCGCGGCTCAGCCGACGACCTTGATCGGCGCCCGTCGACGATCGGTCGCGCTCTCCGCCATCCTCTCAAATCCCGCGAGGAAGATATCCAGCGCGTCACTGATCATTTGCGCCTTGTCCTCGAGGACAGGCGCTTCGTAGATGTACTTGCGTACGCCATAGTAGAAGATGCCGCCGTGAAACACCCAGGCCAACTCGAGTTCTGCGGCGCTGGGCCTGCCTTGCGTCGCAAGGCCGGCATCGTGGCGGCATTCCCTGAGAATGCGCGTCAGGATCTTGTCCTTGACCATGCCAACATACCAGCGATTGATATCGAGGCCCTTGAGGCCGGAGTAGAGATAGATACGGAGCCATCTTCGGTTGAAGATCGCGTCGGTATAGATTTCGTAAAATTCCTGAAGCCGCACGCGGAGCGGACGCGACCGATCCGAGAGCAGCTTCTCCCAGCCGATTTCAAGCGGTTCGAGATATACCTTTCGGTAGACTTCCTTGATGAGATCGTCCTTGCTCGGAAAGTAGCGGTAAAGCAGCGGCTGCGTTACGCCGAGCTTGTGAGCAAGGGCACGCGTGCCGCCGCCAAATCCCTCCTCCGCAAATAGCTCGGTTGCCTTGGTAACGAATTCACTGCGACGATCGACAGCTGATAGTCGCCTCTGCTTGGCACGAACGCGCTTGACGGGCGTCTTTCGATTCATGATGTCTTGTCACCACCGTCGGCCAGGAACCGGCCAAAACCTCCGCGCGCGAACAACAGCGGATTGTTCCGGTTATAGTCGTAGGCTTCCACCGCGCCCAGGAAAATGACGTGATCCCCGCCATAGTAGCGGTTGGCGGCACGGCATTGGAAATTCGCGACCACATCGGCAAGCACGGGAGCATTCCCGAGACCCGGCGTCCAGCTCACGCCCGCGAACTTGTCACCCGACGATCTGGCAAACTGCATCGCCAGCGCCTGCTGCGACGCGTCTAGAACGTTGACCGTAAAATGACTGGCATTCTGAAAGATCGGCAGCCCCTGCGAAAACATGCCCAGGCTCCACAGCACCAGTGGCGGGTTGAGCGACACTGATGCAAAGGAATTACAGGTAATTCCATACGGCCTTCCTTCAGCCGACATCGCGGTGACTATCGTCACACCTGTTGCGAACGTGCCGAGCGCATTGCGGAAATCACGGGGATCGATCGCCGAGCTATCGCTTGCGAGCTCACTGGCGGGATCCAGCGGATGTTTGGGCGAGTCGGACATCCGGCTAACCTCAAAGCGTCAGGTTTTCGGACGGCAGTCCCAGAGCCACCCGCCCGTAATTGGTGCCCGCCGCGTCGAAATTGAACGCGAGATGCGAATTCACCGCATGCGCGTCGCGGAATTGGCGCTGCAACGCTCCCGAGGTAAACAGGCTGCGTGCGCCGCCCGCCGCGAATAGAAGAGATACCGCCTCGGTGCACAAATTGACCGCGAACGCACCGTCGCGCCGGAGCTTCGTCTTCGCGGCCATCCCCGGGATGTCGCCACGCCGGACCTCCGCAAGCGCCTCGACACAGTTGGTGCGCATGATCAACCGCGCGGCATCTATCTTCGCCGACGCTTCGGCGATCTTGATCTGTGTGCTTTGCAGGTCCCCGATCTTGGCCCGGTTATATGTCGAAGCGCGGTGTCGCGCGATCTCGACATAGTCATCAAGGCAAGCCTGTGCATTTCCCAAACCAACCCCGGACAGCACATAGGGAAACAACGAAAAGACCGGAAGCATGTAGAGCGCATTTGGATTGACGACACTGCCCGGCGTCGCACCTCCCGCAAGATCGCTGACGGCAACCGTCATATGCTCGGGAACGAATGCGTCGGTTACCCGCACGTCGTTCGACCCCGTCCCGCGCAAACCAGCCGCATTCCAGGTGTCGTCGATGCTGTAGTCCCGCCTGTTCAACAGGAATAGACGATACTCGACACCATCGGCCTCATCATCCGAGGCGACCACGCTCGCGAGCATGTTCCATCCGCAGGATTCCACCCCGGACGAAAACGGCCAATGACCACTCAGAACATATCCGCCACCTGCCTTCCTCGCACGACCTGCCGGGAAGACAAAGGAAGACGCGATCAGCGCATCCGGATCCTCTCCCCACACCGCGCTCTGCGCTTCGGGGGCGAACATACCCAGCATCCAGTGGTGACTTGCAAGGTTGGCAAAATTCCAGGACACCGAGGCGTCTCCCCGCCCGAGGGCATCGGCGCAGTCGACCAGTGCAACATAGTCGAGCTCGCTGCCTCCGACGCGCTTGGGCTGCAGGATCCGGAAAAGGCCGCTTTCAAGCAAATCCCGCTCGGTCTCCGGCGGCAATCTGCGCAACTCTTCAGTCCGCGATGCCCGTTCGCGCAAAGCCGGAACGAGCGCCCCGGCCCGTGCGACCATGACCGAATAACGATCCATATCCGGGCCTGGCTGTACCTGCGTGTCGAGCCCGCGGCCAACCTCAACCATGGTCTCTTCCTTCGCTCGATCTCCAAGAGATTTGCGCGTGCGATCGAGCCGTCAACTCAGTTTATCGATCGATCACCAGAGATCAAGATGCGCAAGCCTCCATTTCGCGAATTCAACGCTCAGAATCCGCGACTGCCGCCGGAAACGCCTCCAGCGATGCTTCGTTCGCATTGCATAAGCCCATTCTAGCATTCCCGCGCCCAAGATTCGATGCCGGCAATGACCGGCGCTTGCCGAAGGGGCGCTTCCCATGACCAGAAACGCAAAAAAGCCCGGTGGCCGAGGCCACCGGGCGCTCCACGTCATCGAATTGTTCGCAACAACCCGAACCAGGTCGTAGGACCTAGACGAGTTCCTTCCGCCAATACAGCGTGTGCTGCCATGCCCAGGGCGAGAGAGGTTCGAAGAGCCGATATCCCAGCCGGATAAAATTGTTGGCCGAGAAAATGTTATCGGTGGTATCCGAAACGATCGCCCTCCAGCCGGCACGCCGCGCTCGCGCTTCCAACGCGCGAGTAAGCCGCACCTGCAGGCCGTGGCCGCAGTGTGGCATCACGACGCCAACGCGGCACAGATATCCAGCATTTGTAACATGGGTTGAAGGAACGACACCCGCGAATGCGATTGGCTTCGCTCCACGGAACGCAATCCACCAATATCCTTGCTCGAAGTCCGGTGCACGGGTCCCGTCGCAGAATATCAGCTGGTGAAGCTCGGCGAGCGAGTCCGCCACCGCTTCGTCCTGGGTTTCGACCTCGCGTATCCGATACATTTCTGCGCCTCAATAATTCTGCTGTCCGCCAAGACGCCCAGATCTAGGGCAAGGACATCAATCCGCTCCGCGCTCTGCGAGTCACTTTCCGAGCGTGGCCTTGATGCCCAACCAAACGGCTCCGAGAAAACCCGTGGCAATCACAGTTATCACCGCCTTGAATGTGTAGCTTTGCGCCTGCTCGACGCTTCGTCGCCACCGCCGGAGATGCTGAAAATCCGCGCGCAGCTCGCGTCGGTCCCCCTCTTCGAAACCGAATGAAGTGAGGACAGTCGCAATAGTCTTGACCACCACGGCGTCGATATCGCTTCGTCGTACCCGGTCTTGCTCAATCAACGTTTCCATCACGATCGCCTTGACATCAGCTTCGTGCATGCGGTCACCGTCGAATGATGCGTGCGACATTCTCGAACGTGCGTTTTCCAAAATAGAAACCCATGATCATGCCAGCCCAGGTGCTTACGTCTCCCGCGAGTTGCGGCGTCGTTCCAAGACCGAGAACCTTGTCCCACACGACGCATTTCCCAGATCCGCGGCCGCCGAACGCCCCCTTGTATCGCGCCGGTCGAAGCAGCGGCTCGAACACCTTTGCGGTCGGAATTTTCAGGATCGACAAGGCTGCTCTCGATAGGGCAAAGCGGCTCGCACGCCCGCCTGGCGCCGAGCGGTGATCATCTCGCTTGAATGGTCATTGACGAGGGCGCGCTCTGATCAAGTCGGCGAGCCATGACAAGGCCAATCCCGCTTGCGTGGCGGCGCTCTGCTTGACACGCCATGATTGATATCATGCCGGCTAGCACGTAGGTAGGAGCAGCCCAGCAGACCCGGGCACACGATGCCGCGAGTGGCCCCGATAGCGGTCCGAGTTCTCGATGACGTAATTGAACGTATCGGAAGGACTTGCGGCAAAGCAATTCAAGCCATCCATGGGTCGGGTGAACTGCGGCCGCTGCTCTCAGGTATCGTCGCCGTCAATCTCCTCGGGCTCAACGATGACTCGCTCGATGCGGTGCACAAGTTCGAGCGCTCCATCGCCGTTTTCGATCGCCTGCGGCGCTTTGCCCCAGCCGCGATCGAGGATGGCATTGGCCGCGGAGACGCGGGCGGCCGGGGTGGCGCTGGTCGATCGCATCACGCCGACGAGTGCGTTGAGTGTGGTTCTCGTATGGCTCCGCGCGAGTGAGCGGATCTGGGTGATCGTCTTCGCCAAGCTATTTCTCCTCCCAATCGGACGGGAGATATTCGCTCGGAGCCGTGTCGACATCACTCGTGTCAGGATCGGGCAACGCCGAGCGAAATGCGATCGTGGGAAAATCCGTTCGTTCGCGTGCGTGACGCGGACGGGGGATGAACGGTATGATCTCTGCGCTCATGCAAACTCCGACAATGCAATGGCGATCAAGCCCGCGAGCGCGAGCGATATCAGATAAGCGGTCATGCAACCTCGTTGATGGGCCGTCGGCGCGCTAAGACGACCATGGAATGAATGTGCGGCAGATCGCGCAGCGGACGGCGATCTTTTGGGGCGCGAACCTTATCCCTGACAAGTGGGGCCGCGGGCGGCGCCGGCTTGCGCCGCGCCGCAGGACCGGCACGTTCGCGCGCACCGGCCAATTCGTTGCTCTTTTCAAAGGGTTCGGACGGCGGCGCGCTTGCGACGCTCAGGCGACGGGCTGGGAGGATGTGGCGTCGTGACGGTGCGGCCGCCGTCCGATTGGTGAAACGGCAAAGAAAAAGCCCGCCGCGGATTGCTCCGCGCGGGCTCTACAATTTCTGATTTTCGGATTATGCCCCTGAGTTGCCCGACGTGTCAAACCCTTTTTCGGGCTGAATGCGATCGGTAAAATGCGATGCGTCGGCTTCGACGATGAGCAACCGCCTTGAGCGAAAGTTTGCGCATTGATCCGGAATCGCAATGCGAGCCGGCGCCAATCGCCTATGCTTACTGCGATGATGTCAGTGTGCCGCTGAGTTGCCCGACGCGTCAAGCGGACAGCTCACAATATTTGTATCGACATCAAGACAGTTTTGGCTCGCGTCGGTCGAACTGACCCGCGCCGCATTTGATTGCAAGGAGGAAGCGTCGATGTATTTCGTTGCTGCCGTGCTCGCGGTCCTGTCCGGCCTGTTCTACGCCGCGGGTCATCATCAGATCGGCTCTCTCGGTGCCACCATGTGCCAGTATGGCGGCACGTTCTGCGATAGTCCGGTGCTGGTTCTCGTCGGTGCAGGATTTGCAGCAGCGTGGGGTATGCTGGTCAGCGTTCGCTGATCATCCCGCGATATTTCCGACGATGATTTTGTGCCGCTGATTTGCCCGACGAGTCAATTCCTGCGCCGAGGTCGGGATGCGATCCCGCGAGCGCCCGCATCTATTGCGGCGTGCTCGGGTTTGCCGGATGAGCGGGCTTTGGGCCCGGTGGAACAGGCTCGATCGGCGCCTTGGGCTCGGTCGGTATGACCTTTGCGCCAGCCGCGCGCGCCGCCTCACCGGTCGTTGAGTAGTTGGCCGAAGCGGCCGGCTGCACGTTCGGCTTGTTCCACGGACCGTGATCCACGATCAGCATGCCGAGCACGCCGAGGATCGCAACCACGGCCGCGACCAACAGCGGCGTGCCACCATGCCGGTTTCGATGCTTGACCGAACCGCCATCCGCAATGCCATGCGCCCGCATTGTCATGATCGCCTCCTCCACGGAAACAAGCCGCGACGCGCGCGTAAGTTTCCGGTTCCCGGATGTGAAAGCGAGGCATGTCGGTGGAACCAATCCACCGCTGCGGAATTTCTCGGATATGTGGCCGCCACCGCCGTTCAAAACGTGCGGATAGCAAAGTTGGCGGTCACTTGGCGTCGGTCATCAATCAAATCGTGGCACCGCACATGAGCTCCGAAATACCTGAGTCCCCGCTTCAGCCCACACTCGGTGAGCGGGCCATCGACACCGCGACGGACGTTTCGCGTACGATCACGGAGGTGTCGGACGGACTTCGAGCGGCCGCCGATCGCCTCGGCGACGCCATCGCGACCTCGCGCCGACCGGGCGGAGCCCTGGCCACCGTGAGTGCGGTCACGCGCGAAGCGCCGCTCGCAAGCCTGTTCGTCGCGTTTCTGCTCGGCGTTGCCGTCGCGCGCCGGCGCTAAAGCGTCGATAGGCCGCGAAAGCCGTCCCTAGAACTTGCCCTTCGTCGCGTCCTTGGTCGCCGACATCACGCTACCGCTGATCTGCCGCATATGTTCGCCGGCATTGGTAAACTGGCTGCGCAGGAATTCCGACTGGATCCGCATCGCCTCCTGCAGATCCGTTGCGTGCACGAGCTTGCGTGCATGCTCGAACGCTGCCTTCATGTTCTGCTCGGTGAACGACAGCGCTTGTTTGGAGATCTCGGTCCCGGCGCCCGGCATCGACGTCATCGACTTGCTCGCGGCATCAAAGAACAAGCTGAAGGCCTGTTCGGCCTGGTCGATGGTCTTTTCCGCGAGATCGCGCAACTCGGCGGGAACTTCAAGCTTTGGCTCAATCATGATCGCGCCCCCTGAAATAAGCGTCTGGCGAGGTTAGCATAGATTGTGACGGCGTCAGCGCCGGATCGCGAGCTATAAAAGACCTCACCCGCTCCGGCCAATCGAGGAAAAATTACCTAGCCGCAGCTAACAGCCGATTCCAATCATGTCAGCACTGTGGCATAGTGATTCGGCTTCTTCGTCGGTCGCGTTCGCGTCTCTGGGGAATAAGGGGATCCGATGCTGCGCGCCGTTCGTCCAACACCGACCTGCACCCGGTTCAAAACCAGCATAGAGATGCCGTGCATGAAGTGCGGCACGCAAATGCGGCTTGCCTTGATCGAGCCGCGCGACCAAGTCTACGACGTGCTGACCTATCAGTGCACGCCCTGCAATTCCGGTGAAAGCTTCCTGAACGCGCGCTAGGCCGGACGCCCGTTCAGTCGCTCAGCACGGCGGCTCCCGCCTCCGTCAACCCGGGTTCATCGTCATGCAGTTCGATCAGACCGAGCTCAGCGAGGACGTGCAGATCCTCATCGCTGACCGGTGACAATTTGAGCCTGCCGGCCTGGATATCCCGCAAGGTCCAGCGCAAGCCGATCGCGCGCTCGAGTGAAAATTCCGCGAATGGATTATTTGCCATCCGCCTCGACTAGTGGGGCATTTGGATCAGACTTTGTCGTTGCCGCGGCGGCTTCATGGACACCACAGATTGATGGCGGCTAGCGTGATCGAGGCGCACATTGCCTCGATCGCGCCAGCACTTCATGCATCGCTCGCAGCGACTCAGTAGCGGTAGGGATCGATATCGAGAAGCGGGAATGCGCTGAACACGCTCGGCGAATTGGTCGGCATCGCCGGATGCAGGTAGGACTTGTCCAGTTCGGCAAAGCTGGTGACGCCGAGCAGACCGAGGCAGCGGATCACCTCATCCTCGAGCAGTTCAAGCATCCGGACAATGCCGGCCTCGCCGGCCGCGGCGAGCGCCCAGCACTGCAGGCGGCCGATGCCGACAAGATCAGCGCCCGAAATGACAGCCTTCACAATGTCGGTGCCGCGGCAGAACGAGCCGTCGACCATGATCTTGGCACGACCGGCGACCGCCTGAACGATCTCGGGCAGGACATGCATGGACCCACGGCCATGGTCGAGCTGTCGGCCACCATGATTGGAGACGTAGATCCAGTCGACCCCGTGGTCGAGGGCGATCTTGGCGTCTTCGGCGGTGGCGATCCCCTTGAGGATAAGTGGAATCTTGAATTTGTCCTTGATCAACTTCACCGTCCGCCATTCCAGCCCCTTCTGGAAATCGCCGCCGGTGGCGCGGATGCGGCTGTCGCGGACATAGCGCTTGGCTATGTCACGCTCGCGCCGGCTGTAATGGGCGGTGTCGACGGTGAGGCAGAACGCGGCGTAACCGTTGTCGATGCTGCGGCTGACCACATCCTCGACAAAGGCATCGTCGCCGCGCACATAGAGCTGGAAGATGCGAAGCGCGTCCTGTGCCGCCTTGGCGGTGTTCTCCAGCCCTGGCTCGGACACCGAACTCAGCATGTGCGCCGCGCCGAACGTTCCCGCTCCGCGCGCGACGGCCGCGCCCGCATCCGGATCGAAGATCTCGAGCGCGCCGACCGGGGCGATCATCACGGGAAGCCGGAGCTTGCGTCCGAATACCACGGTGGAAGAATCGACGTTGATGACGTTGCGAAGGACGCGCGGCCGGAACGCGATCTCGTCGAGCGCCATTCTGTTGCGGCGCATCGTGGTCTCGGTCTCCGAGGCGCCGACGATGTAGTCCCAGGCGTTCTGATTCAGCTTGGCGCGGGCCTTTCGCGCGAATTCGTGCAGGTTCTGGAATTCCTCGCCGCTCGCGCCGAGTTCGACATTGCGCGCCTGTCGAATGGGGGTCCCGTCATTCATGGTGTTTCTTCTCCCGATTTGGCCGGCACATTAGCCGCAGACAAACCGGAAAAGCTACCACCTTGAGCCACGAATCCGGCCAGCGAAGGCCAGCTATTCGCTCGTGAGATAGATCGGCTTTCGACGCGAAGCGGTCCGCATCCGGATGGCCTCGCCCAAGGCGAGCTAGCTGCCCGAAAACCGGTTTCGGTACTCGGTCGGCGATACGCCGAGGTGGCGCAGGAAGGCCCGCCGCATTCGCTCGTCATCGCCAAATCCCGCGCGCTTGGCGACCTCGACCACGCCGCCGATCTGGCGGCTTTCGAGCAGCAAGCGCGCGGTCTCCACGCGCAGCGCCTCGACGCCGCTGGCCGGCGTCATGCCGGTGCGGCTGACATAGGTCCGGGCAAAGGTGCGCGGCGTCATGCCCGCCTTTTCGGCGAGGGTCTCGACCTTGAGGTCGCTCGTGATGTTCTCGATGATCCAGGCGTGCAGCGCGCTGAATCGTCCCTCGACGTCCGATGCCTGGGCGGCAAGGACGGTCGAGAATTGGCTCTGACCGCCCGGCCGTTTCAGAAACACCACAAGTCTGCGCGCGACATCAAGCGCGATGGTGTGGCCGAAATCCTCCTCGATCATGGCGAGCGCCAGATCGATGCCGGCGCTGACCCCGGCCGATGACCAGACCCGTCCGTCCTTGACGAAGATCGCGTTGGGCTCGACCCGGATATTCGGAAAGCTATCCTGCAGACGGGGACAATAACGCCAGTGCGTTGCTGCCCGCTTGCCGTCCAGAATTCCGGTCCAGGCCAGCGCAAATGCGCCAAGGCAAACCGACGCGATACGGCGCGCCTTCGGCAGCGCCTCCGCGATCCAGTTCATCAGCTTCGCGTCGTTGCGGATCTTCCAGATGCCGGGCCCGCCGGGGATCACCAGCGTGTCGACCTCGGCGGGCGCAATACTGTCGATCGGCGCCGTGTCGATCATCATGCCGACATCGGTCGGCACCAACCCACCGGAGGTCGACAGGTAGGACAGCGAGTAGTCCGGACCCGGCAGCTCGATCGCTTCCAGTTCTGCAAACACCTGCGCCGGTCCCGAGATGTCGAGCAAGGTCACACCCGGAAAGGCAACGATCGCGATCCGCCGCGTCGCTTTCTTGTCGCGCGGCTCAGGCCGGGGCGCTTTGGCAGTTTTCGAGGGCATATTGTCCTTTAAGCCATTCGAGGCTGCCCTGTATAGCTCGCAATGGAATTCTGGAGTTCTGCCATGTCGCGAAATCTGGGCAGCGGATACGAGGCGATCAAATCGCCTTGGACGGATTACGCGATCTACAGTCTACCCGATGCCTCTCGGGTGGAAGCCTGCGACCGTCAGCCGCTGATGGACGCCATGAACGGCATCATTGCCGTCAACTGGCAGGCCACCGAGCCGCACTGGACGGCAACCTCCTCGCCCTTCGACAAGAAGTATAGCCTGATCCTTGTCTACGATCGGTCTGGCCTCATTGCCTTCTCCGTCTACCGCGTCCTGGAGATGTCGGCCGGACTTGGCATCTATCGCAGCGGCACGGAAGTGCTCCCGGCGCACCAGGGCCGCGGCTTCTACGGCTTCTTCACATCGGAAGTCCTGAAATGCTCCGGGGCCGCCGCGAGAGCCGCGGGCAACGTGATCTACGGCTGGCGAACCCGCAACCCGATCGTCTGGGCAGCGAACGCTAAAATTTGCGAAAAAGTGACTCCTTCTTTGCTCGACGACACGCAGGATCTCGCCCTGCAGGCGGCCTGTATCGAGATGTGCACCTCGCTCTATCCGGGCAAGCCGCTCGAACTGCCCGACATGATCATGCGTGGCGCTTACGGCCACATTAAGCACCATCGGCAGGCCTATCATGGCACCGCGTCGCTGGTCGATGCCGCGATGTTGCGGAAGATTCCGAATTCAGCGGATGCCCTTTTCTCGGTGGGTTACGCGAGGGTGTGATGTCGATGCTCGGACAACAAGCTGTTTATGCCCCGACGTCGCGCTTCACCGATCGCGCCTATCTCGCGTGGACTGCGGTGGCCATCGCCTACGCCATTGCCTTCCTGCAGCGCGTATCGCCGCAGTCGGTCAGCCTCAGTTTCATGCACGACTTCAACACCGACGCGGCCGGCGTTGCGATGCTCGCCTCTAGCTACTTCTGGGGCTACACCTTGATGCAAATTCCGGCAGGCCTTCTGGTCGACCGTTACGGCGTCAAGCGCGTCGTCCTCGTCAGCATGATCGCCTCCTCGCTCGGCAGCGCCGCGTTCGCGCTGGCACCGAACCTGCTCGACGTTTTTGTTGCACGCCTGATCGTCGCCTGCGGCGATGCGCTGGTCTTCACCGCACTCCTGAAGCTCGTGGCACAAAGCTTCACGGATGAGCGGTTCGGCATGATGTCGGGCATTTCGCAGGTCTCGGGCTATGTCGGCGGCGTAATTGCGACCACGCCGCTTGCAGCTGCGGTTTCAGGCTTTGGCTGGCGGGCCTGCTTCCTGTTCATCGCGTGCATTGGATTGGCCAACCTCGCTTTCGCCAAGCTCGCGCTCAAGCCGGATCCGGCCTCGCACAGCAACAAGACGTTGAAGGGCGTGGTGCTCGCCGCGCGGCGATCGCTGGCTCATGTCGGGAACTGGGGTTGCGCAATGACGTTTGCGTCGCACTTCGCGGTGGTGACGACGCTGTCGGGCGTCTGGGGCATTCCGATGGTCGCGCACTTCTTCCACATCTCCCCGACGGCGGCCGGCACGCCCCTGCTCGCCTTCATGATCGGCAATGCGCTCGGCTCGATCTTCCTGGGTCACGCCGCCGATCGCGCCGCGGCGGCGCTTGACCGCGCGCTGATCGGCATTTGCGTGCTCCGCATGCTGCTAATCGCGATGCTGCTGCCGCCGATCGCCCAGACATTTGGTCTCGCCTACGTCACCGTCGTGTTTACTGTCTTGGGGCTCGTCGCCGGCGGCACCGTCCCGCTGGTGCTGAAATGCGTCAAGAAGCTCTACACCGCCGATCTGATCGGCGTAGGCGCATCCGTGAACACCACAGCCGCCGGAATCTTCGCCGGCATCTCGCAGCCCATCATCGGCTTCGCGATGCTCGCCGCCAGCAACGCCTCGGGGACCGACGCCGTACACAACACGGCCGCGATCGGCGACGGCGGCTACAGCGCCTTGATTGTCATTCTGCTTCTCATGTCGCTGCCGGGCATTGCCGGGCCGCTCTTGATGAGAAGCAAGTTGATAGCTCGTTAGTGTCGTTATGAGTGTAGGGGGTGTTATGGAGCGCTTGTTCTTGAGAAAAGGCGAAGTCGCGTCAAACTTTCCGGTCAGCAGCTGGCAGAGCGTGATGTTCTCCGAGTTTGAAGCGCAGATGAGCAGCGAGGCAAGGCCGTTCCCTTGCGTGTTCGGCGTGACCGGACATCGCCAGGATCAGCTCCGCTACCTGTTCCTCGACCCATATGATGTGGCGGTGCTGGGCGAGCAACTCGGGCAATATGTCTCGCAGGCGCGCTCGTTCGGTCCCAACACCTCGTTGATCGTGTTCACGCGACCCCGCCCGGTACAGACGCTCGATGCCTATTATCGCAAGATGTGGCTGACGCTCGACCAGCTCGCACGGCTGGACAAGAACCCGTGGCCATCGGAGATTCCGGAACAGATCGACCACCCGATGTGGGAGTTCTCGTTCGCGGGCGAGCCGATCTTCGTGGTCTGCACGACGCCCGCGCATGTGATGCGCCAGAGCCGCCGGTCCAGCGCCTTCATGCTCACATTCCAGCCGCGCTGGGTGTTCGAGAAGATCCTCGGGACGGAGAAGGCCGCGAACGCCGCGTTCGCGGAGGTGCGCAAGCGCCTGATCCCGTACGACAGCGCGAGCCCCTCTCCGCTTCTGGGCCGCTACGGTGCGACCGACGGCCGCGAGTATCTGCAGTACTTCCTGCACGACGACAACAATGCGAGCTCGGGCTGCCCCTTCGCCAAGCTCGCGCAGAACAAGACGCCACCGATCGCGAACAAGGAGCAGGCAGCATGACCCAGATCATCGCAGGCACGAAGACTGAATTTGCCATCGACCCGGAGATCCTGAACCTGCTTCCGGCCCAGGGTTCGGTCGAGCTGCAGCATGATGCGGCCGGCAAGGTGCATCAATTCCATACCCATCCGGTCGACGAGATCCTGATGATCATCAGCGGCCGGCTGCACTTCATCTGGGATGGCGGCGAGCGGGTGGTTGGCGCCGGCGACACCATCCTGCTGCCAGCCGGCACGCTGCATCAATCCGAAGCGCTCGAGGGCGGCGCAATCTATGTGATCGCGACGCAAACGCCCGCCAAGCCGATGAACAACTGACGCACAGGAAAGATTTGCGAGCACCTCAGGACAGAGAGGGATCGCGCGGCGGCTCAACCGCCAAACGTTCGACCAGCTCGATGACCTCGGAACGCTGGTCGGGCGCAAGTCGAAGGAAGGCCTTCAACAGTCGCAGGCTTTCCAGTGTTTCGCTCGATGGAGCTCCGAGCTTCTTCTGCAGCTCTGCAACGTATGTGGGATTTTTCATCTCGCACCTTAAGTGAGGATTACGAATGGCATACCCAGGTAAACGTGAAGGCTTGGCCCAGAAGGTCGACACCGCAGCACAAGAGGCCGAACGCCTCGGCCTCACCACGGCAACCCTCATCCTCCGGATGGCACGCCTCGAGATCGATCGGGCGGAGCCCGAGGAAGTTGAAAGTATGCCAAGGAACAACCTGCGCAGCAAGCCGAACTGAGTTCCCGAAACGGACCAGCTCCCGGGCCGCCGGCGACGCGCCGGGGCCTGCGACGCCTGAAAGACATCTCGCGAGGCGAGAGGCTTTCCTCTCGCCTGCGGTCAGGCTGGTTTGCGAATAGTTGATCCTCTGTGCAGGCCGAGCACGCCGGAGCGTTTTCGAGCGAAGCGGATACGGGTTCTCGTCAAGGAAACGCGTCAAACCAGAATATGGAGCCCCGTTCCGATTCCATCGGAACGGAAAAGGCCCTAGAAGCGTGGCTGATCATCAGGCCTGTTCGGCGACTTTCAGGGCCTCGGTGCGGATCTCTTCCACGAGCCGTTCCTTCAGCACGACGAATTCGGGCGTGGTCTTGATCTTGTAGGAGCGGGGATGCGGCAGATCGACCGTGATCTCGGCCTTGATGCGGCCGGGCCGGGCGCTCATGACGATGACGCGGCTGCCGAGGAAGATCGCTTCCTCGATGTCGTGCGTGACGAACAGCACCGTCTTCTGGTCGCGCTCCCAGATCCCGAGCAGCATCTCCTGCATCAATGCCCGCGTCTGGTTGTCGAGCGCACCGAACGGCTCGTCGAGCAGCAGGATTTTCGGATCGTTGGCCAGCGCGCGGGCGATCGCCGTGCGCTGCTGCATGCCTCCCGACAGCTGCTTGGGCCAGTGGTTCTCGAAACCGGATAGCCCGACCCGGCGGATGAAGGCATTGGCGATGTCGTGGCGCTCCGCTTGCGACACGCCGCGCTCGCGCAGGCCGAAGGCGATGTTCTCGCGGACCGTCAGCCATGGGAACAGGGTGTAGGACTGAAACACCATGCCGCGGTCGGCGCCGGGGCCCGTGACCTCGCGCCCGTCGAGCGTAACGCGCCCGCTGGTCGGCCGGTCGAGCCCGGCGATGATCCGGAGCAGGGTGGATTTTCCGCAGCCGGAGGGGCCGAGAATGGTGACGAAGTCGTTGTCGCCGACATCGAGCGTGGTCGGCTCGAGCGCTCTCGTCGGCGCGTTGCCGGCACGGGCGGGGAAGGTTCGCGAGACCTGATCGATCCTGAGCGCGGTCATGCGAGCTTCCACGGGAACAGCCAAGCGTTGAAGGCCTTGAACAGGAAGTCGGAGATCAGGCCGATCAGCCCGATCACGATGATGCCGAAGATGATCTGGCCGGTGTTGAGCAGCGCCTGGCTGTCGGTGATCATGTGCCCGATGCCCGATGACGAGCCGATCAGTTCGGCCACGATGACGTAGGTCCAGGCCCAGCCCAGCACCAGCCTGAGGATTTCAGCAATCTCGGGCGCGGCGGAGGGCAGCAGCACCCGGCGGATGATGCCGCGGTCGCGGGCGCCGAGCGTGTAGGCGGCCTCCACCAGATCGCGCCGTGTGGCACCGACGGTGACCGCGACCATCAGGATGATCTGAAACACCGCGCCGATGAAGATCACCAGCAGCTTCTGCAACTCGCCGATGCCGGCCCACAGGATCAACAGCGGGATGAAGGCCGACGCCGGCAGATAGCGCGCAAAGGACACAAACGGCTCGAGAAAGGCCTCGATTGGCTTGTAGGCCCCCATCAGCACGCCGAGCGGCACCGCGATGACGGCAGCAAGCACAAACCCGCCGATCACGCGCCAGATCGTCATCCCGATGTCGAACAGAAAGCCTTGCTTGGCGAGCAGCTCATAGCCTTCCTGCACCATGGTGAGCGGGTTGGCGAGGAAAGTCTTCGACACGTGGCCGCCGAACGTGGCCCAGGACCAGAGGGCGACGAACAGCACGAAGAAGGCGAGGCCATAGGCCACGCGCTGCTTCGATGTCGTGGGCTCGAGAGGACGCATCAATTGATCCAGGCGTATCTCATGCTCCGGTCCCGTCCGCTGCGTCGCGAGGCGGCACCGGCAGAAATGGTTGCTGCGTTACTTGATGAAGCTGGCGTCGTAGATGTCTTCGACCTTCGGCGCGGCCTTGATGATGCCGACCTCGAGCAGGAGCTCGGCAGCGTCCTTGTTGAAGGTGAGGAAGTCGCCGGCGAAGAATTTCTGGTTGGCGGCCTTGTCCTGCCAGCGCAGGTACTTTGCCGAGTTGCCGAACTGCTCGCCGCTCTGCTTCACGTCGGCGCCCATGATCTCGTAGGACTTGGCCTGATCCTTGGCGATCATGTCGAGCGCCTCGAAATAGCTGTCGGCCAGCGCCTGCGCCGCCTTCGGATTGTCGGTCAGGAATTTCGGCGTGCAGCCGAAGGTATCCATCACGATCGGGTAGTCGAGCGTGGTCGCGATGATCTTGCCCTTGTCGGGAGCGGCGCGCACGGTCGACAGATAGGGCTCGTAGGTCATCGCGGCATCGTTCTGGCCGGAGACGAAAGCCTGCGCCGCGGCGGCGGGCTCCAGATTCACCACCGTGACGTCCTTCACCGAGAGGCCGTTCTTCTTCAGCATCCAGGCCAGCGCGAAGTAGGGCGAGGTGCCCGGCGCCGATGCCGCGACGGTCTTGCCCTTCAAGTCCTTGATCGCGGCGACGTCGTTGCGCACGGCCATGCCGTCGGCGCCATAGCTCTTGTCGAGCTGGAAGATCTGCTTGGTCGCGACGCCGTTGGCATTCCAGGAGATCCACGTCTCGACCGTCGTCGCCGCGCACTGGATGTCGCCCGAGGCGATCGCGAGATGCCGGTCCTTCTGCGGGATCTTCTTCAAGGTTACGTCGAGGCCGTTCTTCTTGAAGATTCCGGCTTCCTTGGCGAGCGTCAGCGGCGCGAATCCGGTCCATCCGGAGATGCCGACGCCGACCTTGACGTCATCCGCTGACGCGGCGGTGGACGCGAGCAGCACTGCGATTGCGGAAAATAGCTTGAAAGAACGCATGATTGTCGACCTCTTGAACGATGGATTGAACCCGGTTGATGTCTTCACGTCAGTCGCGGCGGATTGCCGCACGAAGCATGTCGGCGGATGATGGCCCATGATGCATTGCATGAAATATGCCGCGCAAGGCGTCCTCAGCCTCCCTTGAAGCGGGCGACCAGGCGATGCGTCTCGCCTGGGTAATGCAACCGCACCGCCGTCACCGTGCGCGCGCTGCGCCAAGTGTAGCGGTCGATCACGAGGCAGGGCGCGCCGACCGCGATGTCGAGCGCCTCGGCCGTGCGATCGTCGGCGACGACGGCACTGATCGTATGCTCGGCTTCGGTCCACGGCACATGATGCAGCAACCACGAGCCGGGCGGCTCGCGCGCGAAGTCCGCGTTGGCAGCCTCCGGAACCGTGGAGAGATCGATCAGCCTGTCCTCGACGGCGAACGGCACATTGTCGGCGCTGTGCCGGCAGGCGATCGCGACCACCTTGCCGGCCTTGTCCATGCCGAGCCGGGCCCGATCGGCCGATGTTGCGGTACGGCGCCGGCAATCAATCAGCTGATAGCCATAGCTGCGGCCGAGCGCGGTGATCTCGGCGCGGATGTCGGCGATCTTGAGCACCGCCGACAGATGCTGTGGACGGCGCACGAAGGTGCCGGCACGGCGCCGCCGCTCGATCAAATCGGCCTGCGCCAGCTCCGACAACGCCTTGTTCACCGTCATGCGCGAGCAGCGGTAGCGCGCCATCAATTGGTGCTCGAACGGGATGCGATGCCCGGGCGGCCATTCGCCGGTCAGGATCCGGGTCTCTATGTCGAGCCGGATGCGCTTGTAGAGCGTCGGCTTGCCGGCTGCATTCGGCTTGGCCTGGTCGGAGGCGAGGCTCATGCGACGAGCCTCCGCACGCTGGCATTGAACTGCTCGCGCGCCTTGTCGCGCAACCGGTGCCGTCCGCCCGCGACGACCCTGTCGCCGCCGGCCCAGACGCAATCGATCGCGTCGCTGCCGGTTGCAAACAGCCAGCCGTCGAGAACCGCATCGCCCGACCGTCCCGCGAGGGACGGGTGCGCGGTGTCGAGAGACACGATGTCGGCGCGCGCACCGGGCGCGAGCCCGGCCTTGGTCTGTGCCAGAGCTTGCGCACCGCCCGCGAGCGCGTGATCGAACAGGGCGCGGCCGGTGGATGCGCCGGGACGCCCCGAAAACACGTTGCGCTCGCGGTGCTTCAGCCGCTGGCCGTATTCGAGCTGACGCAGCTCGTCGGCGACCCCGACCAGCACATTGGAATCGGTTCCGATGCCGAACCGGCCGCCCGCCGCGAGGAATTCGCGCGCGGAAAAGATGCCGTCGCCGAGACTTGCTTCGGTGACGGGGCAAAGGCCGGCAACCGCGCCGCTGCGGGCGAGCGCTGTGACTTCCTGCTCCGTCATGTGGGTCGCGTGAATCAGGCACCAGCGTTGATCGACGGGCGCATGTTCGAGCAGCCATTGCACCGGCCGCTGTCCCGACCAGGCGAGGCAATCCTCGACCTCGCGCACCTGTTCGGCGGCGTGGATGTGGATCGGGTCCGCCCCGGCAAGTAGGATGATCGCCGCCAGCTCATCCGGCGCCACGGCGCGCAGGCTATGCGGAGCGATGCCGATATTGGCGCCAGGTAGGTCTCGGATTGCCTCACGCGAGGCAGTCATCAGCGTGGCAAACTGATCGACCGAGCAAATGAAGCGGCGCTGCCCGGCATGCGGTGCAGCGGCGCCGAACGTGCTGTGGGCGTAGAAACTTGGCAGCAGCGTGAGTCCGATGCCGGAGGCGTTGGCGGCCTCTGCGATGCGCACGGCCATCTCGGCGGCATTGGCGTAGGGCGCGCCGTCCCGATCATGATGCAGATAGTGGAACTCGCCGACGCGGGTAAAGCCCCGCTCGAGCATCTCGACGTAGAGCAGGATTGCGACGGCGACGACGTCGTCCGGCGTCATGGTCAGCGCGAAGCGATACATCGTCTCGCGCCAGGTCCAGAACGTATCGGTCGTGTCGCCGCGCAGTTCGGCAAGGCCGGCCATGCCGCGCTGAAAGGCGTGGCTGTGCAGGCTCGCCAATCCCGGAACCGCCAGTTGGTGACGTTCGTCGCCGGCGGCAGGCGCGACGCCCACCGTCACCGACGCGATCGCGCCATCGGAAACGACGACCTGCACGTCATTGGCCCAGCCCGAAGGCAGCAGCGCGAATGCGAAATGCAGTCGTGTCATTTTTCCACGCCGGCTGGACAGAACCCAGACACGATTATATGTCTAGACATATAAGTCAAGCATCCCACATCGAGGGGACGATCGCATGGCAGAGCGCTTCGACCGTATCTGGCACAACGCCCGGCTCGCCACGATGCGCAGCGACCGCACCGATCTCGGCGAGGTCGAGCGGGGTCTGATCGCGTTGCGCGACGGCCGCATCGTCTATGCCGGCGTGCAGTCGGATTTTCCTGTGGATGCGGACGCCGTTGAGCGGATCGATTGCGCCGGCCGCTGGATCACGCCCGGGCTGGTCGATTGCCACACCCATCTCGTCTTCGGCGGCAATCGCGCGCACGAGTTCGAGCTGCGCCTGAAAGGCGCGAGCTACGAGGAGATCGCGCGCGCGGGCGGCGGCATCGTCTCGACCGTCGCGGCGACGCGCAGCGCGACCGAGGCCGAGCTTGTCGCCGGCGCGCTGCCGCGGCTCGATGCGCTGATCGGCGAGGGCGCAACCACCGTCGAGATCAAGTCCGGCTATGGCCTCAATGCCGAGACCGAGATGCGGCAGCTTGCGGCGGCACGCAGCCTCGCCCGCCTGCGGCAGGTCGCGATCCGCACGTCGTTCCTCGGAGCGCATGCGTTGCCGCCTGAAGCCAATGGCGACAAGAACCGCTACATCGATCTGGTCTGCAACGAGATGCTGCCGGCCGTGGCCAAGGCCGGCCTTGCCGATGCCGTCGACGGCTTCATGGAGGGGATCGCGTTTTCCGGAGAGCAGACGGCGCGGGTATTCGAGGCGGCGCGGTCGTTGGGACTGCCCGTCAAGCTGCATGCCGATCAGCTGTCCAATCTCGGCGGCGCGGCGCTGGCCGCAACGTTTTCGGCACTGTCAGCCGATCATCTGGAGCACACCGACGAAGCCGGCGCCGCGGCGATGGGGAAGGCCGGCACCGTCGCGGTCCTGCTGCCCGGCGCGTTCTATTTCATTCGTGAGACGCACAAGCCGCCGGTCGAGCTGTTTCGTAGCCACGGTGTAAACATGGCGCTGGCGACCGATTGCAATCCGGGCAGCTCACCGCTCACCTCGCTCCTGCTGGCGATGAACATGGGTGCAACGCTGTTCCGGATGACGGTCGCCGAATGTCTCACAGGGGTGACGCGAGAAGGCGCGCGTGCGCTCGGCATCCTTGCCGAGACCGGCACGCTCGAGGCCGGCAAGTGGTGCGATCTGGCGATCTGGGACATCGAGCGTCCGGCTGAACTGGTCTACCGCATCGGCTTCAACCCGCTGCACAACCGGGTGTGGAGGGGACGATGAACGATCGGGATGCGCCTGTCGTCGTGACGCCTGGAACCGTCGGCCTCGACGTTCTGGCGCGCGTGCTCGCCGGCGCGCCCATCGTGCTCGATCCATCGTGCTGGCCGCGTGTCGAGGCGGCCGCGGAGATCGTGGCGAAGGCGGCGCGTATTGACGTTCCCGTCTACGGCATCAATACCGGCTTCGGGAAGCTGGCATCGACACGCATCGCGCCCGACCAGACCGCGCTGCTTCAGCGCAACCTCATCCTGTCGCATTGCTGCGGAGTCGGTCCGAGCACGCCCGAGCCGATCGTGCGACTGATGATGGCGTTGAAGGTGATTTCGCTCGGTCGCGGCGCATCCGGCGTGCGCCGCGACGTGATCGAGCAGCTGCAGGGCATGCTGGCGCGCGGCGTCACTCCGCTGGTGCCGCAGCAGGGCTCGGTCGGTGCCTCCGGCGATCTCGCGCCGCTCGCCCATATGACCGCGGTCATGATCGGGGAGGGGCAGGCATTCCTTGATGGCAAGGTCGTGCCGGGCCGCGAAGCCCTTGCGACTGCCGGCCTCGCGCCGTTGACGCTCGGACCCAAGGAGGGGCTCGCGCTGATCAACGGCACGCAGTTTTCCACCGCCTATGCCATCTCCGGCCTGCTGCGTGCGCATCGCCTGGCGTGTGCCGCGCTGGTGACAGGCGCGTTGTCGGTCGATGCGGCGATGGCGTCGACGGTGCCGTTTCGCCCCGAGATACAAGCGCTGCGTGGCCATGACGGCCAGATTGCCGCGGCCGCGGCCCTGACCGCGCTGCTCGACGGCAGCGACATCAGGCAATCGCATCTCGAAGGCGACGAGCGCGTGCAGGATCCCTATTGCCTGCGCTGTCAGCCGCAGGTCGCGGGCGCCGTGCTCGACCTGCTCGCGCAAGCCGCCCGCGGGCTGACGGTTGAGGCCAATGCCGTCACCGACAATCCGCTCGTCCTGGTCGAGGCTGGCGAGATCGTGTCGGGCGGTAATTTCCACGCTGAACCGGTGGCGTTCGCCGCCGACCAGATCGCGCTGGCGCTCGCGGAGATCGGCGCGACCAGCGAGCGCCGGATCGCGACCCTCGTCGATCCCGCCTTGAACTTCGGCCTGCCGCCGTTCCTGACGCCCGAGCCTGGCATCAACTCCGGATTCATGATCGCCGAGGTGACGGCGGCGGCGCTCTATGCCGAGAACAAGCAGCGCGCCTTGCCTTGCTCGATCGACTCGACGCCGACCAGCGCCAATCAGGAAGATCACGTCTCGATGGCCGCGCATGCCGCGCGCCGGCTGTCGGACATGGCCGACAATCTCGCCGCCATCCTCGGCATCGAGCTGCTGGTCGCGGCGCAGGGCATCACGCTGCGCGCACCGCATGCGACCAGCGCACCGCTCGCGGCAGTCATCGCCGCGCTGCGGCAGCACGTTCCCGCGCTCGCCGCCGACCGCTACATGGCCGACGATCTCGCGCGGGCCGCATCGCTGATCGAAGCCGACGCGTTGCCCGCCGCTGCGATCGCGGTGCTTCCGACCGATCCATTTCCAAGACTGACTTAGAAGACTCTGACTTAGAAGACTCTGACTTAGAAGACTTGCTTAGCAGGGACATCCGTCATGAACCGCCGACTGGACAACGAACGCATCATCCGTGCACCCCGCGGCACCGACATCAGCGCCAAGAGCTGGCTGACGGAAGCGCCGCTGCGCATGCTGATGAACAATCTGGACCCTGACGTCGCCGAGCGCCCGAGCGAGCTCGTGGTCTATGGCGGCATCGGCCGCGCAGCGCGCGACTGGGAGAGCTTTGACCGGATTGCCGCCTCCTTGCGCAAGCTCGAAGGCGACCAGACGCTGCTGGTGCAATCCGGCAAGCCGGTCGGCATTTTTCGCACCCACGCGGATGCGCCACGCGTCCTGATCGCGAATTCCAACCTGGTGCCGCATTGGGCAACGCTCGATCATTTCAACGAACTCGACCGGCAAGGCCTGATGATGTTCGGCCAGATGACGGCAGGCTCATGGATCTATATCGGCAGCCAGGGAATCGTGCAGGGGACCTATGAGACGTTCGTCGAGGTCGGCCGCCGGCACTATGGTGGCAGTCTCGCCGGCAAATGGATCCTGACGGCAGGTCTCGGCGGCATGGGCGGCGCCCAGCCACTGGCCGCGACCATGGCCGGCGCCTCGATGCTCGCGGTCGAATGCCAGCCGAGCCGCATCGAGATGCGGCTACGCACGGGTTATCTCGACCGCCAGGCGACGACGCTTGACGAAGCGCTGGCGATCATTGCTGAAGCGGTCAAGAGCCAGAAGCCGGCGTCGGTCGGCCTGCTCGGCAATGCGGCCGAGATCTTTCCCGAGCTGGTGCGCCGCGGCGTGCGCCCCGACATCGTTACCGACCAGACCAGCGCGCATGATCCGATCAACGGCTATTTGCCCAAGGGATGGACGCTCGTCGATTGGGAAGCCAAACGCGCGGCCGACCCCAAGGCCGTTGAGACGGCAGCCAAGACCTCGATGGTCGATCACGTCCAGGCCATGCTGGATTTCCACGCGCAGGGAATCCCGACGCTCGATTATGGCAACAACATCCGCCAGATGGCCAAGGATATGGGCCTGAAGCAGGCGTTCGATTTTCCGGGTTTCGTTCCGGCCTATATCCGCCCGCTGTTCTGCCGCGGCGTGGGACCGTTCCGTTGGGCAGCGCTGTCAGGCGATCCCGAGGACATCTTCAAGACCGATGCCAAGGTCAAGGAGCTGATGCCCAACGACAGCCACTTGCACAATTGGCTCGACATGGCCAAGGCGCGCATCAAGTTTCAGGGGCTGCCGGCGCGGATTTGCTGGGTCGGGCTCGGCGACCGTCATCGGCTTGGCCTTGTCTTCAACGAGATGGTGGCGCGCGGCGAGCTCAAGGCGCCGATCGTGATCGGGCGCGATCATCTCGACAGCGGCTCGGTGGCGAGCCCGAACCGCGAGACCGAGGCGATGCGCGACGGCTCCGACGCCGTGTCCGACTGGCCGCTGCTCAATGCCTTGCTCAACTGCGCGAGCGGCGCAACCTGGGTGTCGCTGCATCACGGTGGCGGCGTCGGCATCGGCTATTCGCAGCACGCCGGCATGGTCATCGTCGCGGACGGCACGCCGGAGGCGGCGCGCCGGCTCGAGCGCGTGCTGTGGAACGATCCGGCCACGGGCGTCATGCGCCACGCCGACGCCGGCTATGACACGGCGATCGAATGCGCCCGCGCCAACGGGCTCGATCTGCCCAGCCTGCGCTGATGGGACCCTCCTGATCGGGAGCTGTTCGTGGCGCAATCTCGTCGCAGCTCTCAACCGTCCGGTTGATGTACGCGAGGTGACCGGCCGGACATGCCTTGATGCGGGAAATCGGCGCTGCGGCTACCGGAGATAGGTGGTCCGTGGAGTGCTGCGCCTGTGATCCATCGCGGGTGACACATTAATCTGCCTGGTTTCGCGTCAGCTTCGCTGACAGGATGAGCGGCCAGGGTCCTTGTCTCGCGGCAGATGGCATGCAATCTTCCGCAGCCGGCAATGCTGTTCGAGAGCAACAAGAACAATAATCCCTCTCGTCCCTCCAATTCTGTCGAGGGCCTGATCATGTCGAACCTTACCCAAACGACATCCGCTCCGTGGCGGATAGGAGTGCTGTTCTCGCGAACCGGCTTCATGTCGGTGATCGAGGAGACCCAGTATCAGGGCACGCAACTCGCGATCGAAGAGGTGAATGAAGCGGGCGGCGTCTGCGGCCGCGAGCTGGTTCCCGTTGCCTATGACCCCGGATCGGACTCGGCCGCCTATGGCCATTACGCCAAGCGGCTGATGATCGAGGATCAGGTCAGCACGATCTTCGGCTGCTACACCTCGTCGAGCCGCAAGGCGGTGCTGCCGGTGGTCGAACGGCTGAACGGTCTGCTCTGGTATCCGACGCTTTACGAAGGCTTCGAGGCGTCGCCCAACGTCATCTACACCGGCGCATCGCCGAATCAGAACAGCCTCGCACTGTGCCGCTATTTGATGGATACGTTCGGAACACGGTTCTATTTCGTGGGGTCGGATTACATCTATCCGCGCGAGTCCAACCGGGTGATGCGGGAGCTGCTCAAGAGCAATGGCGGTTCGGTCGTTGGCGAGCGCTATGTCAATGTCTATGCGCGCTGGCAGGATTTTGTGCCGATCATCCAGGATATCAAGCGTGTCAGGCCCGACGTGATCTTCTCGACCGTCGTTGGCGAGGGCACGGTGTTCCTCTATCAGGCTTACGCGAATGTCGGGCTCGATCCAAAGCAGGTGCCGATCGCCAGCCTGACCACGACGGAAGCCGAAATCGCCGCCATGGGCTTCGACGTCGGCGAGGGACACGTCACGGCGGCATCGTACTTCCAGGGCGTCGAGGGCAGCGCCAACAATGCGTTTGTGCAGCGCTTCAAGAAGCGGTTCGGCGCCGATATCTCGACCAACATGTGCGCCGAGGCGTCGTACTTCCAGCTGCATCTGTTCGCGAAGGCGCTCGAGCAGGTCAATTCGCTCGACACCGAGGTGCTCCGCTCGATGGTGTTCGGCACCAGCTTCGATGCACCGCAAGGTGCGGTCACCGTCAACCCAATGTCGGGTCATACCGACCTCTGGACCCGCATCGGGCGCGCCAACCGCCAGGGGCAGTTCGATGTCGTCAGCCAGTCGAAGGAGCCGGTGCATGCGGATCCGTTCCTGATCGGATATGGTCGTGCAACGCAAACAGGAAGCGTCCAATGAACGAAATGTCGCGTAAGCCGTCGCTGAGCCGAGACGTCGGCGGACGCAAGACCATGGTTCAGGAACTTGCCGATCTGTCGGCGGTGGTGGTCGCGCCGGTCGACGATCAGGTCGGCATGTTGCTGCGCGAGTTGCAGCGGTTCCGGATGCGGGTGCGGCAGGTCTGGCCGATGCCGGAGAGCGTGCCGGCCGATGCCGACGTAGTGTACTGCGAATATTCTCCTGACCTGGCGCGGCGCCTGCCATGGATTCCCGGCGATGCACGCTCGGCGCTGGTTGTGATCCTGCCGGCGACGGAGGTCGTGCACGCCGACGCGCTGTGTCATGCGACGCCGAACGCCGTTCTGCCGCGGCCGTTCACGCAAAATGCAGTGCTGTCCAGCCTCGTGCTGGCGCGCAGTCAATTTGGTTACGAACGGCGGCTCCGCAGCAAGATCGAGAAGCTCGACGACAATCTGCGCTCGATGCGCACGGTGGAGCGCGCCAAGGCGATCCTGATGGCGACGCGGCAGATGCCGGAAACCGAGGCCTATGGCTTCATCAGACGACAGGCGATGGATCGTCGCGTGTCGGCAAGTGCCGTCGCCGCGGCGATTGTTGACTCGTTCGAACTGCTTGGCTACGATCATCAACAGTAAGCCCCAATAGCGGGGCCGGCGGCGACAGCGCCGCCTTCGACACAACCGGCAACAAAGCCCTCCCAATGCTCGCGTAAGCGCGCATCGGGAGGGCTTTTTGTTTTTTCAGTCCTGAAGGGAGCTAGGGATGAGCATTTCACGGCGGACTTTGCTGAGGAATACCGCGGCGCTTGGCGCGTTTGCCGGCGCCGGACTGCCGCACATCTGGATCAAGAACGCCGACCTCGCTTACGCCGCCGGCGGCGAGATCAAGGTCGGCGTGCTGTTCTCGCTGACGGGAACGACCGCGATCATCGAGGAATCGCTCAACAAGGCGACGCTGCTTGCCATCGAGGAGATCAATGCTGCAGGCGGCATCAAGGGCAGCAAGATCGTGCCGATCGTCGAGGACCCCGCGTCCGATCCGGCGACCTTCTCGGAGAAGGCTCGCAAGCTCGTCGTCGGCGACAAATGCGTCAGTGTGTTCGGCTCCTACACCTCGGCAAGCCGCAAGGCGGTGCTCCCGGTGTTCGAGCGGCAGAACAATCTCTATTGGTATCCGACGCTCTATGAAGGCCGCGAGTGCTCGAAGAACGTGATCTACACCGGCGCGGTGCCGAACCAGCAGCAGGATGAGTTCGTGCCCTGGTTGGTCAAGAAGTTCGGCAAGAAGTTCTACCTGATCGGCTCCAACTACATCTATCCGAAGGAAGAGAACAACTACTGCAAGAAGCTGCTTGAGAAGCTCGGCGGCGAGGTCGTGGCGGAAGAATATGTGCCGCTCGGTCATTCCGAATTCTCTTCCGTCATCAACAAGATCCGCTCGACGCAGCCGAACGTGATCTTCTCCACCGTGGTCGGCGATTCCGTGGTCGCACTGCATCGTCAGTACAAGGCGGCCGGCCTCGATCCCGAGAAGATGCCGATGGCGAGCCTGACGACCTCCGAGAACGAGGTCGCTGCGATGGGCGGCGAGGCGGCCGCCGGTCATTTCACCTCGGCGCCTTACTTCATGGTGCACAAGTCGCCGGAGAACGAGAAGTTCGTCGAGGCCTACAAGAAGCGTTGGGGCGCCGACAAGGTGACGCATTTCGTGTCGGAGGCCTGCTACTTCCAGACCTACCTGTTCAAGCAGGCGGTCGAGAAGCTCGCGACCAGCGACCTCACGCCGCCGAACATCCGCGACGCCGTCAAGGGCCAGGAAGTGATTGCACCGCAGGGCAAGGTCCGGATCGAGCCGGAGAACCTGCACACCTGGCTGTGGCCCAAGATCGCGCAGGCGAAGTCGAACGGACAGTTCGAGATTCTTGTCGAGGCCAAGGAGTGGCTGAAGCCGGTGCCTTACGCGGCCTATCCCGGTCAGTCATGCACCGAGAAGGGCCTGGTCGAGAAAAGCTGACGACGGGGGCTGACGAAGGCCGTCGGCGTGCGGCGCCGGCGGCCTGCATCCCCAAAACGAATGCGGCCTCTCGCACGAACGGGTGGGAGGGGCAGGGCGCACAAAACGAACATCGAAAAGCGGATCCCGACGTGGACCAATTCATCGAACAAATCGTCACCGGCCTCAGCATCGGATCGATCCTGCTGCTGGTCGCGCTGGGCCTGTCGATCATCTACGGGTCGATGGGCATCATCAATCTCGCCCATGGCGAGTTCGTGATGCTCGGCGCTTACGCGGCCTGGGTGTTCCACACCTATCTCGGGCTCGGCCTGCTGGCGAGCCTGGTGCCGATCTTCCTCGTGGTCGCCGCGTTCGGCTGGGTCATCGAGCGTTATGTCCTGAGCTTGCTCAACAACCGGCCGCTGGACACGATTCTTGCGACCTGGGGCGTCGGCATCATGTTGCAGCAGGCGGTGCGGCTGATGGTCGGCAGCGAACTGCGCTACGTGCAGCTGCCGCCGGCGCTGTCCGACAGCATGGACGTGTTCGGCATCCCGGTATCGTCCTATCGGGTGTTCCTGTTCGTGGTGTCGATCGCGCTGTTCGTGGCGACCTGGTTGCTCATGAATCGCACCACAGTCGGAATGAAGCTGCGCGCGATCATCCAGGACCGTTCGGTCGCCGCCTCGTTCGGCATCAACGCCAAGCGGGTCTATGCGCTGACTTTCGCCTATGGCGCGGGACTGGCGGGACTGGCCGGCGCGCTGGTGTCGCCGCTGAAGAGCGTGTCGCCCGATATGGGCACCGGCTATGTGGTCGATGCCTTCATGGTGGTCGTGCTCGGCGGCGTGCAGAGCCTCGCCGGCACCGTGGCGAGCGCCTTCATCCTCGGCGAGCTCTCCGGCGGCATCGCCTTCCTGCAGAACGACACGGTGGCCAAGGCGATCGTGCTGCTCGCCATCGTCGTGCTCATCCGTTTCCGCCCCGAGGGGCTTTTCACCGCACGCGTGCGGGCCTGAGACAGATCGCTCATCTATGCCGTCGCATGTTCCCAACCCCAACGGATTGCAGCGCCTGATCGCGCAGCTGGCACCTCTGTTGATCGTCTGCGCTGTGGTGTTCGCGCTGCCGGTGCTGCTCAACAACGACTTCCTGCTCAACAAGGTCGCGCGTTATCTGGTGCTGGGGATCCTCACGGTGTCGCTCGGGCTGTCCTGGGGATTCGGCGGCATCCTGAATCTCGGCCAGGCGATGAGCTTCGGGCTCGGCTCCTACGCCATGGCAATGGCGCTCAAGCTCAAGACCGTGCCGGTGCACACGGGAGCGAGCGGACTGCCGGACTTCATGGTCTGGAACAATGTCCAGCATTTGCCGTGGTTCTGGGAGCCGTTCCGCTCGCTGACCTTCGCGATCGCCGCCGGCCTGATCGTGCCGGCGCTGGTCGCGGCGGCGCTCGGCTGGTTCATGTTCCGGGGGCGCGTCACCGGCGTCTATGTCTCGATCATCACGCTCGCCACCATGGTGGTGATCAATCTCGTGATCATCGACCAGCAGAGCTACACCGGCGGCTTCAACGGCATCACCGATCTCGCCCAGCTCGAGATCTTCGGCGTCGCGTTCGATGCCTATGGCCGTGCAACCTACTATCTCGTGGCCGGCTGTGTCCTGCTCAGCCTGCTTGTCGCCTTCGCCTTCACAAGAACCAAGGCCGGCTTGATCGTGCAGGCGATCCGCGACCATGAGAGCCGGGTGCGCTACTTCGGCTACGACGTCGCGCTCTACCAGATCTTCGTGTTCGCGCTGTCGGCGGCGATCGCGGGCCTTGCCGGCATGCTCTACACGGTGGTGATGGAGTTTGCCTCGCCGACCTTCCTCGGCGTGCAGCTTTCGCTTTCGGTCGTGGTGTGGTGCGCGGTCGGCGGCCGGCAGAGCCTGGTCGGTGCGTTCCTTGGCGCGGTACTGGTGGCGGGCATGCAGGGCGCGCTGTCGGAGTCCGCAGCGTTCCTGGAAACCTGGACGCTGGTGATGGGCGCGCTGTTCGTGCTCGTGGTCCTGTTCCTGCCGAAGGGGCTCGCCGGTCTCGCGCAAGCTGCCCTGCGCTGGATCGTGCTGCGACGACAAACCGCGAGTGGCGGCGTTGCGCAGGGCGTCGGCCAGACGGAGGGCAGCACATGAGCTCCCATCTCGATCTCCGCGACGTTTCCGTCAGCTTCAACGGTTTCAAGGCGCTCAATTCACTCAACATGAGCGTGCGCAAAGGCGAGCTGCGCTGCCTGATCGGGCCGAACGGCGCCGGCAAGACCACGGCGCTGGACATCATCTGCGGCAAGGTCAAGCCGAGTGCCGGCACGGTGAGCTTTGACGGAACGGCGCTGCAGGATCTCGAGGAATACGAAATCGCCCGTGCCGGCGTCGGCCGCAAGTTCCAGGTGCCGAGCGTGTTCCGCGAGCTCTCGGTCTCCGAGAACCTTGAAGTGGCGCGAGCCCGGCGCACGAGCGTCTTCGGCAATCTGCGCTGGAATATCGGCAACTCGGGGCGCGAGCATGTCGAGCGTCTCGCTGAACTGGTCGGGCTCACCGAGCAGCTCGACCGGCCGGCGGCCTATCTGTCGCACGGTCAGACCCAGTGGCTGGAGATCGGCATGCTGGTCGCCCAGGACGCCGAGCTGATCCTGATGGACGAGCCCACCGCGGGCATGACGGCGCAGGAAACCCGCAAGACCGCCGAACTGTTCGCTCGGCTGAAGGGCAAGCACACGCTGATCGTGGTCGAGCACGACATGGGCTTCGTCAAGGCGATCGGCGACATCATCTCGGTGATGCATATGGGCCAGATGCTGGCCGAGGGCACCGCCGCTGAAGTCGAGGCGCATCCGGAAGTGCGCCGCGCCTATCTCGGATCGGGAGGCATCAGCCATGCTTGAGCTGACCGACGTCGACGCCTTCTACGGCAACAGCCGCGCCCTGCAGGGCATCAACCTGACGGTTGGCAATGGCGAATTCCTCTCGGTGCTCGGCCGCAACGGCGTCGGCAAGACCACACTGATGCGCAGCATCCTCGGCCTGATGGACCGGTGCACCGGACGGCTGTCGCTCGACGGTGCCGACATCTCGCCGCTGCGGACCTACCAGCGCGCCAAGGCCGGTATCGCCTATGTGCCGCAGGGCCGCGGGATTTTGCCGAAGTTCACTGTGCGGGAAAACCTGACGCTCGGGACCTTCGCCGCGAAATCGGCCAACGGCATCGAGGAGTGGGTTCTCGAGCTGTTTCCGGTCCTCAAGGACTTTCTCAATCGCTACGGCGGCAATCTCTCCGGCGGCCAGCAGCAGCAGCTTGCGATCGCGCGTGCGCTGCTGGCCAAGCCCAAGGTCATCCTGCTGGACGAGCCGACGGAGGGTATCCAGCCGAACATCGTCGAGCAGATCGAAGACGTGATCGTCAGCCTCAATCGCGAGCGCGGAATCACGGTCGTGCTGGTCGAACAGAATGTCGCGTTTGCGCGGCGTGCGTCTCACCGCTTCGCGTTGCTCGAAAAGGGACGCGTCGTCGCCAAGGGTACGATCGGTGAGCTCACCGATGATCTCATCCAGCTGCACATGGCCGTGTAGCGGGACTTATCGCTCAGGAAAAGGGAGTCGAGACATGTTGCATGGAGACATATCGAGCAGCAAGGACACGGTCGGCGTTGCCGTGGTCAATTACAAGATGCCGCGCCTGCACACCAAGGCCGAGGTGCTGGATAACGCGCGCAACATCGCCAAGATGGTCGAGGGCATGAAGCTCGGCCTGCCGGGCATGGACCTCGTGATCTTCCCGGAATACTCGACCCACGGCATCATGTACGATTCCAAGGAGATGTACGAGACCGCGTCGTCAGTGCCGGGCGAGGAGACCCGGATCTTCGCGGACGCCTGCCGCAGAGCGAAGGTCTGGGGTGTGTTCTCGCTGACCGGCGAGCGCCACGAGGAGCATCCCAACAAGGCGCCGTACAACACCCTGATCCTGATGAACGACAAGGGCGAGATCGTCCAGAAGTACCGCAAGATCATGCCGTGGGTGCCGATCGAGGGCTGGTATCCCGGCGATTGCACCTACGTCTCGGACGGGCCGAAGGGACTGAAGATCAGCCTGATCATCTGCGACGACGGCAACTATCCGGAGATCTGGCGGGACTGCGCGATGCGCGGCGCCGAACTGATCGTCCGCTGCCAGGGCTACATGTATCCGGCCAAGGAGCAGCAGATCCAGATCTCGAAGTCGATGGCCTGGGCCAACAACTGCTACGTGGCGGTCGCCAACGCCTCCGGCTTCGACGGCGTCTATTCCTACTTCGGCCATTCCGCGCTCATCGGCTTCGACGGCCGGACCCTTGGGGAGTGCGGCACCGAGGAGAATGGCATCCAGTACGCGCAACTCTCGGTGTCGCTGATCCGCGACGCCCGCCGCAACATGCAGTCGCAGAACCATCTCTTCAAGCTGATGCACCGCGGCTATACCGGCCTGATCAACTCCGGCGACGGTGATCGCGGCCACGCGGTCTGCCCGTACACCTTCTACAAGAACTGGATCACGGACCCCGAAGGGACGCGGGAGATGGTTGAAGCCATGACCCGTCCGACCGTCGGGACCGATGAATGTCCGATCGAGGGCATTCCGAACCAGAAAGTCGCACATCGCTAGGTGACATCGATGATCGGCGCCGGCGCGATGTTTCGCGCCGGCGTGGTTCGATGCAACGGCGGACACTTCCTCGCGGAGGAAACAGGGGGGACATCATGAGCGGTCAATCGAACAGCGGGCTGGTTCATCAGACCGAAGGGCAGATCGACGACCTTCTCGGCCATGAATTCGAGCACGAGCCGGTGCCGATGAGCGCCCGGCGCAGCGCCTTCTCGGTCACGATGGTGTGGCTGGGATTTCCGATGATCATCACCGGCGCGATGACCGGTTCGCTGCTGGTGCTGGGCATGGGGTTCAAGAATGCACTGGTGGCGATGATCGTCGGCAACCTGATCATGTTCGCCTATGTGGGCGCGCTCGGGCTGATCGGCACCAGGCGCGGCATGAATTTCGCGCTGATCGCCAGCATCGTGTTCGGAAAAAAGGGCTATGTGCTGGCGTCGGGCCTGCTGTCGACCCTGCTGCTCGGCTGGTATGCGGTGCAGACCGGCATCACCGGCGCGCTGATCTCCTCGACCTACGGCCTCAATTACGTGGCGATGACCATCGTCGCCGGCGTGCTCTATATCGGGATTACTTTTGTCGGCGTGAAGGGATTGCACTGGATCGGGCTGGCGTCGGTGCCGCTGTTTGTCGTACTCGGCCTCTGGGTCGCGGCCGATGCCGCCTCGACCACGACGTCAGGGGCGATCTTCGCCTATGCCGGCAACAATGGCGTCGCCAGCATGTCGATGGGCGTCGGCCTCACGGTGGTGCTCGCGCTGTTCATCGACGCCGGCACGGTGACGGCGGACTTCAACCGCTGGGCGCCGAGCGCGCGGGCCTCGCTGTTCGCGACGTTCAGCGCATTTCCGTTCGCCAACCTGGCGGCGATGCTGGTCGGCGGCGTGATGACGGCGGCGCTCGCCGTGCCGAACGCCAATCCGTTCGGTGTCGACAACATGTTCGGCTACATGAACGGCAAGCAGCTCACCTGGCTCAGCATCCTCGCTTTCATCTTCCTCTACGCCAATCTCGGCTCGGTCTGCTCGCACTGCCTGTACAATGCGGCCACCGGCTGGTCGCGCATTCTCGGGACCAACATGCGGCTGATGGCAGTGGTGCTCGGCGCGCTCGGCATCCTGGTCGCTGCCGGCAATGTCTGGGCGTTCTTCATCCAGTGGCTGTCGCTGCTCGGCATCCTGGTGCCGCCGATCGGCGCGATCATCCTGGTCGACCAATACCTGCTGCGGGCCGAGGCGCGCGCGGACGTCGACTGGCGTGCGAAGCCGTTCATCGCCTGGGGCATCGGGTCGCTGTGTGCCTTTGCGGTTGAAAACCTGATGCCGGGACTGTCCACTGCGATCTCCGCCGCGGTGGTCGCAGGCATCGTGTACGGGGCGATCGCACGGGTGGAGTCTCCGACCGAAAAGGTGGCGCGTCCGGCGTAAGCGATCAGCTCGATCAAGCAAGAAGGGTGCATCAATGAGCGTCGACTATCAGACCCATGATCTCGGCAATTTGACCTTGCAGCGCGGCGCGACCATTCGCGACTGCAAGCTCGCCTACAAGACCTATGGCCAGCTGAACGCGGCCAAGGACAACGTCATCGTCTATCCGACCTGGTACTCGGGTCAGCACTACGACAATGAATGGCTGATCGGACCGGGCAGGGCGCTCGATCCGGCAAAGTACTTCATCATCATTCCGAACATGCTCGGCAACGGGCTGTCGTCGTCGCCGAGCAACACGCCGGAACCGTATAACGGACCGCGTTTCCCGCAGGTGACGGCCTATGACAATGTGCGCGCCCAGCATCGGCTGGTGACCGAGAAATTCGGCATCAAGCACATCCGTCTCGTCGTCGGCTGGTCGATGGGCGCGTTGCAGACGTTCCATTGGGGTGCGCTGTATCCGGATATGATGGACTTGCTGGCGCCGTTCTGCGGCTCGGCCAAATGCTCGCGCCACAACTTCGTGTTCCTCGAGGGCGTGAAGGCGGCACTCACCGCGGATGCTGCGTGGAAGGAGGGCTGGTACACCGACAAGCCGGCCCGCGGCCTGCGCGCCGCCGCGCGCGTCTATGCCGGCTGGGGCTTTTCGCAGGCCTTCTATCGCGAGCAGCTCGACATCAAGACGCTGGGCTATTCGTCGCTGGAGGATTTCCTGGTGGCGTTCTGGGAAGGCTTCTTCCTGCCGAAGGATCCCAACAACCTGCTGACCATGCTGTGGACCTGGCAGCACGGCGATATCAGCGACAACGAAATCTACAACAGCGACTTCAAGGCCGCGCTGAGGGCGATCAAGGCCAAGGCCTATGTCATGCCGGGGCAGACCGATCTGTATTTCCCACCGGAGGACAGCGCGTTCGAGGTCGAGAACATGCCGAATGCCAGGCTCGTGCAGGTACCGTCGATCTGGGGCCACTTCGCCGGCGGGCCCGGGACCAATCCGGTCGATGTCGCCTTCATCGACAGCAAGCTCAAGGAACTGCTCGCATCGTGATATCGACCGGTTGCGAACGGCTGCCTGCGCGATGATGGGAGGCGTGAGCTTGTCCAATCCTGCCCTGCTGCTCGACCAGTACCGCATCCGGGAGGAGCCGTATTACCGGCCGCTCAAGGATGAGGTCGAACTGTTCGGCGCAGCCTATGCCAATCGCATGCCGGTGATGCTGAAAGGCCCCACCGGCTGCGGCAAGACCCGCTTCATCGAATACATGGCGTGGCGACTCGGCCGCCCGCTGATCACGGTCGCCTGCCACGAGGACATGACGGCGGCCGATCTGGTGGGGCGCTGGCTGCTCGATGCACAGGGAACGGTGTGGAGCGACGGGCCGCTCACCACCGCCGTGCGTCTTGGCGCGATCTGCTATCTCGACGAGATCGTCGAGGCGCGCCAGGACACGACGGTCGTGATCCATCCCTTGACCGACGATCGTCGTGTACTGCCGCTGGAAAAGCGCGGTGAATTGATCCACGCCCATTCCGACTTCCAGCTCGTGATCTCCTACAATCCGGGCTACCAGAGCGCGATCAAGGACCTCAAGGAATCCACCAAGCAGCGCTTCGCGGCGCTGGATTTCGGCTATCCTGATCGGCCGGTCGAGACCGAGGTGGTGTCGCGCGAAGCCGGCATCGAACCGAACCTCGCCGATCTCCTGGTGAAGATCGCCCAGCATAGCCGCAACCTGAAGGGGCAGGGGCTCGACGAAGGCGCGTCGACCCGCATGCTGGTCAATGCCGGCCGCTTGATCGGATGCGGCATCAGCCTCGAAAAGGCCTGCGAGACCACGATCGTCGTGCCCCTGACCGATGATGCGGACACCAGGAACACGTTGCGCGACGTGATCTCGGCCTGCGGCTAAGTGGACGTTTGCAGGTGGCGGTCGCGCAAATCAGTTCGCTCGATAGCTTCCGGTCCGGACGTCGGCTCGCGGCGCTCTTGCGCGGCCACGACGATGTAGCTGCGGCCGTGCAGGCGGCGCGCACCGCTCTGCAGCGAACCGGTTGGTTCGACCACCTGCCGGTCTGGGACGAGGCCGTGCACGCCCTGTTCGAGGCCAATCTCGGTCAAGCCGTGGTGCAGGGCTTTCTGCGTCTATCGGAGCAATGGCCGGCGCAGCGATCGGCCGATGATCTGATCGCGATCGGCCGCGCGGTCCGGGACATCGGCTGCAGCGCCGGAAGCCGCGTCGCCCATGCGTTGCTGAGCGAATTGTCCAGGGTGCTGTCGCGGCTTGCGGGTGCAGGAGAACTCACCACGGTTCTCGCCGCGCTCGACCAACTCGCAGCCGTCGGGCCGGAGTCGGCGGGCCTCGCGATCGGCCGGCTGGGGCAGTTTCTGGCGCATGCCGGCGGCGAGGATTTTGCGGCGTGGATTTCCGCTGGCTTGCGCGCGAGCGGCGGTCGCGCATCGCGCCGCCGTGCCTATTTCGCGCTCGACGATCAGCTTTCGGCGCAGCTGTTCGCAGCCGGCCGGAGCGGGGATGATTTCGCGCGGCTGGAGAAACGCCTCGCTGCAACCACGATCGCGTTGTGGAACAGGAAGCCGCGTTTCCGCAAACTTGCCGTTGCACCGACGCCGGTGCCGCGGCGGACCTCGCTCGCCGCCGGGGTCATCGGTCTGCCGCAGACCTTTCCCGGCTTCGAAAGCGAGGAAGCGGACTCCGTCTATCTCGCGGCGGTCGCGCACGCCGGCGCGCATCTGGTGCATTCCACCGCCCGCTTCCCGGTGGGGCGACTGAAGGCGCTGCAGATCGCGCTGGTCTCGCTGATCGAGGATGGCCGGGTCGAGACGCTGGCGCTCCGCGAAATGCCCGGGCTGCGCCGGCTGTGGCTGCCATTTCACAGCGCGACGCCAGCCGGCCAGGCAACCGCAGCCGGACTGATGATGCGGCTGGCGCGGGCGCTGATCGATCCCGATTATCAGGATCCGGATGCGTGGGTGACCAAGGGGCGGACGCTGTTTGCCGCTGCCGCCGGCCGTTGGCGCGATCCTGCCATCAGCCGCGAGATCGGTGGCCTGCTCGGCAACGACATCGGGCAGATGCGGTTGCAGTTCAACGCCAAGAGCTACGTCGTCGAACCCGCCTATCGCGACGACAATCTGGCGCTGTGGGATTTCGGCGACCAGCCGGACAGTCCGGCCGAGACGATCGAACTTGCCGTCGATTCCGTGCGGTTCGAGCGGCGCGACGATGCGGGTGGCCAATCGGCCGACGACAACGCCAAGCCGGACGAGACGTTGCGCGCGAAGGCCAGTGCGGTGACGCTGCTGGATGGGTTTCCGGTCGCGACCTACCCGGAATGGGACTATGCGGCGCGTACCGAGCGGCCGGATTGGACCACGATTCTGGAAGCCGATGCCGCCGTTTCCGCGCAGCCCTTCGATCCCTCGACGGACGCCGAGGCGATGCGCTGGATCACGGAGTTGACCCGCGACGCGTCGATCGGCCGCCGTATCCGACACAAGGGCCAGCGCGACGGCGACGCGCTCGACATTGACGCAGCGATCGCCCTGACGATCGAGCGGCGCACCGGCAATATCAGCGAGCCCAGGGTCTACCAGCGCGATGCGCCCGGACCGCGCGATCTCGCCGTCCTGCTGCTGCTGGATCTGTCGCAATCGACCGCCGACCGTGACCGCCGCGGCCGGAAGGTCCTCGACGTTGAACGCAAGGCGGCCGCGATCATGGCAGCCGCGGTAGAGGCCGCCAATGATGCGATCGCGGTGCATGGTTTCAGCTCCGATGGCCGCGAGCGCGTGCGCTATCTGCGCATCAAGGGCTTTGCGGAGCCAATGGACGCAGTGGTTCGTGCGCGTCTCGCGGGCCTTGGTAGCAGCCATTCCACCCGGCTGGGCGCGGCATTGCGCCATGCCGGGGGCTACCTCGCGGAACGACGCGCATTCCGGAAGGTGCTGCTGGTTCTGACCGACGGCGAGCCGTCCGACGTCGACGTGCCGGATGCGCAATATCTCGTCGAGGACGCCCGCCGTGCCGCCCAGCAGCTGCGGCGGCGTGGCACCGATATCTTCGCCTTTGGCATCGGCGAGCACAGATTTCCCCAGCTCGATCGGATTTTCGGCGAGCGCTATGCGCTCCGCGTGCCGCGCATCGAGGTGTTGCCGCAACGGGTGATGCAGCTCTATGCGGAACTGAAGAAATAGCGGGTGCTGCTAGCCCGTTGCCCGGGGCAGGGAGCCCTTTGCGGTGATCTCCGCCGAGAGTTCCTCGATCGTCTTGCGCTGTTCCATGGCAGCCCGCCGGATCAGCGCGAAGGCAGCCGGCTCGGCCAGCGCATGGGTGTGCATGACCTGAAGGACCGCGGCGAGCACGACGCGGCGGGATCGCAGCCGCTGCTCCAGCTTGAGCACCTGCTGCTTCAGCTCGCTGGTGCGCTCGCTTCGCTCGAAGGCCAGGACCAGCGCGGCATAGATGCCGGCCGAGCGCAGCGGCTTCACCAGAAATGACGCCGGATCTAGGTCGAGCACCAGCTTCAGACGGCTCGGCGTCTCGGTGCCGAGCAGGGCGATGACCGGGCTTCGCCCAAACGACGTCCGATGCGCCGGCGAGGTGAGCGGCAGGAACTCGTCATCGATCAGCGTCACGTCGGGACGGCAGTCGATATTGGCACCGGGCTCCCATGTGACGATCTCGATCCCGAGGCGCTCGAACTGCCTCCTGACGATCGAGGCATCGCGCTCATCCTTGATGGCGACGAGCGCCTTGCGCCCCCGCAGCGAAAATGAAGACGGTTTGCTCATTTCACAACCCGCAAATGCGGCGCATTCGGCAACGTTCCGTCCCTTGCCGGGCTGGCGGCGATGTCGAGCTGCGTCAGGTAAGGATCCGGTCTGACCGGCGCTTCAGCTTCCCAGAAGATGTCAAATTGTCCTTCGGCGTTCGAGACGGCCAGCCGCGGCGTCAGGACGCAGTGGTTGTTGCTGCCGTCGATCCAGACCGGACCTTGCGGCGAATTGTAGCGGTGGCCGGCCGCGGCGCGCCGCACCTCGCCGATATTGGATGTGCCGGCGCGCTGCAGCGCGCGGGCCAGCAGATAGACCGCGACATAGGCGGATTGCCCGTCGACCGACGGGCTGCTGTGTTCGCCGTAGCGCGCCTTCCAGCGTGCCACGAAGGCCCGGTTCTCGGGCAGGCGAATGCTTTCGAAATAGGCCGACGAGGTGATGCATCCGGCCGATGCGGGACCCGCGATCTTGAGCTCTGGCTCGCACAGGCTGCAGCTCAGCATCGGGATGTCGAGGCCGGCTGCGGCGGTCGCCGCATGAAAGGCGCGGATGAAGTCGTAGCTCGAGCTGCCGACCAGGGTGTTGAAGACGACCGGCGGCCGGCGCCGCACGATCTCGTCCACGATGTGCGTGACCGCGCTTTCACCAAGTTCGAGCAGGCGTTCGGCGAGAATGCGTCCTTTGGCCGCCGTCACGAGCTCGCGGGTGACGCGATTGGTTTCCCAGGTCCAGACGTAGTTGGAGCCGACACAGAAGATTTCGCGCGAAAGATTATCGAGCACGTAACGCACCAGCGGCAGTACGTTGTGATTGGGTGAGGCGCCGACATAGATGACGTTGTCGGAGCATTCGAACCCCTCGTAGCGCGCCGGATACCAGAGCAGGCGGTCGGTGCGCTCGACGATCGGCAGCACCTGCTTGCGCGAGGCCGAGGTGTAGCAGCCGATGATGTGCTCGACGCCGACGTTGCGAATGAGGTCGTCGCAGACCGTGTGATACTCGGAAATGATTCCGCGGGGATCGCGGACATGCGCAGATATTGCGAAGTCGAACTCGTCCTGATTGTTGATTTCGTCGACCGCCATCATGGCGCTCTTCAGGATCTCGCGTCCCATGGCCTGATAGGGCCCGTGCTGCGAGCAGATGATGCCAACTGGAATGGAGGGCTTGGTCATTGAGTACTTTCGGCGGCGCGACGCATCAAGAAAATCATCTTGGCAGAGGTCGGTGCAAGAGGTCATGCCGATTTGCTGCGCATGCACCTCGCGAAATTTGTGCAGCCAGCCTCGTTGACAACGCGCTGCACACCTCCTTAGAATTTTCTCCTACAGGGCTTCCTGTCGAACCTTGCGTGCGTCGATTTGGCCGATGACGTCCCGATCGCCGCGCAGAGTGCTCCGTTCGACGCCGGACCCGTGCGATAGTTCATAGCCGCGGCATTTGGGCCATTCGTCACCTTCGTTTCGGAGGGGCGGGTGGCTTTTTGCTTTTGCCGCTCAACAAATTGGCGACACGTCCGTGCCGCCAAGCCGGAGGCGCGTGCGCGGTGATGGGCGGTGCCTGCGCTTGCGTCATGTCAAGTGCGGGGATGAGAAACGATGCCGACGACGGATCTTCACTATTTCGGGCTCATTGAGATCGGGCAGCAAATCCAGGCGAAAAAGCTTTCGCCGGTCGAGGTGACCAAGGCGATGCTCGGACGTATCGAGCAGCTCGACGGCAAGCTCAAGAGCTACGCCTATGTGATGGGCGAGGCGGCGCTGGCCGAGGCGGCGGCAGCCGAGAAGGACATCGCGTCCGGCAAGATCAAGGGACCGCTGCACGGCGTGCCGATCGCCGTCAAGGATCTGTGCTGGGCGAAGGGCGCGCCAGCCGCGCATGGCATGACGATCCATCGCGACTTCCGGCCGAGCGAGGACGCCACGGTCGTCGCGCGGCTGAAGGATGCCGGCGCAATCATCCTCGGCAAGCTGCAGCAGACCGAGGGCGCCTATGCCGACCACCACCCGAAGATCGATCCGCCGAAGAATCCGTGGAATGCGGACTTGTGGTCGGGCGCATCGTCGAGCGGTTCCGGCGTCGCCACCGCCGCGGGGCTTTGCTTCGGTTCGCTTGGCACCGATACGGGCGGCTCGATCCGCTTTCCGTCGGCCGCCAACGGCATCACCGGGCTGAAGCCAACCTGGGGACGTGTGAGCCGTTATGGCGCGTTCGAACTCGCGGCGACGCTCGATCACATCGGGCCGATGGCGCGCAGCGCGGCCGATTGCGGCGCGATCCTCGCCGTGATCGCGGGCCAGGATCCCAAGGACACCACCTCCGTGCCGCTGCCGGTGCCGAACTATCTCGCCGGCCTGTCCGGCGATTTGCGCGGCATGACCATCGGGGTCGATCGGCGCTGGACCAGCGAGGGCACGGACGAGGCCGCCGGTAAGGTGCTCAGCGAAGGGCTGCGCGTTGCCGCCGATCTGGGTGCGAAGATCAAGGACATCACGTTTCCTGATCCGAAGGCCGTGATCGAGGATTGGTTCCCGCTGTGCGGCATCGAAGTGGCGGTCGCGCATGAAGAGACCTATCCGGCCCGCAAGGATGAATATGGTCCGGCGCTCGCCGGCCTGCTCGACCTCGGCCGGGCGCAATCCGGCATGAACTATCAGAAGATCGTGCTGCGGCGCGAAGCATTCCGCGGCGCGGTGCGGCTGTTGTTCGAGACGGTCGATCTGATCGCCGTTCCGGCCCAGGCGTTCGCTGCGCCGACATTGGCCAAGATGGCGGCGCTGGGTGAGGATCCGTCGCTGATTACCGGGCTGCTGCGCTTCACCTGTCCGTTCGACATGACCGGCAGCCCGACCGTGACGCTTCCCGGCGGCTTCGCGCCGAACGGCGGGCCGGTCGCCTTCCAGTTCGTCGGCCGTCATTTCGACGAAGCAAGCCTCGTTCGCGCGGGCGATGCCTTCCAGCGCGTCACCGACTGGCACAAGCGCCATCCCGCGATCTGAATCGAGGAGCCGTTCGCATGTCCGAAGATTGGTTGAAGAGTTCCATCATGGCCAAGCGCGCCCTTGCCAAGGGCGCGACCGGTACGACCCATAGCCTGACGATCGAGCAGCAGGGCGGCTTCCATTACGTCTATGGGCCCTATGCCAAGCCGACCCTGTCGATCGATCCGGGCGGGGTCGTCGTTGTCGAGACCGAAGACGCCTTCGGCGGCGTGCTCACCAGCGAAAGCGACAGCCCCACGGCGAAGCTGAACTTCCCCTATCTGAATCCGCAATGCGGGCCGATCGCGGTCAAGGGCGCCAGGAAGGGCGATTGCCTCGCCGTCTATATCCGCGACGTCGAGACCCGCGGCGCGCAGCCGGCCGGAACGACCTGCATCATTCCGGAATTCGGCGGCCTGGTCGGGACCGCATCCACGGCGCTGCTCAATCCGCCGCTGCCGGAACGCGTCAAGAAGCTGCATGTCGACCGCAACGGCGTGCGCTGGAACGACAAGATCACGCTGCCCTATGAGCCGTTCATCGGCACGATCGGCGTCTCGCCGGAGATCGAGGCGATCTCCTCGCTGCAGCCCGATTATCACGGCGGCAACATGGACCTGCCCGACGTCGCACCGGGCGCGATTATCTATCTGCCGGTGCATGCCGAAGGCGGGCTGCTCTATGTCGGCGACTGCCACGCCACACAGGGCGACGGCGAGCTCTCGGGCGTCGCGCTGGAGCAGCGCGCGACTGTCACTTTGCAGATCGATCTGATCAAGAACTGGAGCTTCGCCTGGCCGCGGCTCGAGACGCGCGACTTCATCATGACGATCGGCAGCGCACGCCCGCTCGAAGACGCTGCGCGCATCGCCTATCGCGAGCTCGTGCGCTGGATGAGCGCCGATTACGGCTTCGATGAAATCGACGCCTACATGCTGCTCAGCCAGGCCGGCCGCATGCGGCTCGGCAACATGGTCGACCCCAAATACACGATGGGGGCGTCGATCCTGAAGAATTACCTCAAGGCGTGACTTCAAACATCCTTCAACGACAGAGGACATCGCGATGTATTCGGGGCGTATAGTCGGAATGGCTTTGCTTGGTGCAATGCTCGGGACCGCAGCAATAGGTGCCGCCCAGGCGGCAGAACCGCCGCTGAAGGTCGGCTTGCTGGAAGACATCTCCGGCGATCTCGCCTTCATGGGTATGCCGAAGCTGCACGGCTCGCAGCTGGCGGTCGAGGAGATCAACAAGAGCGGCGGCATTCTCGGCCGGCAGATCGAGTTGATTCACCTTGATCCCCAGGGTGACAATGCCCGCTATCAGGAGTTCGGCCGCCGGCTGCTCAATCGTGACAAGGTCGACGTGCTGATCGGCGGCATCACTTCTGCGTCGCGCGAGGCGTTGCGCCCGATCGTCGATCGCACCACCACGCCGTACTTCTATACGAACCAGTATGAAGGCGGTGTCTGCGACGCCAGCATGATCAGTATGGGCGCGGTGCCGGAGCAGCAGTTCTCGACCCTGATCCCCTGGATGGTCCAGAAGTTCGGCAAGAAGGTCTATGTCATCGCGGCCGACTACAATTTCGGCCAGATCTCCGCGGAGTGGAACCGCAAGATCATGAAAGACCTCGGCGGCGAGGTCGTGGGAGAGGAATTCATCCCGCTCGGCGTGTCGCAGTTCGCGCAGACGATCCAGAACATCCAGAAGGCGAAGCCGGACTGGTTGCTGACGATCAATGTCGGCGCGGCGCAAGACTCGTTCTTCGAGCAGGCGGCTGCGGCCAACCTCAATTTGCCGATGGGCTCTTCGATCAAGATCATGCTCGGCTTCGAGCACAAACGGTTCAAGCCGCCGGCGCTCAACAACATGCATGCGACCGCGAACTGGTTCGAGGAGATCGATACGCCCGAAGCCAACGATTTCAAGAAGCGCTGGCACGCCAAATTCCCCGATGAGCTTTACATCAACGACATGGGCTACAACGCCTACAACGCGCTCTACATGTACAAGACGCTGGTCGAGAAGGCGAAGTCGACCAAGCTCGAGGACATGCGCAAGGTGATCGCGACGGGTGATGCCTGCATCGACGCTCCCGAGGGCAAGGTCTGCATCGACCCGAAGAGCCAGCATACGTCGCACCGCATGCGCCTGATCTCGGTCGGGCCCAAGCATGAGGTGACGGTGGAGAAGGACTACGGGACGATCCAGCCGTACTGGCTTGGCGAGATCGGCTGCGACCTCACCAAGAAGAACGACAAGGATCAGTACACGCCGAGTCATCTCCCCAGCAAATCGTGACGCGCGCAGGCACGAATCTTGCTCGTGTTGTGCATCACGACTTCGAACCGAGCCGGCGCCGCAATGATGCGGCGCCGCGATCAGGGAGACCGGAATGTCGGCTGAACTCTTCTCGGTATTCTATCAGTTCGCCGATGTCTTCGCGTTCCTGATCCTGTCAGCGGCGGGCCTTGCCATCGTGTTCGGCATGATGGGCGTCATCAACATGGCGCATGGCGAGTTCATCATGTGCGGCGCCTACGTCACCGTGGGGCTCGTCAACCTCGGCGTCCCGCTTCCGATTGCTCAGATTCTGGCCGCGCTGACCGCGGGGATCATCGGCATGATCGTCGAGTATCTCGTCGTGCGGCGCTTCTACAGGCGTCCGCTCGACTCGCTGCTCGCCACCTGGGGCCTCAGCCTGATCGTGACGCAGTCGATGCTGCTGATCGTCGGGTCCGCCGTGCGCGGCATCGGCACGCCGGAAGGAAGCTTTGCGATCGGGGGCTACACGTTTTCGACCTACCGCCTTGTGCTGTTCGGCTGTGCTGTGGCCGTGCTGGCCGGTCTCTACATCATCTTCATGAAGACGCGCTTTGGCGTGATCGCGCGCGCCACGATGCAGAACGCGGCAATGGCGAAGGCGCTCGGCGCGCGCACCGGGCGGATCTATTCCATCAGCTTCGGCATCGGCACCGCGCTTGCGGGGCTCTGCGGCGCGCTCTACGCGCCGACCATGACGCTGATCCCGACCATGGGCGCGACCTTCGTGGTCGAGAGCTTTGTCACCGTGGTGATCGGCGGCGCCAATGTCCTGCTCGGAACTGCGCCGGCCGCGGTGTTCCTGGCGATGATCCGAATGGCATTGAATGCCAGCTACGGGCAGATCATCGGCCAGATCGGCATGCTGTTTGCTGTCATTCTGATCATACGTGTGCTGCCCGAGGGACTATCCAGCGTGCTGGTTCGTCGTGGGCGCTAGACGGGAATTTCTGATGTTGAAGCTGCTCGAGGGCCCGCAGACGCTCGGACGCGGGAAGATCTTCTGGTCCTGCTTCCTCGCCGTGCTGGCGGGGGCACTGATCTATCCGCTGTTCGCTGATTCCTATGATGTCGGCAATTTCGCCTACTTCCTGATCTGGATCTTCATGGCGCTCGGTCTCTGCCTGATGTGGGGCTACGGCGGCATGCTGTCATTCGGCCAGACCTTCTTCTTCGGCATCGCCGGCTACGGCTATGGCGTGCTCGCCATCAATATGGGCGGGGGAACGGCCACGATCGCCGCGCTCGTTTTCTCCGTGGTCATCGCGATGATCGCGGCCGGGATCCTCGGCTACTTCATGATCTGGGGCGGCATCAGCGGGATCTTCTTCGGCATCGTGACGCTGTCGGCGACGCTGGTGCTGGCCTTCTTCCTCGGGCAGACGGCGGGGCCCGAATGGCATATCGGTCCGGCCCGGCTGAACGGCTTCAACGGCATGAAAGGGATGGACCCGCTCACGGTCGGCGACTTCGACATCGAGGGCTCGGCGCTCTATTACGTCATGATCGCGCTGATCGTGATCGTCTACATCGCGCTGCGCATGCTGGTGAACTCGAGCGTCGGCAATGTGATCGTGGCGACGCGGGAAAATCCGCAGCGCGCCGAGATGCTCGGCTACGACGTCCGCAAGTATCAGCTTCTGACCTTCGTGATCGGCAGCGGCCTCGCAGGCCTCAGCGGTGCGCTGTACACGTCCTGGGGGCAGTTCATCACGCCATCCAGCATCGGCCTGCCGGCGGCGGCGATGCCGATCGTGTGGGTGGCGTTCTCCGGACGCAACGATCTGACCGCGACGCTGGTCGGGTCGTTCCTGCTGCTGTTCGGGTTCCAGACCATCACGGTCTACAGCCAGCAGGCGGCGCTGGTGCTGATGGGCGTGCTGTTGCTCGCCACCGTGATGCTGGCGCCGCAGGGCTTCGTGCTCGGCATCGGCAAGCTGGTGGTCGACTGGTGGACGCGGCGTCGGCGCCGTGAGGAGGCCCCCGCGCTGGCCGATACCGCCCGCCTGCAATCGGATGAGACCTGAATCATGGCGTTGGTCGACGTAAAAGGCGTATCGAAACGTTTCGGTGGATTGACCGCCGTGTCCGACGTCGACCTGACGGTCAATGCCGGCGAGGTGCACTGCCTGATCGGGCCCAACGGGGCCGGGAAGAGCACGCTGTTCAAATTGATCGTCGGGCTCTATCCGCCGACCACGGGGAGCATCTTTTTCGACTCGATCGACATCACCGCCGAGCGGCCCTACGCGCGGGTGCAGCGCGGCATGAGCATCAAGATGCAGGCGCCGAGCGTGTTCAAGGAACTGCCGGTGCGGCAGAACATCCAGATCGCGCTGCAGGAACGCATTTCGGGCGCGGAATGCCGTGCCGAGCAGGAGCGGCTGCTCGCGTTGCTCAATCTGGCTGATGATGGCGGCAAGCTCGCCGGTGCGCTGTCGCACGGCCAGCAGCAATGGCTGGAGATCGGGATGGCGCTGGCGCTGCAGCCGCAGCTGCTGCTGCTGGACGAGCCGACCGCCGGCATGTCGCCCGAGGAGACTTTCAAGACCGGCGAGCTGATCAAGTCGTTCAATGCCGAGGGCATGACCGTCCTCGTCGTCGAGCACGACATGGCGTTCGTGCGTCAGGTCGCTCAGCGCGTCACCGTCCTGCATCTTGGCAAGATTTTCGCGCGCGGCAGCCTCGAGGCCATCCTGGAAGACGAGAAAGTCGCTGAAATCTACCTGGGTAAGACTCATGCCCACTGATCGCATTCTGGAGGTGTCGGGACTTTGGGCGGGTTACGGCGCGACGCCGATCCTGCAGGGCGTCAGCATGTCGGTCTCGCGCGGCGAGATCGTCGGCGTGATCGGCCGCAACGGCGTCGGAAAGTCGACCCTGATGCGGTGCCTGATCGGTCTGCTGCAGACTTGGCGCGGCACCATCAGCTTCATGGATCAGGATGTCACGCAGCTCGAGGCCGATGCGCGGGCGCGTGCCGGCTTCGGCTACATCCCGCAAGGCCGCGACGTGTTTCCGCAGATGAGCGTCGAGGAGAATTTGCAGGTCGGCGAGTTGATCGGCGGCCCCGAAGGCAAGAAGCTGCCCGAACTGGTCTACGAGTATTTTCCGCGCCTGAGGGAGCGCCGGCGCCAGATCGCGGGCACCATGTCGGGCGGGGAACAGCAGCAGCTTGCGATCGGCCGCGCGCTGATCGGCAATCCGGCGCTGATGATCCTCGACGAGCCGTCGGAGGGCATCCAGCCGTCGATCGTGCAGCACATTTGCGAGGCGCTGAAATCGTTCCGAGCGGAGCTCGGGACCACGATCGTGTTCGTCGAGCAGAATCTCGACACCATCCTGGAGATCGCGCAGCGCTGCTACATCATGGAGAAGGGCAAGATCACGCGATCGCTGGCCGGTGAGGAGGTCAACGCGGACAACGTTCGCGCACAGCTGTTGCTGTGATCGACCGCGCCATGCGGTGAGGATCTGTGCGTTGCATAATTGATAATAACGGAGGGAATGGACATGGATCTCGAACTCAAGGGAGCAAAGGTTCTCGTTACCGGCAGCACCAAGGGTATCGGCAGGGCGATCGCCGACACGTTTGCGGCCGAAGGCGCCAATGTCGGAATCTGTGCGCGCAACCAGGGCGACGTCGACGCTGCGGTGACAGCGCTCAAGGCCAAGGGCGTTGCGGCGTTCGGTAGTGCCGTCGACGTCTCGAACGGTCCGGCCCTGAAGGCCTGGGTCGCCGACATGGCGTCCAAGCTCGGCGGCATCGATGTCGTGGTCGCCAATGTCAGCGCGCTGTCGATCGGGCAGGACGAGGAGAGCTGGGAGAAGGAATTCTCCACCGACATGATGGGGACGGTGCGCCTCGTCAACGCGGCGATGCCGCATCTGGAGAAGAGTGCGGCGGCCGCGATCGTCACCATCTCCAGCGTGTCCGGGCGCGAGGTCGATTTTGCCAGCGGTCCCTACGGAACGTTCAAGGCCGCGATCATCCACTACACGCAGGGCCTCGCCTACCAGCTCGCGGCCAAGGGCATCCGCGCCAATTCGGTGTCGCCGGGCAACACCTATTTCGAGGGCGGCGTCTGGAACATGATCAAGGACGGCAATCCCGAACTGTACAAGACCGCACTGGCGCTCAACCCGACCGGCCGCATGGGCACGCCACAGGAGATGGCGAACGCCGCCGTGTTCCTGGCGAGCAGAGCGGCGAGCTTCATCACGGGGACCAACCTCGTGGTGGACGGCGCGTTGACGCGCGGCGTCCAGTTCTAGGCGGGGCGCGCCGTCAGCAGAGTCGCGAGGTCGCCGCCCGCGGCGGCGGTCCGGGCAGGCATATTCCGATAACAGCGGGGCGTCAGATGTCAGCGGATCCATTGCACTACAAATCCATCACCGAGATCTCCGAGCTCATTCGCCGCAAGGAGGCGAAGCCCTCGGAGATCACCGAGGCGATGCTGGGCCGGATTGCGAAGCTGGACGGACAGTTTCACGGCTATGCGCTGGTCCTTGCGGAGCGGGCGATGGCCCAGGCCAAGCAGTACGATGCGGAGATCGCCAAGGGCATCTGGCGCGGCCCGCTGCATGGCGTTCCGATCGGGCTGAAGGACCTCTGCTACACCTCGTTTGCGCCGACTGCGGGCGGCACCACGATCCACGCCAAATTCGTGCCGTCCTTCAATGCCACGATCGTGGACCGGCTCGAAGTCGCCGGCGCGGTGACGCTCGGCAAGCTGAAGATGACGGAGGGGGCCTATACCAGCCACCATCCTGCAATCCAGGCCCCGCTCAACCCGTGGAATGTGAACTACTGGGTTGGCTCCTCGTCGACCGGATCGGGCGTCGCGACTTCGGCGGGGCTCTGCTACGGCGCGATCGGCAGCGACACCGGCGGCTCGATCCGCTTTCCGTCGGCGACCTGCGGTTTGACCGGGATCAAGCCGACCTGGGGCCGGGTCAGCCGCTACGGCATCTTCCCGCTGGCGGATTCGCTCGATCACGTCGGGCCGATGTGCCGCAGCGCTGCGGATGCCGCGGCGATGCTCGGCGTCATTGCGGGAGCTGATATCAACGATCCGACCGCCCTGCGGGCTCCGGTGCCGAACTATCTGGCCGGCATCGGCGACGGCATCAGGGGCCTCAGGATCGGCGTTGACCGCAGATACACCCAGGAGGGCATCGATCGGCAGGTCGTCGCCGCCTTGGTGCAAGCCGAGCGCACGCTCGCCGATCTCGGCGCCGACATCCGCGAGGTGCATTTCCCACCCTATCAGAAGCTCGTCAGTCAGTGGATTGCGATGTGCTCGGTGGAGACGGCTGAGGCGCATCTGGACACCTACCCGTCGCGCAAGTCGGAATACGGACCCGACCTCGCACAACTGATCGAGCAGGGCCGGGCGACGAGCGGCGTCGATATTGCCGCGATCCATCACGAGCGGCTGAAGTTCAGTGGCAGCCTCGCCGCCATGTTCGAAGATATCGACCTGCTGCTGATCCCGACGATGCCGGTGCCGATCCCGACGCTCACCAAAATGAGCGAATACGGCGCCGACCCCAGCGTGCTCCTGAGCATTCTGCGCTTCACGGCGGTGTTCGACTTCTCCGGCAGCCCGACCATCACGCTGCCGATGGGCATGGCCTCGGACCAGATGCCGCTCAGCATGCAATTGGTCGGCCCGCATCTCTCCGAAGACGTGCTGGTCCGCGCCGGCGCCGCGTTCCAGTCGGTGACGGATTGGCATACGCGCCGGCCGCCGATCGAATAGGGGATCCTCAACCGGTCTTGTCGACATTCCAGAACAGCGGCACCGGCGCGCGGACGATGTCCTTCAGCGCCTTGCGCGTCGCGGCCGGTTGATTGTACTGCCCGGTCGGGACGTGGGTGACCACCTCGTAGGCGCGTGCCTGGATATTGTCGGCCAGCGCCTTCTGGTCCGGCGGCGCCGCGGTGCGGGCAAAGCTGTCGCGCAGCCGCTCGAGCTCGGCGTCCTCAACCCAGCCGAAGAAGCCGCCGTTCTTGCCTTTGCCGTTGACGCAGGCATTGCCGATCGGATTGACGAGGTCGGCGCTGGCCCAGGTCGAATGGTAGAGCGACCAGCCGCCCTCGGCCGGCATCGATTGCTTGGCGCGCCGCGCCACCACCGAACCCCAATCCATCGCCAGCAGGTTGACGTTCATGCCGATCGAGCGCAGCGCCTCGGCGGTGACCGTGCCGAGCGCGGTGATGATCGGGGCGTCGGTCGCGTGCAGGATCGTGATCGGTTCGCCCTTGTAGCCGCCCTGCTTGAGCAGCTCCCTGGCTTTCGCGGTGTCCGCCTTGGTCGACCATCCGACCGCGCTTTCGAACGGCGTGCCGGCGACGAAGATCGCCGGCGTGATCCTGTAGTAATCGGGATTGCCGATCTGGGTGTCGAGCCAGTCCTTCTGGTTCACCGCGTGCAGCACGGCCTGGCGGATCTCCGGCCGATCGAACGGCGGCACCAGCCAGTTCATCCGGCACATGCCGGAGAAACCCAGCGTGTTGTAATCGGTCAGCTCGACATTCGCAGCGCGCGCGAGTATCGGATGATGGTCGTGCGGCGGCACCTCGAAATAGTCGATCTCGTCGTTGACAAGCGCGTTGGTCGCGATCTGGAAGTCCGGCACACTGATCCATTCGTAGCGGCCGATCTTGACGACCTTGCCGCCGCCGGTGCCGTCGGATGGCTCGTCGCGCGAGACGTAGTCCGGATTCCTCTCGTAGGCCGCCTTGACGCCGGGCTGGAATTCCGCCGTCACGAAGCGGAACGGTCCGGAGCCGAGGTGATCGGTGATGGCCTGGTCGGCGGGCGTCGCGGCGATCCGCGCCGGCACGATGAAGGGCACGTTGGCGGTCGGCTTGCCGAGCGCCGCCAGCACGAAGCCGCACGGCTCCTTCAGCACCATGCGGAAGGTCCGCTCGTCGACCGCCTTCAGCTCGGCGACGAATTCGAACAGTTTCTGGCCCATCGTGTCGCGCCTGGCCCAGCGCTGCAGTGAGGGGATCACGTCGGCCGACGTCACCGCGCTGCCGTCGTGGAATGCGAGGCCGGGCCGCAGCCGGAAGGTGTAGGTCAGGCCGTCGGCGGAGACCTCCCAGGCCTCGACCATCTGCGGCTTGATCTCGAATTTCGAATTGGTCGAGAACAGCGTGTCGTAGATCATGTAGCCGTGGTTGCGCGCGGTCCACGCCGTCGTCGTGATCGGGTCCGTTGCGCGCAGCGGCGCGTGCATGACGGCCGTGATCGTCTTCGAACTGGCCCGCGCGATGCGCGGCATCGGAACGCCGAGGCTTGCTCCCGCACCGATCTGCAACAGACGGCGCCGATTGATCGATGGTCCCATGGTGTCCCCCTGTCGCAATCGGTCAGCTCTTGCCGGCAAGCCTGGCCGCGATCGCGCGATAGCCGCGCATCCACATGTGATCGAGATCGAGATCCATCGGCAGCGGCTGCGAGGAGACGCGTGCGATCACGGTCTCGTTGGCCGGATCGATGTAGATCCACTGGCCATGAATGCCGACCGCCGCAAACGCCGTTTCGCGCCGGTCGAGCGTGTACCACTTGTTGCGGTAATTGCCGTTTGGAAACACCTTCGTCAGGTCGCCGCGCGACCAGGCTTCAACATTGCCGTTCTGCCTGATGTCGTCGATCCACCAGCCAGGGACGACCTGTCGTCCGTTGCTGATGCCGTGATTGCGCATCATCTCGCCGAAGCGGGCGAGATCGCGCAGTGTCGCGCAGATGCCGCCGGCGACGCGGCCTGCGCCGCGTGAATCGACGGTGATGTAGGCATCGTGCTCGGCGCCCATCGGTTGCCACAGATAGTGCGAGAGGATTTTTGCGTAGGACAAGCCGCAGGCGCGTTCATAGACCCAGCCGAGCACATCGGTGTTGGTCGACACGTAGTGGAAGGTCTCTCCATGCGGTGCGCCGTTCGGCCGCAGCGTGCGCAGATAGTCGCGCAGATTGCTCGGCGGAATCGCCGGATCGGGCAGCTCCCAGCCGGTCGAGCGCCGGTAGTTCATGACGTCGCCGTCGCGCGCCATGTAATCCTCGTCGAAGCGGATGCCGACGCTCATGTCGAGCAGATGCCGCACCGTGCAGCTGCCGCCATAGACCGAGCCTTCCATCTCCGGGATGTAGCGCGTCACCGGAGCATCCGGATCGAGCTTGCCGTGATCGGCAAGGATGCCGCCGAGCGTTCCGGCGACCGACTTGCTGACGGAGAAGATCAGGTGCGGGGTATCGGGCGTGAGGCCATGGGCATACCATTCGAACGCGACCTGTCCGCGATGCGACACCACGATGCCGTCGGTGTGGCTGGCGCGCAGCGCCTCGCCGACGCCGACCGTCTCGCCGCGCGGGTTGGCGAAGCTGACGTCGTCGAGATAGCGCGGCGCAAAGGACAGCGGCGCCGGCGCCGCGGCGCGCGCGATATTCGCGGTGGGCAGCAATTCGCGGACATTGCGGAATGCCCACTCGCTGAAGGGATGCTGACGCCAGTTGGCGAGCGTGACCTGTTCGTCGGCCGCCGACGGGAAGGCAGCCATGATGCGACGCGAATTCATTCTTGATCCAGCAATGACATCGGATGATGTGCGAAAGTTCCGCATGGCTCGCGTCGCTCGCAATCAACCGGATGGTGGAGGGGGCCGCTGGGTTACTTCGGCGTAACCATTTCCCCGGATGCGCACTTCGTGCGCTTGGCCCGCAATTTGCTTGACTATGGCCCGCGGCTGCCCCAGCGTGACGGACATGCGACGCGCAGACGTTCGCCATCGGGAAACATCGGGGAGGTAGGTCATGATCGCGCTTCTGGGCCGACCGGATCCGGCAACCACGCAGGCCATTCAGTTCGCGCGCGGCATTCTCGAGGGGTCGGCGACCGCGTTCTACCAGGTCGACGGCAATTTGACCCTCAACCGCTTCGTGCTCAGCAGCAACGTGCCGCCGAGTTTCCACGACCAGTATCTTGCCGGCATGAACCGGCTCGATCCGCTGCATCCACGCTCGGCGAGCAACCGGCCGATTGCCCGGCTGAGTACAGCTCTCGACCAATGCGCGACCCAGGAGGCGGCGACCTACCGCGCCTTCGCCGGCCAATGCGGCGTCGCCGACATGATCGAGTTCTTCTTCCGCCGCAACGACCGCATCGTCGCCGGAATGAGCGTGCTGTGGGCGCCGGGCTGCGCGATCCCCGAGGGCAGCATGCACATCGCCGAGAAGATCCACGACTATCTCGAGTTCAACCTGACCAGCCGCCTGTCGTCGAATGCCGATGAGCCGGCGCGCTTTGGCCTGACCTCGCGCGAGATGGAAGTCGTCGAGCTGTTGTGCTGCGGCCGAACCAACCGCGAGATCGGCGAATGCCTGAACATCGGTCTCGCGACGGTGAAGACGCATCTGATCCATATCTTCGAGAAGCTCGGCGTCGAGACCCGCTCCGCGGTGGTGGCGATGATGTCGCGGCCGCATTGAGGCGCGGGCCGATTAGGGTCCGCGGTTCTTTCAGCACGTCGTCCTGGCGAAAAGCCCGGACCCCATAACCACCGCATTTGATCACGAACGGGATCGTGGCCCCAGCGTCGCGCAACAACTCCCATTTGGGGTAATGGGTCCTGGCTTTTCGCCGGGACGACACCGAATGTGTTGCACTGGCTGCGAGTCATACATCCGCGCTCTCGCGACATGATCTGTCCGGGCTTGCTCTTCGTTCCGCCCTCTCCTCAAACAGAGGGCGCAGGGAAAGCCGGGTGCCGACGCACGCAGCTTCCCGCCGACCGAAGTCATCTCGTGAGCAAGGCAATCGCCCATTCGCGGCTATGAGCCCACCTTGATCACCTGCGGCACTTTCCAGCTTCCGTCGATGATCGAGGGGGCAGTGTCCTTGGGCCAGTACATTCGCAGCATCAGGACAAAATCGCCCTTGGGCGCCGGCAGCCAGTTCGACTCCTTGTCAGCACCGGGCGACTCGTTCCGGAAGTAGAGGGTCAGCGAGCCGTCCGGATTGAACTTCGGATTGTCGCGCATGCTGACGGTGAACCTGTTCAGCGGATTGGGAACGAACCACCAGCCCTGGTCGATCATGTACATGGTGAACGACCAGAAGCCGTTGACGGGCGGTGTCGCATCCTTTGCAAACGTCAATGTGTATTTGTTCGCACCGCTCAGCTTTTGTCCTGTCGAGTCCTTCTCGGTATTCGGATAGACCGCATCACGCTCCTGATTTGCGGGCCAACCGAAGGCCGCCACCACCGCACGCTTCATGTAATCGGAGGGACCGTAGGTGCCGAGCCCCTTCGTGATCGACCAGCCGTCGACGATCCCACCCAGATTCTCCTTAGTTGGCCTCGATTCTCTTCAGAGCGATATTGGGGATGTCTTTCAGCGCTTCCTGTACTGCCGGATCGAGCTTGCTCATCTCGAACGGCTTGCCGGGCCCGATCCCGATCTTCGCCATGCTTGCGAGCATCGGTGCATCTGCCGCGGCGGCAGGCACCGTAGAAGCCATGAGCTTGGCCATCAGATTGAAGTACCCCTCCGTTCCCATGGCAAGAATGACCGTCTGCGGCTTGTCGGTCATGCTGAAGCCCGAAGGCGAATATCGGCAAGAACCGTTCGAGTTCAGCTTTGGGCCATTGGCGGAGATTGATTGGCCTTCCGCGTTCTTCGGAAAACGGAGTAGGCTACGCCTATGCCGTCCGTGTCCAATTGTTGTGGAGGGACAGGCCATGAAACTTCGCCGCCGAAATTCTCCGCATCTCGCCGCGGGGGCCGGCCAGATGTGTTCTCGCCGCCGCAGAAGGAGGCTCTCATTTCCGCGCGCAAAATTTCGCGTTGACGGTCCGAACCAGGACAGGAGAACCAGACATGGCCGCCTTTCAAGAGGTTTTCCGCCGCTCCGGCATCGATGAGCGCCGCAGCCCACCGGGGATGGTGGTGCCGTTCGGGGGCTCCAACATCGTTGCGCTGATCGACCCCGGAAGAAAGCTCAAGGTCGATCCTAACCCTCATGCCCTCGGGATCAAGGAGATCGATGGCGCCGATACCCTTAGACGCGTCATGCAAGCCAGAGAAACTTTCTCCGAACCCGATGTCGATCCGCAGCCGAGGGCGGCGTCACTTCCCGCCACCTTCAATGGCGATGCACGGTTCTTCGAAATCAGTGGCCGGATTAAGCCGATTGGCTTTCCCGGCCTGGAGGTGGTGGCTCGGTCGGCCGGCCGGAAGATCGAAGCCAAGCTCCATGTCGCCGTGCTGCCAGAAATCAAGATTAAGGTGGCGTTCCGCAATGTCATGGTTCCGGGGAGCGGCAGCGCTCCGGCGTTTCACGCCAAGAAGCCCTGCAACGAGCAAGATGAACTGCTGACGATGAACAATATATGGCGGCCGCAGGCCAACATCCGTTTCGAGCGGGTGCCAAGCGACTGGCTGGTCATCGACGACTCGCAGGCTGCCGTCAAGCAGGAGCTCGCCAATGCCACTGGCATGAAGGATGCGAGCCTGGCGACCTTCCCCGATGTGATCGAGGTCGAAAAGCTGAAGAGCTTCTTCGTCAAACACAAAGTTCAGGGCGCCCATCTAACCATTTTCTGCGTCGATAAACTTTTGTCCAATGGCTCCTTCCCCAATGGTTCATTTGCTCGATCGTTGGACCTTGCCTTCATCTGCTCGCAACGCGGGCCTAACACGTCTGCCCATGAAGCCGGGCATTTTCTCGGCTCCTACTCGAAGAGCGCGAGCAAACCTTGGGACAGCCAAGGCCACACGCTGGAGACCGATCCGAAAACGGGAAAAGAAAACAGGGCGGAAGACATCAAGATGCTGATGCGCGCGGGAGGCGCCGGGTGGAAAATTCCGTTCAATCTCGTCAAGGAGTTCCGCGACTTCCCCGGCTAGCATCCGAAGATCCGACAGAAGCTGGAAATCACTCCAGGCGTCGAATGTCGCCATGACTGGGTTTTGCATTCAAATTCGTCCTCATCGATGTCCTCAGTTGGACTTAGCCAATGTGCTTGCGCAGTTTGAGCACCTGTGCACTGACACGGGGACATCATACCGCGCCGTGATGTCTGCTCTGGGCCAGGTGACTTCCGCTTAATGTCTTTTGCCGGCCAACGCGATGAGGAATGCCTTTGATGTCGTCAGCGGGATGGGAGGCTCTCCGGCAGTGGGGTGAAGACGTAACTCGCATCGAACCGCTCGCTGGCGGAGTCGCCAACGACGTGTGGAGCGTGCGCGTTCAGGGGCACCGCGCGGTCGGTCGTCTCGGTACGAGGCGCGACGATGATCTCGCGTGGGAGACCGCGCTCCTCCAATACCTCGATCGTGAAGGTCTGACCGTGCCGGTGCCGATCCCGACGATGGACGGCCGGCTGTTCGCGGACGGTCTGGTGGTGATGACATATGTGGAGGGCGGACCGCCCGAGACGGAGGCCGACTGGCGTCGCGCGGCCGACACGCTCCGCCAGCTGCATCGGTTGACGCAGCACTGGCCGCAGCGCCCGGGCTGGCGATCGTCGACCGACCTGCTGCACGCCGAGACCGGGACGAAGATCGACCTCGGCGCGATGCCGCCTGAGGGCGTTGCCCGATGCCGAGCCGCGTGGGCGCGGCTCGCCGGACGTCAGACCTGCGTCGTTCACGGCGACCCCAACCCGCGCAACATCCGCGTGACCGCAGATCGGGTCGCGCTGATCGACTGGGACGAGTCGCATGTCGACGTCCCCGACCTCGACCTGGTGCTGCCCCACAACGCTGCCGGTCTCGACGGCGGCGCGCACGACATCGCCGCGCAAGCGTCTGCCGCGTGGGAGGCCGCCGTCTGCTGGGACGACGCCTACGCGATCAAGCGGCTTGCCGAGATTCGAGCGGTCTAAAGCACGATCCGGAAAAGTGCGAAGCGGTTTTCCCTCGCGACAAACGCGGGACGCGTTTGCGCGGAGATCATGCTCAAACAAAGAGCTAAAGCGCGACGACGATTCAACCTAATCACATCGCGCTTTAGAGAAGCCGGCGGAGCCCACCCGTCAGGCGACAGGGTCCGCATCGGCGGACGCCAGTAGCAATTCCTTTGACTTGCGCGAGATCAGGCGGGCCAGCTCGCTCTGCCTGTAGGTCTCGACGAACTTGACGGCGAAGCCGTTCGGCAAATGCCGGACCACCCGCCCGACGCAGGCGCCGATCGCAAGCGGCATGCCGACCGGCGGCTGCGCCTCGGAGGAGACCGCCGCGCCCGACAGCGACATGTCGATGATGAAGCAGCTCTGGATGGTGCCGTCCGCCAGCGTCAACATGGCGTGCGGCGCGACCGGAACGAAGCGCGGATTATTGCGCGCCTCGCGGATACTCGGATCCTTTTGCTTCTTCTCGATCCAGGTCAGCTTGTCGGCGAACTTCTCACGCATGGCATGCGTCATCTCGAGTTCGAGCAGGAAGCTGCCGCTCATGGTGTCGGTGATGCAGCCGTCGAACTTGCCGAACTCCTCGAAATACGAGGTCAGCCGGTCGCCGACCTTGCCGACGACGGGCACGTCCACGATCATCCGGAACGGCGAGACGCGCGTGGTGCGGCAGGCGAAGGTGCGCAATCTGCCCTGGGCATCGTACCAGTTCGGCAACGTGTAGCTGCCGTTGACGGCGATCTTGACCGCGCGTTGCTTGAGAAATTTTTCGACGGACACGACTGAACCTCGCCCGAGGCGATGGGAGTGCACGGAGGGCTGGATTGACCGGCTTCACTGCCGGTCCGGTGGTGGGGAAGTCCGCTACCGACGCGATGGCGGCGGGGAGCCGCGGCACGCATCCCAGCGCGTGGCGGAATGGTCCTGGCGCGCAGGTGCGTACATCCATACCGTCGAAAAACTAGCAAAAAGTTAAACCGGGACGGAGCGCCGGCGGCGCACTCTAAGGCGCAACCGTTGCGCGTCCGTTTATTTTGCGAACCGTACAACTACCGGGAGAGTTACCGCCCTGCAATGCAATCGCGCCGTGCTCCAAACCGCCTGCCCCGGCTGTCGGCCGGGTGCTAGCGTTCGCCGAAATCAGACCGGACCCCTCATATGCCAAACATGTCGAACAAATCGCTTGCCGACGGCAAGATCCTGCAAGACGTCGTCGACGGCGTCGGCGTCATCACCTTCAACAATCCCGACAAGCGCAATGCGATGTCGCTGGAGATGTGGGAGGGGCTCGGCGAGGCGCTGAGGGCGTTGCGCGACGATCCGGCCGTCCGCGTCGTGATCCTGGTCGGCGCCGGCGACAAGGCCTTCGTATCGGGTGCCGATATCAGCCAGTTCGAGAAGACCAGGCACAACGCCGAGGCCTCCGAGGAATATTCACGGCGCAGCGCCGCCCAGCGCGCCCTGCTCGCCGACTATCCGAAGCCGACCATCGCCTGCATCCGCGGCTTCTGCCTCGGCGGCGGCATGCAGGTCGCGATGCTGACCGATATCCGCATCTCAGGCGCCAGCGGCCAGTTCGGCATTCCCGCCGCCAAGCTCGGCATCGCCTATGGCTATGACGGGCTGCGCCACCTGGTGTCGCTGGTCGGCCCGTCCTGGGCGCGGCTGATCATGTATACCGGCATGCGGATCGACTCCGCCGAGGCGCTGCGGATCGGCCTCGTCGATCGCGTGCTGCCGGACGCCGAGCTCTGGGACGCGACCATGGAGATCGCGCGCACCATTTCGGGCAACGCGCCGCTGGCGATCAAGGCCGCCAAGATCACCATAGCGCAGGTGCTGAAGGATCCCGCCGATCGCGACATGGCCGCGATCAGGCAGATCGGCATCGAATGCATGGACAGCGCGGACTTCCGCGAAGGCCGCAGCGCCTTCATGGAGAAGCGCAAGCCGCAGTTCAAGGGCCGGTAGCGGCGTCCTCATCCGCACCTGTCATCGCCCGATTCGATCCGGGACGATCCAGTACGCCGCGGCCCATCGGCTCAAGCATGATCACCTCTGGAATACCGGATCACCCGCATGCGCATGCGCGAGTGATGACACCGGGTGGTCACTGAGTTATTTCCGTATAACGGAATATTACCCGCCGATTTGCCCGACGCGTCAAGTTGCCCGGTCGAACCCCCGCCGCCGCCGGCTACTTTGCATGGGGTTGTTTTCGATATTTTGGCAGTGCGCTCGCGATTGACCTGCCCGCTACTTTTTCTCGCTGACGGGCACCGTGTAGTTCAGGATCAACCGACCGCCGTCGGGATAGATGGTCTGGCCGGTGATATAGGAGGCATCGTCGCTGGCCAGGAATGCCACAACGGAGGCGACCTCGCTCGGCTCGCCGCAGCGGCCGGCCGGCGTGCGCGACAGCACGCTGCGCCGCGCATCCTCGGACGAGAAGATCGCCGTCGCCACCATCTCGGTCAGGATCGTGCCGGGTCCGACCGCCACGACGCGAATGCCGTGCGGCGCCAGCGCCACGGCGGCGACCGAGGTAAGCTGCTTCATCGCGCCCTTGGACATCGCATAGGTCGCGAGCGAGGGGATCGCGAGCAGCGCGTTGACCGAGGACATGTTGACGACGACGCCGCCACCGCCCTGCGCGATCATCTGGCGCGCGGCGGCCTGGACGCCGAAGAAGGCGCCCTTGAGATTGATCCCCATGACGTCGTCGAATTCGGCTTCGCTGATATCGAGGAAGTCGCGGTTGCGCGCGACGCCGGCATTGTTGACCATGACGTCGAGCCGGCCGAACTCCTTCACCGCGGTCGCGACAATGCGATCGACATCGGCGCGCTTGCTGACGTCGGCCTCGACCGCCCGCAGCTGATCGATATGTCCGAGTTCCTGGGCGGTGTGGACGAGCCCTGCAGCGTCGACATCCGAGATGACGACCCTGGCGCCGTCGGACAGGAAGCGCGCCGCGCAGGCCTTGCCGATGCCGCGTGCCGCGCCGGTGATGGCGACGACCTTGCCGGAATTCTTCATGGGAGTGCCTCCAGAACAACCTGTTCACCGAGCAATAGCGCATTGCGCGTCGGCAGGGAACGCGGCGGATTCTCCGGACGAGACCTCAGGACTTCATGCGCGCGAGAATCCGGTCGGCCTCGGTACGCCAGTCGTCGGCGCTGCGGGCGAAGTCCGGCGTTCCTCTGGGTTCGAACACGCCCTCATCGGCAAGGTCGGCGATCCAGCCCTGCCGCTCGGCAGTGCCGGAGGCAGACCAAGGCGTCAGCCCGGCCTCGCGCACGGTCTCGGCCACCTCTCGATCACCATGGCCTCCAGCCCCGAGATTGTCATCAGTTCAGGTCCCGTGTTGTGTCGTCGAACAGTTCGTCGACCGTGACGCGCCGGGGGACCAACGCCTGCTGCACGCAATAGTCGATCATCAGTTCGAGCGGCTTGCGGTTTGCCGCGACGCGCGCATCCATGCCCCGGTCGTGGTCGTGAACGAGCGGATGCCGACCCGCTTGCCTTCGAGTTCGGCGGGCACGAGCGTGCCGCGGTCGGCGCGACACAGCGCGTGGCCGTGCTGGAAGCGGCCGACCATCGTCGCCGGCAGCAGCACCAGCGGTTTGCCGTGCGCCCTTGCCATCAGATAGGTCACAATCGCCATCTCGCAGACGTCGAATGCCTGCTCGCGCACCATCGGCTTGAACGCGGCGTTGGTCGGCGTGAATTCGGTGAAGTCGAGATCGAACAGGTCGGAGCGAAGCTCACCGTTCTTCACCGCCCGGATGTGCGGATGATTGCCGAGCACGGCGCGTAGCCGAAGTTTCGCCATCGCGACAGGCTCCGGACGCTCAGGTCACCACTCGCCCTGGATTTGCGCCCGGCGCCATGCGCGGCGCGGGCGCCCCTGCGTCGAGCGGCGCGGCCTGCAACGCGGCGACGGTGGCACGCACCAGTTCCTCTATGGCGTGGCCAGCATCGGTGCCGTCGGCGCTGCCGCGCGACAGCCGCGAGACGCGCTCCGGCGTCACCAGCGTGTAGTAGAGCGCGCCGAGCAGGAAGTGGCTGCGCCAGACCAGATCGGTACGCGGAATATGCGGCAGGCTTTCATGGATCGCGTCGATGAAGGCATGGCTGGTGTCGTCGAAGGTCTGCGCGATGATCTTGCGCACGACCTCATTGCCCTCGGCCGACATGATCGCACGCAACCGCGTGAACCGCGTTCCGCCGCCGGCAAGATCGCTGCCGGACGTAAAGGCCGGCAGCACATAGGCGCGCACGATCGCCTCGAGCCGGTCCTGCAGATCGCGCACCCGCCGCGCCGCCGCCAAAAGCTCGGAGCGCCGGCGGTTCATCGGGCCGCAATGGCGCCGATAGATTTCCAGCAACAGGCCGTCCTTGGTCCTGAAATGATAGGTCACGCTGCCTGGATTGGCGCCGGCGGCCTGCGCGATATCGCGCACCGAGACGGCGTTGAAGCCGTAGGTCGAGAACAATTCCTCCGCCGCGGCGAGGATCGCCTCGCGCATGTTCGGCTTGCGGGTGCCGGCGGCGGCCTTCACGCCAGACCTGGCAGGTTTGCGGACCATATTTGTACTATCGTCCAAATAATCCGGTCGCGTCAACAACGCCGCGCGGCGCGCATCCGTCAGGATAGTTTGACGTCAGGCTCGGCACGACCGCGCGCGGCGGCCTCGAGCAGGAACGTCCGGCCATGCTCGGGATCGGCCGCACGCTGCGCCTCATCCATGTCCTGCCAGGCCGAGGTGACCAGCACGCGCGAGAAGTCGCGGCCGACGAATGCCGGGCAGCTCGATTGCCTCGCCGGTACGCGCAGCGAACGCAGATGCCGGCCGGCGGGATCGTAAACGTCGACGCAACCGCCGCCCCAGCGCGCGTTCCAGATCATCCCGTCGGCATCGATGATCGCGCCGTCGAGCCCGCCACGGCCTCGATGCCTGATCAATTCGGCGGCCTCGCCGACCGGCAGTCCTGTTGATGGATCGAGCGGCACGCGATGCAGCACGTTGGTCGCGGTATCGGCGAAATAGCCGATGTCGCCCGCGGGCGAAAAGCAGATCGCATTGGGGATGGTGATCCCGCGATACAGCCGCACGATGCGGCTGCGGTGCAGCGCATAGATCGCACCGGCGCCCTGCTCGGCATAGCGCCCCATGGTGCCGAGCCAGAACGTGCCCGACGGATGCACACGCGCGTCGTTGGAGCGCGTCAGCGGATTGTCGGCCTCCAGCGCGGCGAACAGCTCCAGGCGGCCGTCGGCAATGTACCGTACATAAAGTCCATCCTCGGTGAGGATCAGCTGCCGCTCGCCGTCGATCCGCGCCAGCGCGCTCGCCATTTTCGGCAACTCATGGATCATAGTGCTGCCACATGTAAATCGATGCTCGAACAGGCGGCGCTCGCGGATGTCGAACCACCAGGCGGTGTCGGTCGCCGCATCATAGGTCGGGCCTTCGCCGAGATGGCAACGCTCCGCCGACAGCACCGATGTCGGCACCTCTTCCATCAGCGGCCCGGCGGCACGGTCGGTCATGGCGTCACTCACGCGGTTGAGAAGCGGTAGACGATGCTGCGCCGATAGAGCTGCCCCGGATCGAGCCGCGCCGACGGGAAGTCGGGCCGGTTCGGCGTATCAGGCCAGGCATGCGGCTCCAGACAGAGCGCGTCGGATTGCCGGTACAGACGACCGCCCTTGCCGGCGGTCGAGCCGTCGAGGAAATTGCCGGAATAGAACTGCAATCCCGGCTGATCGGTGAACAACTCCATCACGCGGCCGCTGTGCGGCGCCTCAAGGCGCGCAGCAAGGCGAAGGTCCATCCCCGAGGCCAGGCAGAAATTGTGGTCATAGCCGCGCCCGAGCCGCAGCTGCTCGTCATTCATCCTGATCCGCGCACCAATGGCCGTGGGCTCGCGGAAGTCGAACGGCGTACCGTCGACCTGCCGCGGCGGCTCGTGGAGCGGGATCGCCGTGGCGTCCACCGCGAGGAAATGGTCGGAGACGATCGTCAGGCGATGATCGAGGATCTGCATGCCCGAGCGCGCACCCTCGAGATTGAAGAAGCTGTGATTGGTGAGGTTGAGGCAGGTCGGCCGGTCGGTCGTCGCCTCGTAGGTGACCGAGAGCTCCATCGGGTTGCGCACGCTGTAGGTCACCCGCGTCTGAAGGTTGCCGGGATAGCCCTCCTCGCCATGCGGGCTCTCGCGCGCCAGCACCAGCACCGGCCCCGGATCGTCCGATAGTTCGACGATCCGCCACAGCTTGCGATCAAAGCCCTGCAGGCCGCCGTGCAGCGCGTTTGGACCGTTGTTGGCGTCGAGCTGCACGGTCTCGCCATCGAGCACGAAGCGCGCGCCGGCGATCCGGTTGGCGTAACGGCCGACCGTCGCACCGAAGAACTTGCGCTGTGCGAGATAGCCCTCGAGCTCATCGTGGCCAAGCACGATGTCGTCGCAATCCCCCTCACGATCCGGCGCAAGCAGCGCCTGCAGTGTGGCGCCGAAGGGAAGGATGGCGGCCTCAAAACCGTGTTCGCCGCGCAAGATCACGCGCTCGACCACGGTGCCGTCGTGCAACGTGCCGAAGGGGGCGCGACCGATGCTGGCTGATGTCATTGTCAGTCCTCGAACGCCTCGACGAGGCGCCGTCGCCCCAGCATGAAGCTATCGGCGACAAGCCGCAAGGGTGCGAGATCGACATCGGATTTTCCTTCCGAGGCCAGCGCGACGAAACGGCGGTACAGCGCGGGATATTCGTCATCCGGCGCATCGACCACCAGCCTGTTGCCATCGCGCAGCTGCCTTCCACCTTTCGACAGCGTCACAGGTCCGGCATCAGTCTCGCACAGGATGTCCCAGCTCGGCGATCCGGTCTGGCGGAAATCGAATTCGGCATGGATTGGCAAGCCGCTCGCGTCGGAGAGTTCGATCTCTGCCGCAATCGGCGCCTCGCGATTGGAGGGAAAGTCCAACGTCGCGCTTCTGATGAAGACCGCACGCGGCAGGATCTCGGTCAGGATCGACAGCGCGTTGATGCCGGGATCGAACACGCCGAAGCCACCCGCCTCGAAGATCCAGGCCTGGCCCGGGTGCCAGACGCGCACGTCTTCCTTCCAGATGATGGTCACCTTGTTGATGGTGCGACTCGCGAGCAATTGCCGCGCAGGGCCGACCGCGGCCGCATAGCGCGAATGCCATGTGGCAAACAATGTCCGGCCCGCCTCCTGCGCGGTCGCGATCAGCGGCGTGAGTTCGCTTACCGTCGTGCCCGGCGGCTTCTCCAGCAGCACGTGCTTGCCCGACGCGAGCGCGGCGGAGGCCTGCGCGTGGCGCATCTGCGCTGGCGTACACAGCGCGACCGCGTCGATCTCCGGCCCGTCGCACAACAGCTCCTGCAAATCGCGGAAATGCGGCAAGCCGGGCGGGGTCTTGACGGGATCAGCCACCGCAACGAGAGCCACGCTTGACGCCTTCGCGATCGCAGGCACGTGCTGCCGGCACGCGATCTCGCCATAACCGACGATGGCGATGCGAAGCAGGTCACTCATGGCCGTCCTCGCGTTGCGGTCCACCTGGCCGGCTGAAGCCGCCAGGCAGAATCATAAGCCAGCGCCGAATACCAACGGCATGATGTGATTTTGGTTGCGGACACGCAAGTCCACGACGCTCTGTTGCGGCCTCGCGGCCGAGGCATCGGCTTTTATCAATCAAGGTCGATGCGCCAGATTCCCGTTTTGACGGGCGTTCTTCAGGCGGACCGGTCACCGCTTCGCCCGAAATTGCGCTAGCGTGCGGCCTCAAACCCGCCGAGCACTGCCGTCAGATTGGCGCCGAGGATGTCGGAGAGATAGCCGCCCTCCTGCACCAGCACCGTCGGCAGCCCGAAGCGGGCCAGCCCCTCGCCGATGCGGCGGAAGCCGTCGGTGGTGACGGCGAGACCGGCAAGCGGGTCCTTCTCGGAGGCGTCGAGACCGAGCGCGACCACGAGCGCGGTCGGGGCGAAGGAGCGGATCGCCTTCTCCGCCGCTGCGAGCGCCTTCATGTAGTCGTCGTCACCGGTGCCCTTGGCGAGGGGAATGTTGAGATTGGTGCCGAGGCCGCCTCCGGCGCCGCGCTCATGCGCATAGCCCCAGACGAAGGGGTAGAAGAACGACGGATCGGCGTGGATCGAGACGGTGAAGACATCCGGCCGCTCATAGAAGATGCCTTGCGTGCCATTGCCGTGATGCACGTCGACGTCGAGGATCGCGACGCGCTCATGCTTCTGGCGCAGATGTTCGGCCGCAATCGCGCTGTTGTTGAGGAAGCAGAAGCCGCCGGCGAGGTCGCGATAGGCGTGATGGCCGGGCGGACGGCACAGCGCGTAGACGGCGTCCTCGCCGTCCAGCACCATCTGCGCGGCGGTGGCCGCGACGTCGCTCGCGGCGCAGGCGCCGGCCCAGGTGCCGGGACCGATCGGGGCCGCGGTGTCCATCGTATGCCAGCCGAGCTTGCCGACGATATGAACTGGGTACGTGCCGGCAGTGCGCACCGGGTGAATGTTCGCGATCATCTCGGGTCCGGCATTGCCGAGCGCCGACCATTCGTCCCAGGCGCCCGCGAGAAAGCTCAGATATTCCGGACTGTGCACGCGCGCCCGCGGCCCCTGCCCGAATCTGGTCGGCTCGATCAGCGTGTGATTGCCGGCCTTCAGGCCCGCCAGCAGGCGGTCGGCGCGTTCGGGCTGTTCGGTGGTACGCTGGACCACACCGCGGACCAGGAAGAATTGTGGATCATGGCTGCGGTGCAGATCACTGTAGACGGCCTTCACGGGGACACTCCTGTTTGATCGGCGGCTGAGCTGGACAGAGCGAGGGCAATGTGCCGCACGCAAGCTTTGGCTTGCGCGTTGTACACTATCAGCGACGGCGACGATCTGAAACCGAGCGCGATTTCATGCTATGCCCGCATGCAGCGCAATGATTGAAAGACGCAGGACGCGAAGTCCGGCCATGGCCAGCGGCAAGACGGAGACGGAGGAAGCGGCAACCGGGCGGCGCGGGCGGCCGCGCTCCGCCGCGACCACGGCCGCGATCCTGGAAGGCGCCTATCAGCTGATGGCGACGACCGGCCTCGCCGCGACCACCATCGACGCGATCGCCAGGCATTCCAACGTCTCGAAGATGACGATCTACAAATGGTGGCCGTCGCGCGAAGCGTTGCTGATCGATGCCTTCCTCGACCAGGCCTCGCGGGCCGTGCCGCTGCCCGAAACCGGCAGTCCGGTGGCCCGCGTCCGCCGCCACGTCGCAACCTATGTCGAGGCGTTGCAGGGCGAGTTCGGTCGGGTGCAGCTCGCCGTGATCTCGGAATGCATCTCGAAGACCGGCACCGCGGAGCTGTTCTACGAGCGTTACCTCGGCCTGCGCCGCAGCAAGATGCTGGAGATCATCGCCGCCGGCCAGAAGGACGGCAGCATCGGCGCGCCGGGCGTCCCCGCCGACATCTATGACGCGATCTATGGCAGCCTGTTCTACCGCTACGTCTTCGGCATCAAGCCGTTGACGCAGCCCTACGCCCGCAATCTCGTCAATCTGGTGCTGCGGCCACGCGCGGACGCTTGACTATCAAGCAGAGCGCTCGCGCTGACGGCGGAACCAGGCCCAGGTCTCGCGCGTGACGGCCCGGTAACTGCTGCCGCGATACACGATGTGGCCATCGACGATCGCGTTCAGCTTCGGCAGTGCATGGAACGGCACCGTGGGATAGGCGTGGTGCTCGACATGGTAAGGCATGTTCCATGCGAACCATTTCATGATCCTGCCGGTCATCGTGGTGCGCGTGTTCTCGAACGCGCTCCGCGTCCGCTCGCAACCGGTGTGCTCGGCATAGAGATAGGGGCGCAGGATAAGCTGACCGGCCAGGAGCGGCACGATCCACACCCAGAGCAGGATCGCACTGTGAAGCGCGAAAGATGCCGCGAGCAACAGCAGGTAGCCGGCGAGATAGAGCCTCGCCTCCAGCACAATCGCGGCGCGCTTGTGTTCCGGGATCCACGGCACGGTCACCTGTCCGGTGAGTGCATGCCAAAGCATCAGGCGGATGCGAACCAACACCTGCAGCAGTCCCGAATAGGCGACCGCGAGCTGGGTGTCCGACGCGGGCTTGGGGCCGACGATCAGCTCCGGGTCTTTCTCGGGATCCTGCGTGTAGCGGTGATGATCCCAGTGAAACAGGCAGTAATACTGGTAGGGCAGTCCGATCATGAAGGCGGACAGATTGCCGACGACAAGATTGAGCGCCGGACTGCGGAACGCCGTCTTGTGCGCGGTCTCATGCACCACCATGAACAGGAACGCGACGAAGTAGCCCTGCACGGCCATCAGCGGCAGCGCCCATGGCAGGCCGTGGCGCGACGAGACCAGGAAGATCAGCGCGCCGACGATGACGATCATCCCGTAGTGGCTTGCCGCACGCACCGTGCCGGCAAGATTCGACTTGATCGACAAATCGCGCAAGGTCAGCGGGCTGAGCGGCTTCAGGCGGGGTCCGGCGTCACTGGTCTCTGCGGTGCTCATGGTCGTCTCACCTGTCAATGTTGCAGCAACGCCGAGATTTCGGCGTTGATGAAGGCGCGGTCGTCGGCGTTGTTGGCGGGATTGCCGGCCCGGTGCCCGTGGATCGACGGGATCGCGTGCAGCGCGGCCGAGCGCGCGTTGACCAGGCGGCCGAGTTCATCCTTGTTGTCGCGCGGGTCGAAATAGCGATCAGTACGCCCCGGCATCAGCAGGATATGCGCCTTGATCGCGGCCAGCGCCCGGTCGAAGTCGCCGCCGAATTGATCGCAACGGCTGATATCGCCGGCCTGCCAGATCGCGATCTGCGCCAGCAGATCATTCGCATCGCGCCGCGCGAAGGCACCGTCCCAGGATCCCGCGAGGTACTGCTCGAGCGATTCAAATCCGGCCTCGCGCCAGACTTCCTCGCGATAGAACTCATGCGACATCGCCCAGCCGGCGTAGACGCGCCCCATCGCACGAAGGCCCGCCGCGGGCTTGGTGGCGAAGCGGCCGTCCCGGTAGGCCGGGTCGGCGGTCAGCGCGGCCTTCACTCCTTCGAGGAACACATGATTATACGGCGAGCACCGCGCGCTGCCGCAAACCACGGCTGCGCGCTCGACCATGTCGGGATATCGCGCGGCCCAATGATAGGCCTGCATGCCGCCCATCGACCAGCCATAGACCAGCGCGAGCCTGGTCACGCCGAACCGCTCGACCAGCAGCCGCCGCTGGATCGCGACCGCGTCATGGTAGGTGAAGGCGGGAAACGGCGCGCCGCCGAGCACCTCGGCCGAATTCGACGGCGAGGAGGACAGGCCATTGCCGAACAGATTCGCGATGACGATGAAGTAGCGCTTGGGATCGAGCGCCCCGCCCGGCTGCACCAGCCATTCGATGTCGGTGTGCTGTGCGGCAAACGACGTCGGATACAGGATGACGTTGTCCCGCGCCGCGCTCGGCGTGCCGTAGGTCTTGTAAGCGAGCCTCAGTTGCGGAAACACGGCACCGCCCTGCAGCGTCACATCACCGGCCTCGAACACCTCATAGTCGCGCGGCGTGGTCATCGGCATTCGACCTCAAGCAGCCGGGCGCAGCGCTGCGCCCAAAATTACTGTACTAATAGTACAGTAAATACGAAGCCCTGGCAATAGCGGCGAAGGTGGAATGACACCAAGGCCGATCCATTCAAAATCGGTATGGATCAATACCCGTTTCGGCTTGGACCCATTGTCGTCATCTCTCTAGGACAGACCCCGAGGAAATTTTCGAGGAGGCGCTAATGAGCGCAATTGTGTCCGCCGCAGACACGCGGCGATCCCGCGTCCGGCTCTTGATCGTGACGATGCTGTTTCTCGTCACCACCGTGAACTATGCCGATCGCGCCACGCTCTCGATCGCCGGCCCCGCCCTTTCCAAGGAACTGCATCTCGATCCCGTCGCGATGGGCTACGTGTTCTCGGCGTTCGGCTGGTCCTATGTGGTCGCGCAGGTGCCGTGCGGCTGGCTGCTCGACCGCTTCGGCTCCAAATGGGTGTATGCGATCAGCATCATCGTCTGGTCGATATTCACCGCGATGCAAGGCCTGGTCGGGTTCCTCTCCGCCGGCGCGGCCGTGGTCCTGCTGTTCGCCCTGCGCTTTCTGGTCGGTATCGCCGAGGCACCGTCATTTCCGGCCAATGCCCGCATCGTCGCCTCCTGGTTCCCCGGCAATGAGCGCGGCACCGCCTCGGCCTTCTTCAATTCGGGGCAGTATTTCGCCACCGTGATCTTCGCGCCGCTGATGGGCTGGATCGCCCATGAGTATGGCTGGCGCCATGTGTTCTACGTGATGGGTGCGCTCGGCATCGTCATGGGCATTGCCTGGATCAAGACCATCTACGAGCCGAAGGAGCACCCCGCGATCAACGAGACCGAGTTCGACTACATCAAGCAGGGTGGCGCGCTGGTCGACATGGACGCGACGAAGGACGGCAAGGCCCATGACAGCGGCCCGCGCTGGGACCACATCCGCCAGCTGCTCGCCAACCGGATGATGCTCGGCGTCTATATCGGCCAGTACTGCATCAACACGCTGACCTACTTCTTCCTGACCTGGTTCCCGGTCTATCTGGTGAAGGAGCGCGGGCTCTCGATCCTGCAGGCCGGCTTCGTCGCGACCTTGCCGGCGCTGTGCGGCTTCATCGGCGGTGTGCTCGGCGGCGTGATCTCGGACTACATCCTGCGCCGCACCGGCTCGCTGACCATGGCGCGCAAGATCCCGATCGTCGGCGGCATGCTGTTGTCGATGTCGATCATCGCCTGCAACTATGTCGACGGCCAGGCACTGGTGGTCGGCTTCATGGCGCTCGCCTTCTTCGGCAAGGGCATCGGCGCGCTCGGCTGGGCGGTTGTCTCCGACACCTCGCCGAAGGAAGCCGGCGGGGTCTCCGGCGGTCTGTTCAACACCTTCGGCAACCTGTCCTCGATCACCACGCCGATCATCATCGGCTACATCCTCGCCGCCACCGGCTCGTTCAACGGCGCGCTGGTGTTCGTCGGTGCCAACGCGCTGGTCGCGGCGATCGCCTATCTGTTCATCGTCGGCGAGATCAAGCGGGTGCAGCTGAAGGCGGCCTGAGCCAGGCCTGAACGCGCTTCACCTCCCCCCCTTCCGCGGGGAGAGGTCGAAATTCGCACAGCGAATTTCGGGTGAGGGGCGAAGCAACACATCTCCGCAAAGACAGTCCTTCCGACTCGTTCGGATCAGGCCTGCAAATTGACGCGGCCGTTACGCAGAGAGAGCCCCTCCCCCCAACCCTCTCCCCGTAAGAACGGGGAGAGGGAGTAGAAAACCAAACGGCGGCTTCGGCCGCCGTCTTTGTCCGATTGTTTGTCTGCTTTTTGTCTTCTTGGCCAGTGGGAGGCATCGATGCTAGAACGTACAAATCCCCGCGCGATCCATTCCGGGCTTGCATCGATGTTCGACCTGAGCCAGCTCCGCTGCTTTGTCACGGTGGCCGAGGAATTGCATTTCGGCCGCGCCGCGGCGCGGCTCAACATGACGCAACCGCCGCTGAGCCGGCAGATCCAGGTGCTCGAGCACATCATCGACGCGCCGCTGTTGGAACGCACCAGCCGCTCGGTGCGGCTGACGCCGGCCGGACGCAGCTTCCTGCCCGAGGCGCGGCGCATCCTCAAGCTCGCGGAATCCGCTTCGCAGGTTGCCCGCCGCATCGCGCTCGGCAAGACCGGCTCGCTCAAGATCGGCTTCACCGCCGCGGCCGCCTATGGCTTCCTGCCCGACCTGATCGCGGCCTGCCGCTCGCGCCTGCCCGAGGTCGATTTTTCCCTGAAGGAAATGGTCTCCGGCGATCAGTTCGAGGCGCTCACCACCGGGCAGATCGATGCCGGCCTGCTGCGCCCGCCGATCGCGCGGCCGGAATTCGCCAGCCGGCGCGTCGTGGCCGAGCCGTTGCTCGCCGCGATCCCGAAGAAGCATCCGCTCGCCGCGGCCGAGACCGTCAGCATCAAGGATTTCGACGACCAGCCTTTCGTGATGTATTCGCCCTATGAGGCGCGCTACTTCCACGATTTGCTGGTGTCGATGTTCACGCGCGCCGACGTGCTGCCGCGCTATGTGCAGCATCTCAGCCAGATCCATTCGATCCTCGCCATGGTGCGCGCCGGGCTCGGCGTTGCGATCGTGCCGGAAGCAGCCGCCAGCCTGAAGATCGCGGAGGTCAAGCTGAAGCCGCTGAAGCTCCGATCACCCGTGCCGGTCGAGCTGTTCATGGTGTGGCGGCGCGATCACGAGAACCAGTTGCTGCCGTCACTGATCGAGATCGCAACCGAAATTGCAGCGCCGCATCTGCGCGGCGATTGATGCAGAGTTAGCATCGCTCGATACCGCGTTTGGCTTGGACGCGCATCGAACCATCTCCTAGAGACTCCGTCATGGACGCGCGCTGCTCGCGCATCCCGTTCCCAGAAACATTCAAGGAGTGGCGCCATGAGCAAGATGACCCCTCAGGAGATGGCCGCCAGAATCGGTGGCGGCCTCCTGTCCTTCCCCGTGACCCCGTTCAACGCGGACTATTCGTTCGACGAGACGACCTATCGCGCCAACATGGACTGGCTGTGCGGCTATGACGTTGCCGGCCTGTTCGCAGCCGGCGGTACCGGCGAGTTCTTCTCGCTGACGCCGAGCGAAGTTCCCCACGTCGTGAAGATCGCGGTCGACGAGACCAAGGGCCGCGTTCCCGTGCTGGCCGGCACCGGCTACGGCACCGCGATCGCGCGCGAGATCGCGGTTGGCGCAGAGAAGGCCGGCGCCGACGGTCTGCTCTTGCTGCCGCCCTATCTCACGCAGGCCGAGCAGGACGGCCTCGCCGCGCATGTCGAGGCGGTGTGCGCGTCGGTCAAGATCGGCGTCATCGTCTACAACCGCGACAATGCGATCCTGCAGCCCGATACGCTGGCGCGCCTCTGCGAGCGCTGCCCGAACCTCGTCGGCTACAAGGACGGCATCGGCGACATCGAGCTGATGACTCGCGTCTATACCCGGCTCGGCGATCGCCTGACCTATATCGGCGGCCTGCCGACCGCGGAGACCTTTGCCCTGCCCTATCTCGACATGGGCGTGACCACCTATTCGTCGGCGGTGTTCAACTTCGTGCCGGAATTCGCCACCAAATTCTACGCCGCCGTGCGCCGGCGCGATCATCAGACCATCCATGCAGGGTTGAAGGATTTCATCCTGCCGCTGATCGCGATACGCAACCGCAAGAAGGGTTATGCGGTGTCGATCATCAAGGCCGGCATGAAGGTGATCGGCCGCTACTCCGGCCCGGTGCGGCCGCCGCTAACTGATCTCACCGCGCAGGAGATCGCCGAGCTCGCGGCATTGGTGGCCAAGCTGCCGCAGGCCGCGGTGCGGCAAGCGGCAGAATAGGCGGAACCGCCAAGACGACAGCGAAGGACGAAGGGAGGAGCAGATGATCCAGGACACGATCCGCACCGGCTTTGCCGGCGCACCTGTTGTCACGGCGATGGAGGTGATCCCGGTCGCCGGCCGCGACGGCATGCTGCTCAATCTGAGCGGCGCGCATGCGCCGTTCTTCACCCGCAACCTCGTTATCCTCACCGACAACTCCGGCCACACCGGCGTCGGCGAGGTGCCGGGCGGCGAGAAGATCAAGAAGACGCTCGAGGACGCCCACGACCTCGTCGTCGGCCAGACCATCGGCGCCTGCAACAACATCCTGGCCTCGATGCGCCAGGCCTTCGCCGATCGCGACGCCGGCGGCCGTGGCAAGCAGACCTTCGACCTCCGCGTCACCATCCATGCGGTCACCGCGGTCGAATCCGCGCTGCTCGATCTGCTCGGCCAGCATCTCAATCTCCCGGTCGCAGCGCTGCTCGGCGAAGGCCAGCAACGCACCAGCGTCGAGACGCTCGGCTATCTCTTCTTTGTCGGCGATCGCCGGAAGACCAGCCTTCCTTACGTCGAGGGCGAGACCGGCAAGCCCGACTGGTTCGATCTGCGCCACCAGGTGGCGATGACGCCGGAGGCGATCGTGCGTCTCGCCGAAGCGACGCAGGCGCATTACGGCTTTGCCGATTTCAAGCTCAAGGGCGGCGTGCTCAGGGGCGAAGAGGAGATCGAGGCCGTCACCGCAATCGCTAAACGCTTTCCGAAGGCGCGCGTGACGCTCGACCCGAACGGCGCCTGGTCGCTCGACGAGGCGATCCGGCTATGCAGCAACATGCATGGCGTGCTCGCCTATGCCGAGGACCCCTGCGGCGCCGAGGCCGGCTTCTCCGGCCGTGAAATCATGGCCGAGTTCCGCCGCGCCACCGGGATGCCGACCGCGACCAACATGATCGCGACCGACTGGCGCCAGCTCTCGCACGCATTGCGGCTTGGCGCGGTCGACATTCCGCTCGCCGATCCGCATTTCTGGACCATGCAGGGCTCGGTGCGGGTGGCGCAGACCTGCCGCGACAACGGCCTGACCTGGGGTTCGCACTCCAACAACCATTTCGATATTTCGCTGGCGATGTTCACCCATGTCGGCGCCGCCGCGCCCGGCAAGGTGACCGCGATCGACACCCACTGGATCTGGCAGGACGGCCAGGCGTTGACGCGCCAGCCGCTGCAGATCAAGGGCGGCAAGATCGCGATCCCGGATCGGCCGGGCCTAGGCATCGAGCTCGATCGCGGTGCCATCGAGGCCGCGAACGCGCTATACAAGCAGCATGGTCTCGGCGCCCGCGACGACGCGCTGGCCATGCAGTTCCTGATCCAGGGGTGGACCTTCGACGACAAGCGTCCCTGCCTCGTGCGCTAAAAAAGAAAGGTTGGAAACATGACCGCTCACCAGAAGAACTTCATCGCCGGCGAATGGGTCGACGGAACAGGCATCACGCGGGACATCAACCCCTCCAACACCAAGGATGTGGTCGGCGAATACGCCAAAGCCGACAAGGCGCAGACCGAAAAGGCGATCGCCGCGGCGAAGACCGCATTCCCGGCCTGGGCGCGCTCGACGCCGCAGGAGCGCTTCGACGCGCTGACCAAGATTTCCGTCGAAATCCTCGCCCGCAAGGAAGAGCTTGGCCGCCTGCTCGCCCGCGAGGAGGGCAAGACGCTCCCCGAGGGTATCGGCGAGGTGGCGCGCGCCGGGCAGATCTTTGCGTTCTTCGCCGGCGAAGCGCTGCGGCTGATGGGCGAGAAAGGCGCATCGGTGCGCCCCGGCCTCGACGTCGAGATCACTCGCGAGCCGGTCGGCGTCGTCGGTATGATCACGCCGTGGAACTTCCCGATTGCGATCCCGGCCTGGAAGATCGCGCCGGCGCTCTGCTACGGCAACGCCGTCGTGTTCAAGCCGGCCGAGCTGGTGCCGGGCTCGGCGCACGCGCTGTCCGAGATCATCGCGCGTTCCGGCATTCCCTCCGGCGTGTTCAACCTCGTGGTCGGCTCGGGGTCGGTGGTCGGCCAGACCCTGCTCGATCATCCCGACGTCGCCGCGATCTCCTTCACCGGCTCGGTTCAGACCGGCCGCAAGATCGCGCAGGCCTGCGTGCTCTCCGACCCCATGAAGAAGTTCCAGCTCGAGATGGGCGGCAAGAACCCGCTAGTCGTGCTCGACGACGCCGACGTGAAGGTCGCGGTCGAGGTCGCGGTCAACGGCGCCTATTTCTCGACCGGCCAGCGCTGCACGGCGTCCTCGCGCCTGATCGTCACCGCGGGAATTCACGACCGCTTCGTCGCCGCGATGACCGAGCGCATGAAGGGGCTTTCGGTGGATGACGCGCTGAAGAGCGGGGTGCATGTCGGCCCGGTCGTCGACCAGAGCCAGCTCGACCAGGACCTGCGCTACATCAAGATCGGCCAGGACGAAGGCGCCCGCCTGCACTGGGGCGGCGAGTTGCTCAACCGCGAGACGCCGGGCTTCTATCTGCAGCCGGCGCTGTTCACCGAGACGACCAACCAGATGCGCATCGCGCGCGAGGAGATCTTTGGCCCGGTCGCCTGCGTGATCCGCGCCAAGGATTATGAAGAGGCGCTGGCGATCTCCAACGACACCGAGTTCGGCCTCGCCTCGGGCATCTGCACCACCAGTCTGAAATACGCCTCGCACTACAAGCGCAACAGCGAGGCCGGCATGGTGATGGTCAACCTGCCGACCGCCGGCGTCGACTACCACGTCCCGTTCGGCGGCCGCAAAGGCTCGAGCTACGGCGCACGCGAACAGGGCGCCTATGCCCGCGAGTTCTACACCACGGTGAAGACGGCTTACACCTTCCCGGGTTGAGAGCGTTGAAACGAGTTGCAGCCGCGCAAGCGCTGCGCCCCCTCTCCCGCTTGCGGGGGAGGGTCGGGGTGGGCTCTCTCCACGAGTCATTCGGTGGAGAGAGCCCCCACCCGTCACGCTCCGGACGACGCTTCGCGTCGCTCGTCGCGTGCCGCCCCCCGCAAGCGGGAGAGGTAACGCAAAGTCAGGAGAAGCCTCATGGACCAGTCGATCGGCGCGCAGGAGCAGCCCCGCTATATCAAGCTCAACGAGCGCGACAACGTCGCGATCGTCGTGAATGATTTCGGCCTGCCCGCCGGCTCGCGCTTCGCTTCGGGCCTGACGCTGCGCGCCTTCGTGCCGCAGGGCCACAAGACCGCGCTGGAAGACATCGCCGAGGGTGCACCCATTATCCGCTATGGCGAGGTGATCGGCACGGCGCTGTCGCCGATCCTGGCCGGCGAGTGGGTCGACGAGGCACGCATCCGCATGCCCGACGCGCCGCCGCTCGATCAGCTCGAGATCGCGACCGCCGTGCCGCCGGCGCTGCCGCCGCTCGAAGGCTTCACCTTCGAGGGCTATCGCAATCCCGACGGCTCGGTCGGCACCAAGAACATCCTCGGCATCTCCTCCTCCGTGCAATGCGTCAAGGGCACGATGGAATATGCGGTCAAGCGCATCCGCGCCGAGCTCTTGCCGAAATATCCCAATGTCGACGACGTCGTGCCGCTGACCCACGCCTATGGCTGCGGCGTCGCGATCACGGCGCCCGACGCCGTGGTGCCGATCCGCACCCTGCAAAATCTCGCGCTCAACCCGAATTTCGGCGGCGAGATCCTCGTCGTCGGCCTCGGCTGCGAGAAGCTCGCGCCGGAACGGCTGGTGCCCGAGGGCGTCGGCGATGCCATCGTGCGGATGCAGGACGAGGCTTTCGACGGCTTCGGCGCCATCGTCGATGCCATCATGACCCAGGCCGAAGCCCGGCTGAAGGTGCTCAACGCCCGCAAGCGCGAGACCTGCCCGGCCGCTGACCTCGTGATCGGCCTGCAATGCGGCGGCAGCGACGCGTTCTCCGGCGTGACCGCGAACCCCGCGGTGGGCTTTGCCGCCGATCTTTTGGTGCGCGCCGGTGCGACCGTGATGTTCTCGGAAGTCACCGAAGTGCGCGACGCGATCCAGCTGCTGACCCGCCGCGCCATCAACGAGGATGTCGGCCGCGCGCTGATCCGCGAGATGGAATGGTATGACGCCTATCTCGCCCGCGGCGGCGCCGACCGCAGCGCCAACACCACGCCGGGCAACAAGAAGGGCGGCCTTGCCAACATCGTCGAGAAGTCGCTGGGCTCGATCGTCAAGTCCGGCTCCGGCCCGATCGCGGGCGTGCTGTCGCCGGGCGAGAAGGCGCGGCAGAAGGGCATGCTGTTTGCGGCGACGCCCGCCAGCGACTTCATCTGCGGCACGCTGCAGCTCGCCTCCGGCATGACCTTGCAGGTGTTCACCACCGGCCGCGGCACGCCCTATGGCCTAGCCGCCGCGCCGGTCATCAAGGTCGCGACCCGCAGCGAGCTGGCGCGGCGCTGGAAGGACCTGATCGATTTCGACGCCGGCTGCATCGCCACCGGCGAGAGGACCATCGAGGAAACCGGCTGGGACCTGTTCCGCTTGATCCTCGACGTCGCGAGCGGGCGCACCAAGCCGTGGTCGGACCGCTGGGGCATCCACAACGATCTGACGCTGTTCAACCCGGCGCCGGTGACCTGAGCATCCGCGGCTCCTTAACCACCCGTTAGCCACGTCCTGACTCGCCGGGGAACGTCGCAATTCGATTCAAATTGTCTGGGCATGGAGGCACACATGACCCGGACAACCGATGATCTCAGAGATCAGGCCGACCGCGCCGAGCGGCTGGCACGCACCGGCATGGACTTGTTGACGGTCGAGCGCCTGCGTGCCTACGCGGAGGAATGTCGCAGCCAGATCGCAGCCGCCGAGCGAGAGAGGCAATCGGGGGCATCACCAGCGGCATAGATGCCCGGAGTTCGCCACCAGACGCTTGTCAAAATTTTTCGAGTCCTCGCACTTCCTTGGCGGCGACCTTGATCAGCGGCTTGACCGCCTGTTCCTCGCGGCCAAGCACAACGCCCGAGGCAAAGGCGCTGGCGCGCTCCTTCCGATGCGGGGCCTTCAGCGCCGCATCGACCGCCAGCTTGCGGTGCGCGACAAAATCGTTGAGCGAGCCGAGCGCATCCTGGACCCGCTTCAGGTGCCTGGACAGCCGCGCGAGCTGCTTGCGCTCACCCTTGCGCGGAAACAGGCTTTCGAAGAAGTCGATCGCGTATCTGAGCTTCTTGGCCCTAATGCGCACCTTGTGCCGCTCCCGGGCCGACAGTTCGTCGAGACGCCGGCCATCCCTGCGCAGCTTCCTGATGCGGCGATGCAGCAGCGCGGCGGCGAATTCCTCGATCGGACCGCCTTCGTCCTCCGCGGCAATGGTCTGCCTTGCCTCGACCCATTGCAACGTGTCGATCAGCATCGACCGATAGCGCCGCGAATTGACCGCCTGCCGCGCGCCGGCGAATGCACGGTCGCGGCGGTCGGAGAATTCCTGCCGGATCGCTTTGCCGCCTCGCTGCAGCAGCGCGTCATGCGATGCAGGCTCGATATCTTCCTTGACGAACACATCAAGCTCGCGCGCCGGCGCGAGCGCGTTGCTGAGCCACTTCAGTTGCGTCTTGATGTCTTCCGTCGGGGCTACGGTGAGAATCTTCGAGAACAGCGAGATCGCGGCGCGCAGCCGCCGCAACCCAACCCGCATCTGGTGAATGCCTTCCGCCTCGCCCTCGCGGACAGCGTCGGCATTCGACGAGAAGTGACGAAGCGCGGCGCGCGCGATCACCCGGAACGCCGCGCCGGCGGTAAGCCCGGCGTCGATCACGATGCTCGCGGCGGAGACCACGACTTGCTCGCCACCACCCGCGAGCTCATAGCCATGTTCGGCTTTCGAGCGTAGATCGAGCTCTGCCGCCGCCTTCTGCTCCAGCGCCCTGGCGACCCGGAACAGGTCGAGCGGGCGGCCGCTCTTGAGTTCGAGTTCGACCTCGTCGATTCGGCGCGAACGGTGCCCGGCCGTGGTGTAGCCGCGATCGATCGCCAGCTCGATCTCGCTGCGTTTCGTCCGCAGCGGCACGGTAATGCGCCGGACTGACGTCGCGAACACCGGCTTCAGCTTGTGACGCAGCCTGTCAGACGCGAGCTTTTCGAGCGGTGTACCTTCGGCCTTGTCGAGGTCGAGGTGTCCATCCGCAACGTCGGTCTCCCATTCGCCCCGTTCAAACTGTGGGCCCGCCCCGGACTTGATGGTCTGAACATAGTTGGCGCCATCCCGCCGCACACGCAGCGTCAGTCCGTGCCGCCTGAGCTTGTGCTTCGCCGTGTCGAAATAGGTCGAGACGAGATCGCTCACGGATGGTGCGCCGCTTTTGCTGCCGGCGATCCGCGGTTTCGTCAGTCCCTTGAGCTTGCGCGCGGGAACGCGGAATTTGAGCTCCGTCTCAGCCGCCATCGTCGCTCCGTGGCCTGGGGCACCAAGCAAACGTCCGCCGTGACGAGGTCAGCGGCGGACGTTCATGCTAACACAAGATCGTCTGAGTTGGCGCCAATCGTCGTCGTTGTGGATCACGGTCGTGCTGCGATTGCCGAACTCGTCCTGCTTCTTGATGACCGTGGTCCGGTCACGGCGCGGCTCACGCTCCCTGATCACGGTGGTGCGATCACGATCGCGATACTCAGGCGTCCGACCAACCGTTACGCCCGCGCGACGGGGCCAACGCGGACACCGACATCATCGGCGAACACAGACGATGCGATCGCGGTCACCATGGCCGCAGCCAACAGATACGTCCTCACGCCAACGTCGCGTGCGACCTACCGTTCCTGTACCGACCGTGCTGCAGTTGCTCACGCGCCTGTGCAAAACATCGCGCGGGGAACTCGCTGAACAGGCATTCATCTGTGTGGCGAAATCCCCATGTTCCACGCGTTGAATAGCCTGAATTGATGTCCCACGTCCTTAACTAACAGGAGGACGTTCCATGAAACAGTCACAGCACTTCCTCGACAATGCGGAGAACTGCGCGCAGCTTGCCGAGCGTGCCGACGACGAGCCGACCCACAAGCGCTTCAAGCGAATGGAAGCGGCCTGGCGCGCGCTGGCAAAGGAACAGGATTGGCTCGACGGTGAGACTTCGCCAGCGGAAAATGCAGCCTAGATCCAGCCCGGCCGTGGCGACAAATACGACGTCGCCACGGCCCGCGGCCTACTCGGTGCTGCGCTGCCGCTGCCAGCGCAACAGATAGGCCTGCAACCGCCAGATAATCGCCGACAGCACCACACCGACCAGCATCAGCACCACGACAGCAACCATCATGCCCGAGGCCTCGCCGCGCGCCTCCGATTCGATGATGAGGCGGCCGATGCCGCGCTCGGCGCCGATGAACTCGCCGACGATCACGCCGATCAGTGCGAAGGAGATCGCAGGCGTCAGCGAGGCGAACACCCAGGCCATCGTCGAGGGGATCACCACCGTCCGCGTGATCTGCCATTCGCTGGCGCCGAGCAGCCGCGCGGCATTGGTGAAGCCCTCGTCGATCGAGCGCGCGCCCTCGAAGGTGTTGAAGAACACCAGGAATACGACGACGATCCAGGACGTCACGATCTTCGACATGTCGCCGATCCCGAATGCCAGCACGATGATCGGCGCCAGCGCGATCCGCGGGATCGAGTTCACCGCGGTGATGAAGGGCTGAAAGATCGCGCTCAGCCGGTCGGATCGTCCCAGGATCAGCCCGGCGACGAAGCCGCTGACCACGCCGGTGACGAAGCCGAAGAAGGTATTCTTCAGGGTGATGGCGGTCGCGGCCCAGAGGTTGTTCTCGTTGCGCGCCAGACACTTTCCGAAGTCGCCGTTGAACCAGCTGTTGAAGACGCCGAGCTTCGAGATCAGACAGCTCTGGATCAGGAAGTTGTCGAAGATCATCGACGGCTTCGAGATGAAGTAGGGATCGAGCAGGTCGGGCACCAGCCAGGGCAGTCTGGTGCGGAGGTCGTAGCCCCATTGCCAGACCGACAGCACCACGGCGCAGATCAGGACCTGCCAGCCGACCGTGCCGAGCGTGCCGTACCTCTTCATGCGCTGCGGCCCTTGACGAATTCCTCGCCCAGCGAATGCCAGATGTGCTGGAACAGCTCGGCATAATGCGGGGTCTCGCGCACCTTCACCGCATCGCGCGGGCGGGCGAAGTCGACCTCGAACATGTCCTTGATGCGGCCCGGCCGCGCCGAGAACAGGATGATGCGGTCGGCCAATGTCAACGCCTCGCCGAGATCATGGGTCACGAACAGCACGGTTTGCTGCTCGCGCTCCCAGATCCGAAGCAGCACCTCGTGCATGTCGATCTTGGTGTGGGTGTCGAGCGCACCGAACGGCTCGTCCATCAGGAGGATCTGCGGCTCGACGATCAAAGTGCGCATCAACGCCGCGCGCTGGCGCATGCCGCCCGACAGCGCCGACGGATAGGCGTTCTCGAATCCCTTCAGGCCCGCTTGCGCGACGCATTCGGCGATGCGCTCCTTCCGTTCGTGAGCCGGCACGCCTGACAGCTCCAGCCCGTAGCCGATATTGTCGCCGACGGTCCGCCATGGAAACAGCGTGTCGCGCTGGAAGACATAGCCGACATCGGGCGTCGCCTTGCCGGCGACGACGCGCTTGCCGTCGATCAGGATCTCGCCGCCGGTGGGGCGGATCAGCGAGGCAATCATGTTGAGCACCGTGCTCTTGCCGGAGCCCGACGGCCCGAGCAGCGCGACGAATTCGCCGCGGCGCACGTCGAAGGTCACGTCACGCACCGCCTCGATTGTGGTTTTGGCAAGCTGGAACGACTTGCTCAGGCCCTTGACCTCGACGCGGCGATCGGCCGGGGCGCGCGGCGACACGGTTGCGCTTGTCTCGAGCGCGCTCAACCCGGATAGGCCTTTCGCGCCGCTTCGATCAGGTTGGAGTTGACCACGTCGGCGATCTTGAGCGGCTTGATGCCGGTCATCTCGCGGAACCAGACTTTCTCGCCGCGCGCGAAGCTTGCGGTATCGATCGTGCCCTCATAGTCCGCGACCTTCTGGATCGACGTGATCTCCAGCAGATTGGCCTCGCGCGAGGTGCTGCCGACATAGGGCTCGATGGCGTCGTAGACCTCGGTCGGCTTGTGGGTCTTGATCCACTGCGACGCGCGCCACAGCGCGGTGACGTAGGCCTGCATCTTGGCCGGGTCCTTGTCGATGGTGGCCTGCAGCGTGAAATGCGCGGTCACCGGCACCTTGCCGCCGATATGCTTGTTCCAGATCGCCTCGTCGGTGCCGTCGAACAGCAATTCGCCCCAGCCCTGCTGCTGCGCCTCGTTCAACAGCGACAGCGAACTGACGAGGATATCGACCTGCTTCGACTTCAGCGATCCCAGCATGGTGTCGACATTGCCGGTGCCGATCCAGGTCACCTTGTCGTCGAGTCCCATGGTTTCCATGTAGTAGGACGACCAGACATGGTTGGTGCCGCCGAGCGAGGAGACCGAGACGATCGGCTTGCGGCCGTCGGGCCGCTTCCATTGCGTGAAAGCCTCCAGCGAGTTGATGCCCTGGTCCTTCAGATCCTTGCGCAGGATGAACATCACCGAGTTCGATCGCGTGTCGACCGGCAACAGCACGCGCGCGGCGCGGCCGTGATTGGTCAGCTGCATCGGATGGGTGACGTCGCCGATGCCGATATCGCCCTGCGACGAGGCGATGATTTCGCGGGTCTTCACACCGCTGCCACCTTGCACCAGCTTGCAGTCGAGCCCGGCCTCCTTGAAGTAGCCGATACGGTCGGCAACAAATTGCGTTTGATAGACCGGCACCGCGACCGGATAGATTGCGCGACCCGTGGCCGCCTGCGCCAACGCACGCCCGGTCGCCAGCGCCGCGCCACCGGCGGCGATCACCGTCAGCGCCGATCGCCGCGAAATGTGGGGCATGGTGAGGCGCGCCATCACGCGTGCTCCGTGGCCGAGATCTTGTCGAGCGCGCCGAGCACCGCATCGCCCATCTGGACAGTCGACAGCTTTTTTGCCCCGGCCTCGGCGATATCGGCCGTGCGCGCGCCAGAGGCAAGCGCGGTCTGCACCGCCTTCTCCAGCAGGTCGGCGTCCTCAGGCCGATTCAGCGTCAGGCGCAGCAGCATCGCGACGCTGAGGATCGAGCCGAGCGGATTGGCGATGCCCTTGCCCGCGATGTCGGGCGCGCTGCCATGCACCGGCTCATAGAGCGCCTTGCGCCGGCCGAAGCGATCGACCGGGCCGAGCGATGCCGACGGCAGCATGCCGAGCGAGCCCGAAGCCATCGCCGCGCAGTCCGACAGGATGTCGCCGAAGATGTTGCCGGTCACCATGACGTCGAACTGCCGCGGCTCGCGCACGATCTGCATCGCGGCGTTATCGACATAGAGATGGGTCAGCTCCACGTCGGAGAATTCCTCCTTGTGCAGCTTGATCACCTCTTCGCGCCAGACCACGCTGGTCTCCAGTACATTGGCCTTGTCGACCGAGCAGACCTTGTTGCGCCGGGTCCGCGCCAGCTCGAAGGCCGAGCGCGCCACGCGGCGGATCTGGTTCGTGGTGTATTGCTCGGTGTTGAAGCCGCGGCGCTGGCCGTCGGGCAGTGTCTCGATGCCGCGCGGCTCGCCGAAATAGATACCGCTGGTCAGTTCGCGGATGATGACGAAATCGACGCCGTCGAGCACCTCGGCCTTGAGCGGCGCCGAGGCCGACAGTGCCGGGCTCGCTACGATCGGCCGCAGATTGGCGTAGAGATCGTATTTGCTGCGCAGGCCCAGCAAGCTGCCGGCCTTGCGTGCGGCGGCCGGCACCTCGGTGGTCTCCGGTCCGCCAGTCGCACCCCACAGGATCGCGTCGGCCTCGTCCATCGCCTCGGCGGTGTCCTCGGGCAGCACCTTGCCGGTCGCAAGATACGGGATCAGGCCGTACTGCGCCTCGCGCAGCGTCATCGGAACGCCGCGCTTCGCCGCGAACCAGTCGAGCACGCGGCGCGACTGCGCGGTGACCTCGGGGCCGATGCCCTCACCGCCGACGACGGCGACCTTGACCATGTTGGATTGCGTGCTCATGCCGGTGTCCTTGAAGCGGGTGTCGTTGTCGAATGAATCCATGGCCGCGCCGCGCAGTCGGAGGCCTGGAATGCGTGGATCTCGTCGTCGCGTTGCAGCGTCAACGCCACCTCGTCGAGCCCCTTCAGCAGCCCCTCGCGCCGCCGGGGGTCGATCTCGAACGAATGCCGCGCGCCCGACGGCGAGACGATGGTCTGGGCCTCGAGGTCGATGGAAACCTTGCCCGCGCCCTGCGTCGCCTCGATGTCGGCGGCCAGCTGATCGACCACCGCCTTGTCGACGATGACGGGCAGGATTCCGTTCTGGAAGCAGTTGGCGAAGAAGATGTCGCCGAAGCCGGAGCCGATGATGGCGCGGATGCCGCGCTCCTGCAGCGACCACACCGCGCCCTCGCGCGAGGAGCCGCAGCCGAAATTCGGCCCGGTCACCAAAATCTCCGCCTCGCGATACGGCTCGCGGTTCAGGATGAACTCCGGATTCTCCGAGCCGTCGGGCAGGTAGCGCAGCGAGCCGAACGCCCATTTGCCGAGCGTGCCGCGGATCGAGTTGCCGACCAGGCGCTCGATGCGGATGATGACGTCGGTATCGATATTGCCGCGCATGATCGGCGCGGCGGTTGCGGTGAGCTTGTCGAACGGTTTTGGCATGCTCTAGCGTCCCATCATCCTGACATCGGCGATCGCGCCGGCAATGGCGGATGCCGCGGCACTCGCGGGGCTCGCCAGATGCGTCCGCGCGCGCGGCCCTTGCCGGCCGACGAAATTGCGGTTCGAGGTCGAGACCGAGCGCTGCCCGGGCGCCACCACCTCGCCATTGGCGGCAAGGCACATCGAGCAGCCCGGCTCGCGCCACTCGAAACCGGCGTCGATGAAGATCTTGTCGAGCCCTTCGGCGACCGCCTCGCGCTTGACGTTCTCCGAGCCCGGCACCACCCAGGCGCGGACCCCGGCCGCGACCTTGCGGCCGCGCGCGATCTCGGCCGCGGCGCGCAGGTCGCTGAGCCGGCTGTTGGTGCAGGAGCCGATGAACACCCAATCGACCGGCGTGCCCGCGATCGGCGCGCCGCCCTGCAGGCCCATATACTCCAGCGCGGTCTCGATCGCGGCGCGCCGCAACGGATCGTCGACCGCCTTCGGATCGGGAATGACACCGTCGACGCCGACGACGTGCTCGGGACTGATGCCCCAGGTCACTTGCGGAATGATCTTCTTGACGTCGATCACGACCTCGCGATCGAACACCGCGTCGGGATCGCTCGGCAGTTCGCGCCACGCTTTCACCGCGAGATCCCACATCGCGCCTTGCGGCGCATAGGGACGGCCGCGCAGGAATTCGAACGTCTTCTCGTCCGGCGCCACCATGCCCATCTTGGCGCCGAGCTCGATCGAGAGGTTGCAGATCGTGAGCCGGCCCTCGATCGGCAGCGCGCGGATCGCACTGCCGGCATATTCGACCGCATAGCCGGTGCCGCCGGCGGCGCCGATATGGCCGATCAGCGCCAGGATCATGTCCTTGGCGGTGACGCCGAGCGGCAGCTTGCCCTCGAAGCGCGCGCGCATCGTCTTCGGACGGCGCTGGATCAGCGCCTGAGTCGCCAGCACATGGGTGAGCTCGCTCGACCCTATGCCGAAGGCGAGCGCCCCCAAGCCGCCATGGGTGCAGGTGTGGCTGTCGCCGCAGACGATCGTGGCGCCCGGCAGGCTCAAGCCGAGTTCCGGACCGATGACGTGGACGATGCCCTGGCCGGGCTGATCGACATCGAACAGCGTGATGCCGCTCGCCGAGGTCTCGACCCGCAGCGCCGCCAGCAATTCCATTCCGATCTTACTGGTTCCGGCGCGGCCGGGCGCCGTCGACAGCGCGTGATCCGGCGTTGCAAAGGTCAGTTCGGGATTGTGGACCTTGAGGCCCCGGCTCTTGAGATCGAGCAGACCGCGCGACCCGCCGAGATCGTGCAGCAGATGGCGGTCGATATGAAGGAGGTCAGTGTCCTCGCTGAGGCGAGCAATGACGTGCTGGTCCCAGATCTTCTCGAGCAAACTTCGGCCGGGCATCCGCCTTCCCCTGCTCTGTGCGTTTCCATGCGGCTTGATCTTATTGACGCCAATCTGGGCCAAAGTTGTCGTCAAGTGAAGCAGTTTTGCCCTAACATCACATATGTGATGGAGGTGAGGTACTTGACCCGCCGAGGAGCCAGCCATGCCGAATCCGAACAAGACGGCCATCGTCAAATCGGCCATGCGGACGTTCGCAGTTCTGGAGTTCTTTCGGAAAACAAAGCGGGCTGCTTCCGTGACCGAAATATCGTCCGCGTTGGAGATGCCCCAATCGAGCACGTCGGTGTTGCTTCGATGTCTCGTCGAATTGAACTACCTGGAATACGAGCGAAAGACCCGGCTTTTCATCCCGAGCTACCGGGTCAATCTGCTGGGTGACTGGATCCGTCGTTCCCCGTTCCGTGATACCAAGCTCACCGATCTGATGGAGGAACTCTGGACCGCGACGGGCGGCGAAACCGTCATGCTCGGACAACAGGCCGGCGCCGCCGGGATGCAATATCTGCACGTTGTCCCCGGCGGCTCTCAGCTTCAGTACACGGCACAAGCCGGTCAAATACGACCGATGGTGCGGACAGCGCTCGGACATGTGCTACTGAGCCAAATGCCGAACACCAAAATTCGTGGCATTATCCGGCGCAACAATGCCGAGGAGCCGAGTCAGTCGGCGCGCGTTCGCGAATCCGCCTTTCTCGAAGAGGTCGAGCGCATTCGCCGCCGCGGCTTTTCCGAGACAGGCGGCCGCACGACGCCGGGCGCAAACACAATAGGCATGCTCGTTCCCCTGCCGAAGCGACGCGCTCCGCTCGCGATCGGCATCGGCGGCCCGATCGAACGAATCGCGGCAAAGCGCGCGCACATCATTGAAGTGATGCAGAGCCGGCTGAAGGAGCTGACAGACGCAGCCGGGCCAAAATTCGTTTGAGAAAAGACCTCTCAGGACGCGTAGCGCGTGTCGTGCGAATGACGGAGCCGTAGCCCGGATGAAGCGGAGCGCAATCCGGGGACTTGTGCAGCGGCGAGACTGAACTGCACCCCTGATGTGAGACACGATAATCAGGGACAGGTGCCGAGCGCCTGAGGCGGCGGGGCGGGTTGATGGGTTAGGGCCGCATGGCGGGGCTGCTGCGCAGCAGCCCCGCCATGCGGTAGATTTGTTTCGAACTCGGCTGGCGGCCGGTAAGCCAAAGCCGAGTGCAGCCGCTGACGATTGTATACCTGTTCGATGAAGGCGCCGATCGCATTTCTCGCCTGCTGCGCATCGCGATAGGTCTGGCCGTTGACCTCCTCTTGCTTGAGGGTCTTCATGAAGCTCTCCGCTCTGGCGTTGTCGTAGGGATTGCCGACCCGGCTCATGCTCGGGGCGACGTCGTGCTGCTGGAGCAATTCGGTGTAGTCGCTACAGGCGTATTGGATACCCCGGTCGGAGTGATGGATCAGGCTGCCGGGCCTCGGTTGGCGCGCCGCCAGCGCCATGGAGAGTGCCGCGATCGCCAGGCGCGCCTCTAGGTGCGTCTCCAAGGCCCAGCCGACGACACGCCGGCTGAAGGCATCGAGCACGATGGCGAGATAGGCGAACTCCTCCTGCAGGCGGATGTAGGTGATGTCCGCCACCCAGAGCTGATCGAGGCCACTCGGCACCATACCGCGGGCCAGGTTCGGTACCACCCGCCACGGGTGGCGCGAGTCGGTCGTAACAGGCACGAACGGCTGCTGCCGCAGGCACAGCAGATTATCCTCTCTCATCAGGCGAAGCACGCGCTTGCGGTTGACCACAAAGCCTTCGCGGCGCAGCTGCGCGGCGATCCGGCGATAGCCGTAATGCCTATAGGCAAGCGCCAGCCGCTGGATTGCGTCCCGCACGCCGGTTTCCTCGGCACGTGGGGCGCAAGCCGCCCAATGTCGGTAGTAACCGGCCCGGCTGACGCCAGCCAGGGCGCACATCCGTTCGATCGTCAGTTCGCCTTGCCGCGGGGGGATCGTCATCGCCTGGATGACCTCGTAGACCCCGTCACGCCAGGCCCGCTGCTCGGCCGGCGTGCTTCCTTGACCCGCCGCAAGGCTTGCCGAAAAAAATCCAGTTCAATCTGCTGCTGGCCGATCTTGCGCTCGAGTTCGGCAATCCGCTCCGGCGCGCCCGGGTCGGCCGCCGCAATATCGCGCGCACGCTTCCTCACTGCTGCTGGAACAACCGCTTCGCCCTTGCGGGGGCGACCCAGCGGCCGCAGCGCTGCCGCCCCGCCTGCACGAAACAGATCGCGCCAAGCGTAGAGATCCTTGCGCAGCACCTTCAGCTCGTCTGAAAGCGCCCTTATCCGCTCGCCCGCCAGAATGCGGCGAACCGCCTCAAGCTTGAACTCTCGGCTGAAAACACGGGGTGATTTGTTGGGCATTCGTTCTCCGTTAGAGAACTGTCCCTAATTTCCCGTGTCTCACTTTTGGGGGGCACTCCATTAAGTGCCCCCGGATTGCGCTTCGCTTCATCCGGCTACAAGGTCACCATGTCACTCGCTGCAACTCTTCCGTCAGCCGGTCCAGCGCATCCGCCAGCATCACGCCGCCGCACACGGTGAGCCGCTCGGGCAGCACGATGCGCTTGCTTTGCGGATAGAAGCGCTCCAGCGCCGGATGCAGCAGGAAGGCGCGACCGTCATCCTCGGCGCGGTCGCCGGCTTCCGACACCAGGATGAAATCCGGCCGCAGTTTTACGATCGCCTCCAGCGAGGCAAATCCGCCCGCACTGAAGCCGAGTTCGCCGGCGGCGTTGGCGAGGCCGGCTGCCGCCAGCAGCGAGCTGACCAGGCTGCCGTCGCCAGGCACAAACCCGCGCCGCTCCAGCGGCAGCACGCGGTAATGATGCGCGCTTGCCGCCGCCCGCGCCCGGGCGGTGGCCGCATCGAGGCGCGCGATCTCGGCTTCTGCGCGATCGGGATGCTGCACCACATCGCCCATCGCGCGGATCTGGTCCTTCACTTCGTCCAGCGTGCGCGGCACCGTGAATTCGACGAGGCGCAGCCCGTTGGCCTTCAACAGGTCGCGCGTCGCGCGCTTGTCGAACAGGCTGACCACGACGAGGTCGGGCTTGAGCAGCAGCACGTCCTCGGCCTCGCCGGACAGACGCGGAAAGTTTCGCGCCTTCTCCGCGGCCCAGGATTGCCAGGCATCGCGCGAGAAGCGGCTGAGGCCGATGATCTGGTCCGGATCAGCCAGCGACAGCACGAGCTGGTCGCTGCAGACATTCATCGAGACGATGCGCGGTCCGGCGGCGGACGCGGTGTCGGCTGACGCGAGCCACACGAGAAGTGAAAACATCAGGGCAAGGCAGGATGACGCAAGATAGCGTCCGCGCGAAGACAGCGCCCCCTCTTCCGCTTGCGGGGAAGGGTTGGGGTGGGGGTCGTGCCGCAATGAACACTCCTTGAGTGGAGAGAGACCGCACCTGCTGCGCTCTTCGAGCGCAGCAACCTCCCGCGCAAGCGGGAGAGGTGAACTGAGCTCGTGGTGAGCCCGCGGCCTCATCACACGTCCGCCCACGGCACGATGACGGCTTCGCGCTGAAATTCGGCACGATAGGCGCTGACCCGGAACACGCTGGCGAGGACACTCTCCGACAATGCTTCAGCAGGCGCACCTTGCGCGGCCAGCCGCCCGTCCGCGAGCACCAGCACATGATTGGCGAACCGTGCGGCGAGCCCGAGGTCATGCGTCACCACGATCACCAGCACACCGGTGTCGGCGACGTTGCGCAGCTTCTGCATCACGTCGATCTGGTGGCGCGGATCGAGCGAGGCGGTCGGCTCGTCGGCGAGGATCACCGGCGCCTCCACCGCGAGCACCCGGGCCAGCGCGACGCGGCTGCGCTCGCCGCCGGAGAGTTCGGTGACGCGGCGATCGCTGAATTCCGTAACGTCGACCGCCTGCATCGCGCGGAGCACCGCCTCCATATCCGTCGGCGGCAGCCGCGCCGGATCGGTCGCACCGTGCGGATAGCGGCCGAGCGCGACGATGTCGCGCGCCGGCAGCGGCCAGTGCACCATGTGGCCCTGCGGCAGATAGGCAAAACGTTTCGCACGCTCGCGTAGCGGCAGCAAGGCCAGCGCATCGCCGCCGATCCGGATCTCGCCGCCCGACGGGATCAACCCGGCCAGCGCGCGCAGCAGCGTGGTCTTGCCGGCGCCGTTCGGCCCGACCAGCGCGACCAGGTGGCCCGATGGCAGCGACAGCGAGATATCGTGCAGCACCTTGCGGCTGCCGAGCGAGGCATTGAGAGCGGCGGCGGAGAGCAGCGTCATGCCACGCCTCCGCCGAGCGCGCGGCGTTCGCGCATGATCAGATAGAGGAAGAACGGCACGCCGATGATCGAGGTCAGCACGCCGACCTTGATGTCCGATGTCGAGGGGATGACGCGCACCGCGATATCGGCGGCGAGTAGCAGCGCCGAACCGGTGAGCGCGCTCGGCACCAAGAGCCGCGCCGGATCGTGACCGATCAGCGGACGCATCAGATGCGGCGCGACGAGGCCGATGAAGCCGATCGTGCCTGTCACCGCGACCGCGCCGCCGACGCCGAGCGCCACGCCCGTGATGACGAGTAGCCGCAACCGTCCGACATCGACGCCGAGGCTCTGCGCCGCCTCCTCGCCGAGCGTCAGCGCGCGGAAGGCGCTCGCCTGGCTGAGCAGGATGGCGGCGCCCGCGACGATGAAAGGCAGTGCCAGCACCACGTGCTGGAAGCTGCGGTCTTCCAGCGAGCCGAGCAGCCAGAACGCGATCTCCAGCACCACGAAGGGATTGCTGGAGAGGTTCATCACCAGCGCGGTTGCCGCCCCGGCAAAGCTCGAGATCGCGAGCCCCGCGAGGATCAGGATCAAGAGCCCGGCATTGCGGCCGGCGATCGCAAGCAGCGCGAACACCGAGCCGAAGGCGGCGATGATCGCCACGACCGGCAGCGCGTAGGAGCGCACATCGGCGAGGCCCAGCGCGATCACCAGCACCGCGCCGAAGGCCGCCGATTGCGGCGCGCCGAACAGCGACGGCGAGGCCAGCGGATTGCGCAGCAACCCTTGCAGCGCCGCGCCGGACAGCCCGAGAATAGCGCCGATCGCGAATGCCAGGATGGTGCGCGGCAGGCGGATCTCGCGCACGATCACCTGCGCCACATCGCTGCCGCCGCCGAACAGCGCCTCGATCACCACGAGCGGCGACAGCCGCACCGGCCCGATGCCGAGCGAGATCACCAACAGCAGGATTACGAGCGCAAGCAGCGCCGCGGTGGCGCCCCACCGGCGTCGCGCCGCGACCTCGGCCGCCAAGGCAAAATCCTGCACGCTCATTGAATCCATGCTCTTACAGCGATCGCCGTGGCAGACAAGCGACACTCGACAAAAACCGTGGCCGCCCGACTGCCGCCGGATTGACTTTGCTGCCCGGCCGAACCCTAGATGAACATGACGGTTCTTTCATGAGATGAAAAGGGAATGCGGTACGGGGAAACTCCCCCAACGCCGCGGCTGCCCCCGCAACTGTATGCGGTGAATCCTTCGTCACAGGCCACTGGGAATCTCGGTCCTGGGAAGGCGACGAAGGGTAACGACCCGCGAGCCAGGAGACCTGCCGTCAGCCGTGGTCACACGCGAGGATGCCGGTCGGGGAGTACAGGCATGAGCTTCACCTGATGCTGCAAGCACGATGGTGAGACTGGTTCGCGGTGACGTGCCACCGACGTTACCGAGGCCTCGCTTATGCTCTCCTTCCCTAGCCATCGGCGGCACCGCGCGCTTCTGCTCGCGTCGACGATGGTCGCGCCGGCAATCCTTGTCTCCACCGCGCGGGCGCAGCAGGCGCCCGCTCCCGATCAGCTGCCGGCGATCGAAGTCACCAAGCCGGGTGACCAGAACGTCACGCGCGCCAGGCCGGCCGCCGACGAAGCTCCGGCGCCGCGCCGCCCGGCGCCGGGCACCGCGCAGAGCAACAATACGGGCAGCGGCAGCGGATCGGGCACGACAGGGACCGGCGTGGCCACCGGAACGGGTGGCACCGGCGGCGGCCGCCAGTTCGCCGGCATTGTCGGCTCCTCCTCGGCCGTGATCACCGCCGACGACATCGCGCATTCGCCGGTGCAGTCGCTGCCCGAGATCCTCGCGCAGGTGCCGGGCGTGCAGCTGCAGACGCCCTATGGCGGGCCGAATGGCGCCAAGACCTCGGTCGACCTGCGCGGCTTCGGCGCATTCGCGACCGACAACACCCTTTTCCTGCTCAACGGCCGCCGCCTCAACGACGTCGACAAGGCCGGCTTCGACCTCACCACGATCCCGCTCGATTCCATCGAGCGGATCGAGATCACGCGCGGCAACAGCGGCGCGGTGCTTTACGGCGACAACGCGGTGGGCGGCGTCGTCAACATCATCACCAAGACCGGCGTCGGGGGCCCGCCGACGACGATGCGGGCCGAGGCCGGAGTTGGCTCGTTCAACACCCGCATGGCCGCGGTCTCCGCGGCGCTCAATTCCGGACCGTGGTCCACCTCGTTCTACGGCAACGGCATCAAGTCCGACGGCTACCGCGTCAACAATGCGCTCGACCAGCGCAACGCGGTCGGCAACATCAATTACACCACGCCTGATCTCACCGCCTTCCTCACCGTCACCGGCAGCGACCAGAAGCTCGGCCTGCCCGGCGGACGGCTGGTCGATCCGTCGATCGGCGTCAACGAGCTGCTCACCGATCGCCGCGGCGCCGCGACGCCGTTCGACTATGCCAACCAGCAGACCGCCAGCGTCACCGCCGGCTTCACCAAGACACTGATGAACGGCGTCGACCTGATCGTCGACGGCGGCTGGCGGCAGCGCGAGACGCAAAGCGGCTTCTTCGGCACGGTGCCGACCATCAGCTCCGCGTCGACCTACAATGACGCCGCGCTGCAAACCTGGTCGCTCACGCCGCGGCTGAGCGTCAAGAATATGATGCTGGGGATGCCGTCGACGATCCTGACCGGCATCGACTATTACGATTCGACCTTCCGCGAGGCGCGCGGCGCCTATGAGGGCGTCGACCCATTCCACATCTACAATATCGAGCAGCAGAGCGTGGCCGGTTACTGGCAGCACACGATCGGGGTGCTGCCGACGACCGACTTCTCCTACGGCGCGCGTGTGCAGAACATCAGTGTCTCGGCGCGCGATCGCTACGACCCGAACGCGCCGTTCGCGTTCGACGCGCAGGCGGCGCCGCTCGACAGCAACGAGACGCAATACGCGCTGCATGTCGGCGTCGAGCATCGCCTGACCGACACCTTCTCGGTGTTCGGCCGCGCGGCCCGCGCATTCCGCACGCCCGATGTCGACGAACGCGTCGCGTCGGGTCCGTCATTCGATCCGCTGACCTTTGCCCCGATCCCGCAGACCTTCCAGCTCAAGACCCAGACCTCGCAGGATGTCGAGGGTGGCTTTCGCGTCAGGACCAACCGCTTCCAGGTCCAGACCAGCGTCTATCTGATGGATCTCGATAACGAGATCCATTTCAACCCGGTGCTGTTCTTCAACACCAACCTCGATCCCACCCGCCGCTACGGCTCGGAGACCAGCGCGTCGCTGAGGATCAGCGACGGCGTGACCCTGCGCGGCGGCATGGCGATCACCCGCGCGGTCTTCCGCGAAGGCATGTGGGCCGGCAACGACGTGCCGCTGGTGTCGCGCTATACCGGCAATCTCGGCGTCACCTGGAATATCTGGCAGAACTATCTGGTGTTCGATGCCACGGTGCGAGCCTGGAGCGCGCGCATCATGGACAACGACCAGGCCAACACCCAGAGCCGGATTCCCGGCAACGCCACCGCCGATATCAAGCTGAGCGGGCAGTATGACCGCTTCTTCTGGTCGCTGAGCGTGAACAACCTGTTCAACGCGCTCTATTACGACTACGCCATCGCGAGCACGTTCACGGAGGGCCGCTTCTCGGCCTATCCGCTGCCCGGCCGCACCTACATGGTAAAGGCCGGTGCGACGTTTTAGAGCTATCCGGTGTGGCGGGGTGTGCCCCCGCCGTACCGTCTCATCACGTTACAAGCGTCCGCAAACTGGCGTAGAATTCCGCCAGCTGATTTGACCCGTGCAGGGGAAACCCATGGCCAAGGCCGGAAAGACGAGCAAGGACGGCGCCAAGACCAAAGACAAGACCGACGATAAGTCGAAGAAGCCTCAGCCGCCCGCAGCGCTGCAGGACGATGACTATTACGAGGATGGCGACATCGCCACGCCGAAGCTCGACCGTTACGGCAATGATGACGAGCCATTGTGAGGCGCGGCAGAGGTCCATCCAAATGTCCCGGGCGCAGCTGCGCGCCGGGTTGCGGGCGGCGGCCTCGTAGCTTGCGAGCTACCGAGCCCGGCTCATCGTCGCCAAGCAGACATTAGGTCGCAGCGGAGTCATGGGCTGGCCCCTCTTCCGGATTGGTTGCCGTGCTAGGCTCCGTATGGACGCCGGGTCCTTGCTTGGGGGGCGGTGCCATGAGGTTTGCGAAGGCGGTGCTCACGGTTCTTCTGCATGATCGCGTCGACGTGCGACCCGTCCAGTGCGCAACAAGCCCCCAGGAAGGTAGGAATCCTCGTCAACGGCAGCCCGTCTCCGCTGTTCGACTCCATCAAGAAGAACCTTCTGAGCGACTTCGCCGACCGCGGCTATCTCGAGGGACGCGACATCGTCATCGAGCCGCGATTTGCCGACTCGAAGCTCGAGCGCCTTCCGGCCCTCGCAGGCGGCCCGGGCCGTGGGCGTCGAGATCCCACCCTAGCTCTTGAAGCGCGCGGACAAGGTCCTGCAGTGAGTTCGCACTGAGGGATACTATCGAAAATCGCCGTTTTCGATCGCCTTGATACTGCCGCGATCGAGCAGATGCGCACCAAAACCACCGCGCGCCAGCGATGAGGCGATCTGCGGTGATGCCAGCAGCAACGCCGTGGTCATTGCAAGCGGCACGGCACTGAGCCAGTCGAGCCGCACCGGCGTCAGCTCTTCGCTGCTTCCCCGATAGTGCCCTTCGCCCGTGGCGATGCGGCCGCATTCCCGGATCAGGTCACGCCGCGTGCCATCGCGCGATGCGCTGCCGAGCAGCGCCTGCATCGCCAGATGCGTCCGCACCCCCGCGCGCCCCTCGGCGAGCGGCGCCGGGGTCTCGCCGCGCGAGACGCGCAGCAGCAAATCGACCAGATCGACGCCCGACTGAAAGGCGTTCATCGGCTCGACCAGCCGCGGGTTGCAGTCGATCAGCAGCGGCGTTGCGCTGTCGAGCGGCATGATGACGTCGACCGAGAGCGCGCCGTGCCAACCAAGATGCGCGCCGATGGTCTCGAGGCCGGCGCGGATCGCCGGCCGGCTCACGCTCTCCTTGATCGCCTCGCCGCCGCCGACACCGGCCGCAATCTGGCGGTAGGCATGGAAGCCGACAAGCGTGCCGTGGCAGAACACCGACTGCGCCTTCTCGACCGTGCCGGTGATCAGGTCCTGCGCCAGCACCTCGCCGGCAAAATCGTCCGCGGACTCGAGGTCGTAGAGCGCGCGATTGAGATCGCCGGTATCGCGCACGAACCAGACGCCGCGGCTGGCGGTGCCGACCGACGTCTTGACCACGGATGGAAACCGCACTGCCTCGCGCAACTCCTCGGCCGAGTTCACGATCCGGGTCGCTGGCTGCGGCAGGCCGAGCCGGTCGAGCAGACGGCTGAAGCCGGCCTTGCTGTGCACGGCGCGATAGCTGGCGAAATCCGGCAGCGCGAGGCCGGTACGTGATGCCAGCCCCGCCGCGGCGCGAGCGAACAGAAAGCCCTGTTCATGGGTCGGCAGCAGTACATCGAAATGCCGCGAGGCCAACAGGCGCTCGACGAAGCGCAGGAAGCCGGCCGGATCTGACCGCAGCGGCGGACAATGGTGGTATTTGCGGACAAAGCGGGAGTAGCGCGCCAGGCACCAGCGCGAGGGGTCGCAAACCTCGACGTGATGGCCGGCCAGCCCCAGGATCGTGATCGCCTCCCGGCCGGAGGTGCTGGAGCCCTCTGACACAAGCACCTGGAGCGGCTTTTTGGCGTCGATCATGGCCGATCATCGCCGTGCCGCCGCGCTTTGTCGCCGCATTTAATGCCGCATGTGTCGATCCGGCACGCCCGCGCCGGGGGCAGCCATGCGCCCGCGTTCATGGACAATTAGCGGCCAATCTCTATTTTCGGCGGGCCCTGCCGGGCATTTTGTTTGACGCGTTTTCTTCACGCGAGCCGGTACCCACTTCGCTTGAAAACGCTATGGAACTGGGGTTTTCGACGACATGGTCGACGTTCTGGCCGCACCGCAGCAAGCGAAAGCCGACAGCGCGCTGCGCACGCTGACCGGGATTTCGGTCGCCCATTGGGTCAGCCATTTCCATATCTTCGTGCTGCCGATGCTGTTCCCGTTCCTGAAGCAGCAGCTCGGCGTCGGCTATGTCGAACTCGGCCTGGCGCTGACGGTGTTCGCGGTGGTCTCCGGGCTGACCCAGGCGCCGATCGGTTACCTCGCCGACCATATCGGCGCGCGCAAGATCCTCTTGATCGGACTGACCGTCGGCGGTTGCGCGCTGATCGGGCTCGGCCTGCATCTCAGCTATACGTCGCTGATCGTCTGCGCGGTGCTGCTTGGCCTCGCCAATAGCGTCTATCATCCGGCTGATTATGCAATCCTCTCGGCTCATATGGACGAGGCGCGGATGGGCCGCGCCTTCTCGATCCACACCTTTGCCGGCTTCCTCGGCGGCGCGGTTGCGCCCGCGATCATGGCGGCACTCGTCGCCTCGATCGGCGGCCTCGGCGCGCTGATCGTCGCCGGCGCGGTCGGTCCGCTGGTGGCGCTGTTCCTGATCGTGCTCGGCATTCCCGATGCCGGCGCCAACAAGAACAAGGCAAAGGACGACACGGCATCGAAGGCGAGCGTGATCACGCCGGCGCTGATGGTGCTGACGGCCTTCTTCACGCTGCTCAGCCTGTCGACTTCGGGCATCAACAATTTCGGCGTGGTCGCACTGATGGGCGGTTACGGCGCGTCGTTCTCGACGGCCAATATCGCGCTGACCGCGTTCCTCGGCGCCAGCGCGGCCGGCGTGCTCGCCGGCGGCTATCTCGCCGACTGGACCCACCGCCACAGCCAGGTCGCAGCGGCTTGCTTCGCGGTCAATGCCGCCCTCGTGCTGCTGATTGCGCTGCTCAACCTGCCGCCGGTGGCGCTCACCCTGGCGATGGGGCTCGCCGGATTCCTCGGCGGCGTGATCGCGCCGTCCCGCGACATGATGGTGCGCAACGCGGCCCCGCCCGGCGCCGCCGGCCGCGCCTTCGGCATCGTCTCCACCGGCTTCAACTTCGGCGGTATCGTGAGCCCGCTGCTGTTCGGCTGGATCATGGACCAGCACATGCCGCACTGGGTGTTCGGCACATCCGTGGTGTTCATGGTGCTCACCGTGCTGCTTGCTCTGGTCACCGAGCGCAAGCCGCAGGCTTTGGCATATCAGGCCGAGACCGCCAGCCCGCGCGCCTGACGCACGAACGTCGTGCGTGCGGCGCGGTCAATCCGACCGTCGCGACAGCACCTGCTTCAGGAGCGGCTCGATCCGCGACAGCTCATCGAGATGGACCGCCGACAATTCGGCGAGATGATCGGCCGCACGGCCGGTTAGTTTCAGCAGCACGCGCCGCTGGTCGGCGGGATCCAGTACGCGCTCGACCAGCCCGGCATCGGACAGGCGGTCGACCAGTTCGACCGTGGTGTGGTGACGAAGCCGCAGCCGCTCGGCCAGGTCACCGACCGCAACCGGCCCGCCGCCCGGATAGCCCCTGATCGCCAGCAAGGCCTGATGCTGCCGCGGCGTCAGGCCCGCGGCCTTCGCGGCATCCTGGCTGAACTCAAGAAAGCGGCGGATCAGATAGCGAAATTGCGACAGCGTCTCGTAATCGGCCTGGCTGGGAACCCGCTTTGGGTCCTGCCGCGGCGATTTCGACGGTCCTTTCAACGCTGCCATTCGATGTCTCCCGCTTGTAATTATATCGCAATGCGATATGACGCCTCGCGTCCACTTCACCCGAGCCTTACGCCACCAATGAGCGTCATTTCCACCAAATCGAGCGCCGCCGCCAAGACCAGTGCCAAGACCAACGCCAAGACCAACGCCAAGACCAACGCCAAGATCGGCGACAAGGCCAGCCACCTCCTGAGCGACTTCACGACCGATCCCCGCGTCGTGGTGATCTCGGCGATCGCCGTGTTCGTCTCCGCCGCCGGCGTGCTGGCCGGTGCGGGACTGCTGCAGCTGATCAAGCTCGCCACCAACATCGCCTATTTCGGCCAGTTCAGCTTCGCCGACCTGAAATTGCAGGATTCGCCGCTCGGCCTCTGGACCGTGCTGGTGCCGGTCGGGGGCTCGCTGATCATCGGGCTGATGGCGCGTTTCGGCAGCGAGAAGATCCGCGGGCACGGCATTCCGGAAGCCATCGAGGCCATCCTGCTCGGCCGTTCCCGGCTCAACCCCAAGGTGGCGATCCTGAAGCCGTTGTCGTCGGCGGTGTCGATCGGCACCGGCGGCCCGTTCGGCGCCGAGGGCCCGATCATCATGACGGGCGGCGCGATCGGCTCGCTGATCGCGCAGATGCTCCCGGTCAGCGACAACGAGCGCAAGACCCTGCTGGTGGCCGGCGCCGCCGCCGGCATGACCACCGTGTTCGGAACGCCGATCGCCGCGATCATGCTCGCGGTCGAACTGTTGCTGTTCGAATGGACGCCACGCAGCTTCATTCCCGTCACTGTCGCCGCCGTGGTGGCGGCGGTCGGGCGCACCTTCCTGCACATGCCCGCGCCGCTGTTTCCGTTCACCGGCGGCGTCGACATTTCGGTGCTGCAGCTCGGCGCCTGGATGCTGATCGGAATCCTCTCGGGGCTGCTGTCGGGCGTGCTCACCCAACTGGTCTATGGCTGCGAGGACATCTTCCTCAAGCTGCCGATCCACTGGATGTGGTGGCCGCTGATCGGCGGCCTGGTCGTCGGCCTCGGCGGGCTGATCGAGCCGCAGGCGCTCGGCGTCGGCTACGACAACCTCGCGTCGATGCTGAGCGGCGACGTCGTGCTGAGGGCCGCGCTGCTGCTGCTCGTGGTGAAAGCCGTCATCTGGTCGGTCGCGCTCGGCTCGGGCACGTCGGGCGGCGTGCTGGCGCCGCTGCTCATCATGGGCGGCGCGATGGGAACGGCGCTGAGCGGCTATCTGCCCGAAGCGAGCCCTGGCTTCTGGGCGTTGCTGGCGATGGCGGCGACGATGGGCGGCACGATGCGCTCGCCGCTGACCGCGACCTTCTTCGCCGTCGAGCTCACCGGCAACACCCACGTGCTGTTGCCGCTGATCGCAGCCTGCGGCACCGCGCATGGCGTCACGGTGCTGCTGATGCGGCGCTCGATCCTGACCGAGAAGGTGGCGCGGCGCGGCCATCATCTGGTGCGCGAGTACCGCGTCGATCCGTTCGCGCTGACCCGCGTGCGCGACGTCATGACCAAGGCGGTCGAGACCGTCGCCGACAGCATGACGCTGCACGGCGCGGCCGCCTTCCTGACCAACCCGAAGACAGCTCACCCGAGCTTTCCCGTCGTCGACGCCAGCCATCACGTGCTCGGCGTGATCGACCCGCCCTCCGTGCTGCGCTGGCGCCGCGCCGGCAAGCATCGCACCGCGACGCTCAAGCAGCTGCTGGCCGGCAGCAAGATCACCGTCGCCTATCCCGACGAATATCTCGACCGGCTTGCCGACCGTCTGATGCAGGTCAACGTCTCGCATCTGCCTGTGATCTCGCGCGAGGATCAGCGCCTCGTCGGCTATATCGGCTGGAAGGACCTGATGCGGGTGCGCGCCAGGCTGCAGGCCGAAGAGACCCAGAAGACCGCGTTCTTCGGCGCGCGCTAGCTTCGCGGCGATTCGCCCGGCGGAACAAATTTCCGCCGGGCGCAACGCGCGATCCCAGCTGGCAAATCGTCGCCGGCGCATCCCAGAGCTTCATCGGCGCTGGTTGACAGCATCAGGGGCTGACCCATGATGCCGTCAACCAAAACCAGCCTCGGGATGAAATGCCATGACCTCGACCCCAGACCTCGTGATCCGCGGCGGCACCATCGCCGACGGCAAGGGCGGCGACCTCTATGAAGCCGATGTCGCGATCTCGGACGGCAAGATCACCGAAGTCGGCAAGGTCTCGGCAAAAGGCACGGAAGAGATCGACGCCAAAGGCAAGCTCGTCGCGCCCGGCTTCGTCGACGTCCACACCCATTACGACGGCCAGGTGACCTGGAGCCAGGACATCACGCCCTCGTCGCAGAACGGCGTCACCACGGCGATCATGGGCAATTGCGGCGTCGGCTTCGCGCCGTGCCGGCCGAGCGACCACACCAGGCTGATCCAGCTGATGGAAGGCGTCGAGGACATTCCGGAGCCGGTGCTCTCCGCCGGCATTCCCTGGGCGTGGGAGAGCTTTCCCGACTACATGGAGTGGCTGTCGAGGCGCAATTTCGACATGGACATCGGCGCGCAGCTGCCGCATGCGGCGCTGCGGGTCTATGTCATGGGCGAGCGCGGCGCGCGCCGCGATCCCGCAACGGCCGAGGACAACAAGGCGATGGCGGCGCTCGCCGGCGACGCCGTGCGTGCGGGCGCGCTCGGTTTCTCCACCTCGCGCACGCTCAATCACCGCACCTCGACCGGCGACTACACGCCGACGCTGAAGGCCGGCGAAGATGAACTGACCGCGATCGCCGGCGCGATGCACGGCGTCGGCCGCAGCGTGCTGCAATTCGTGCTCGACCAGAGCACTGTGCACGAAGACCTGCCGATGATGCTGCGGGTCGCCGAGAACACAAGATGTCCGATCTCGTTTTCGGTCGCCCAGGCCGACAAGGCGCCGCGGCGCTGGCGCCAGACCATGGACACCATCAATGAAGCCGCCGCCCGCGGCCTGTCGATCACGACCCAGATCGCGGCGCGGCCGGTCGGCCTGCTGCTCGGGCTCGAATTGTCGCGCAATCCGTTCCAGACCCATCCGAGCTATCGCGAGATCGCCAGGCTGCCGCTCGCCGAGCGGCTCGCGCAGTTGCGCCGGCCCGAGGTGCGCGCGGCGATCCTGAGCGAGACCGCAACGGCGACCGACGATCCGCTGTTTTTCCGGCCGAACTACGACAAGATGTATCTCTTGGGCAATCCGCCGGACTACGAGCAGCCGCCGGAAAATGCGCTCGGCCCGCAGGCGCGCCGCCAGGGCCGGCAGCCGGAAGAACTCGCCTATGACGCGATGCTGACTGACGAGGGCCGCGGCATGCTCTATGTGCCGTTCCTGAACTATGCCGACGGCAATCTCGACGCCGTGCATGAGATGCTGCGCGAGCCGAGTGCCGTGCCCGGCCTCTCCGACGGCGGCGCGCATTGCGGCATTATCTGCGATGCCAGCTTCCCGACCTATCTCTTGACGCACTGGACGCGCGACCGCAGCCGCGGCGAGAAGCTCTCGATCCCGTTCGTTGTCGCGGCACAGTCGCGCAAGACCGCGCTGTCGGTCGGTCTGCATGATCGCGGCGTGATCGCTCCTGGCTTCAAGGCCGACGTCAACGTGATCGATTACGACCGTCTGCATTTGCACCCGCCGAAGGTGCATTACGACCTGCCGGTCGGCGGCCGCCGCCTCTTGCAACAGGTCGACGGCTATGACGCCACCATCGTGTCGGGCATCGTGACCCAGCGCGAAGGCAAGGCCACCGGCGCGCGTCCGGGCAAGCTCGTCCGCGGCGCGCGGGGCTTGAACTAACGGGTTGAACTAAGACAAGACAGTCGCGGCAGACTCCGGCCTCTCCCGCAACGGGAGAGGCAAGGTGGAGCAAGTCTCTAAGGGGGCGCCCCCCTTACGTCGGCGACATCGCGCCTTTGATCGTGTCTGCCGGCTGCGACGTGCCGGTCAGCCGCGCCCGCTCGGTGTTCGGCCACAGCAGCAGCAATCCGAGCAGGCCGGAGCCGGCCATGATCGCCGCGTTGATGGTGAAGCCGGACATGTAACCGGCCATCGGCGTGGCCGCGTGCTGGATCACATTGCCCATCACCATCGGCGCCAGGATGCCCGAGATCGTGTAGAGCGCGCCGTAGATCGCGATGATCGCGCCGCGCTGCGACACCGGCGTGAATTCGCCGAGCATCGGCGGGCACACCACATAGATCGAGCCGCACAGGCCGGAGCCGATCACCAGCAGCGCGATCATGATCCCGCCGGGCGGCGCATAGGGCAGCATCGCGAGAATGGCGCCGCCGACGATCAGCGGCACCGAACCGAGCACGCCGCGCGCGCCGCGGGTGGTGAAGCCGCGCGCCAGCATCAGCTGCGAGATCCAGCCGGTCAGCAGCACGATCGTCGCGCCGAAGATCCAGGGCAGGATCGAGACGAAGCCGGCCTGGTGCTGCGAGAAGCCGAGCCCCTCGATGATGAAGGACGTGAACCAGGTGAGCCCGAGCGACAGCGCCCAATAGGCGCCAAAGGTCGCCACCACGCAGCCGATGAAGGTGCGCGAGGTCAAAAGCTTCAGGTAAGGAATCCGCGGCTCATCGGCCGTTACGGCAGACGTCGACACCAGCGGCCCTTCCTTGCCGAGCGCGAACCAGGCGACGGCCCAGATCAGGCCGACGATGCCGAGCGCGCCGAAGGCGTGATGCCAGCTGTGATTGACGATGATCCAGTTCAGCGCAGGCACTGCGAGGATCACGCCGAACGCGGAGCCCTGCGACAGGATCGCCGTCGGCAGCGTGCGCTTCTCGTCCGGAAACCATTTGTAGATCGCGTGCGCGGCGACCGAGAAGGCCGGCCCCTCGCCGGCGCCGAGGATGATGCGGCAGATCACCAGCGTCGTGAAACTGACGGTGCCGACCATCGGAAATTGCGCCAGCGACCAGATCACCGCCAGGATCAGCAGCACCCAGCGGGTGGCCACGCGATTGACGATGAAGCCGACGACGATCGCCGAGATCGAGAACAGCAGGAAGAATGACGAGCCGAGATCGCCGAACTGCTCCTGGGTGAGGCCCATTTCCTTCTTGATCGGCACGCCGGCGAGCCCGACCACGATCTTGTCGGCAAAGTTCACCACCATGAACAGGAACAGAAGGAAGGTGATTTGCCAGGCGCCCTTCGGCGTCCCCTTTGACAGCCCCTCTGACGTCCTCTTGGACGTCGCTTGCGTCGTCATGTCCGGCTCCCCGTCGTTTCGTTTTTGGCTTCGTAAAATCGGCCCCGTCCGGCGATGCTAGCCACGCCTCGCCGTGCAACGCAACACCGCATTTCTTCGGGGAAGTACGACCCGGAGCGCTTCCAGCGGCCTGATCACGATCGCGTCGGTCGCGCCGGTGGAGCTGTGAACTGTCATGCCCCGGCTGCTATGTTCAGGGCCAACGAAAAGCCCGGGGTTTTTCATGAACAGATCGATCCTACGTGCGGCCGCCCGCATTGCATTCGTGTCCGCCGCGCTGCTTGCCGTGCCTCAAGTCCGCGCGGAAGACGCCGCCAATCCCGACTACGCGGCAATCGTCGCCGCACCCGATCGCAGCGATGCGGATCGCCAGGTCGACCAGCGCCGGCAACCGGCCAAGATGCTCGCTTTTGCCGGCGTCAAGCCCGGCATGACGATCCTCGACATGGCGGCAAGCGCGGGCTACAGCACCGAACTGTTGGCGCGCACCGTCGCCCCGTCGGGCAAGGTCTACGCGCAGGATTCCGCGGCCGTGCTCGAGCGCTTCGTCAAGGACAGGTTCGACACCCGCGCCAAGGCGCCGGCGATGAAGAATGTGGTCCATGTGGTGCGGGACTATGACGACCCGATCCCGCCCGAGGTCAAGGACCTCGACATGATCACCTTGTTCTTTTTCTATCACGACATCACCTATCTGCCGGTCGACCGCGCCGCAATGAACAAGAAGATGTTCGCCGCGCTCAAGCCGGGCGGCTTCCTCGTGATCGCGGATCATTCGGCCAAGACGGGCGAAGGCACCAGTGTCGCCAAGACGCTGCACCGGATCGAGGAGAGCACCTTGAAGCAGGAGATCGAGGCGGCCGGCTTCAAGCTGGTGGCCGAGGGCGATTTCCTGCATCATGCGGAGGACCCCAAGGACATTCCCGTCTTCAAGGCACCGGTGCCGATCGACGAGTTCGTCCTGAAATACCAGAAGCCGCAATGAGGCACGGCCATCGCTTCATCTGACCAGACCGCCGCGGTGCTTCGCGTCACCGGCCTGACCAAGAGTTACCGCTCTGCCGGCGAAGACGTCGCGGTGCTGCGCGGCGTCGACCTTGCCGTTGCAACCGGCGAGAGCGTGGCGCTATCAGGCGAATCCGGCAGCGGCAAGAGCACGCTGCTGCATCTGATCGCGGGGCTCGATGCCGCCGATAGCGGCGAGATCGCCCTCGCCGACATCGTCGTCTCCCGCCTTAACGACGCCGGCCGCGCCGAATTGCGCCGCGACCGGCTCGGCCTCGTGTTCCAGCAGTTCAACCTGATCCCGAGCCTGACGGTCGCGGACAATCTCGTGTTTCAGTCGCGCATCGCCGGCCGGCATGACGCCGCCTGGCACGACGAACTGGTCGAGCGCCTCGGCCTGAAAAGCCTGCTCAGGCGCTATCCCGAGCAATTGTCCGGCGGTCAGCAGCAGCGCGTCGCGATCGGCCGCGCGCTGGCGCCAAAGCCGCTGTTGCTGCTCGCCGACGAGCCGACCGGCAATCTCGACGAGGACACCGCCGACGAGGTGCTGGCACTGGCACGCGATCTCGTGACCCGCACCGGCTGCGGCTTCCTGATGGTCACGCACAGCGCGCGGCTCGCGGCGACGCTCGACCGCCAGGTCACTTTGCATGCCGGGATCGTCGCATGAGGCGCGCGCTGTGGATCCTCGCGGTGCTGCTCAGCCACTGGCGGCGGCATCCGATGCAGCTCGCGACGCTGCTGATCGGACTGATCTCAGCCACGGCGCTGTGGAGCGGCGTGCAGGCGCTGAACCAGCAGGCGCGCATCGCCTATGACCGCGCCGCCGCGACCTTCGGCGGATCGCGCACTGCAATGCTGGTCGCCAAGGACAGCGCGACCTTCACGCAAACATTGTTCGTCGATCTGCGCCGTGCCGGCTGGCCGGTATCGCCGATGCTGGAGGGCCGGGTCCAGATCGACGGCCGCAGCTTCCGCGTGCTCGGCGTCGAGCCGGTGACGCTGCCGTCCGAGGTCGGTAACGCGCCGGCGGTCGGACGCGGCAGCCTGCAATCCTTCGTCACGCCGCCGGGCGAGATGCTGGTAGCACCGGAAACGCTGCGCGATCTCGGCCTCAAGGAAGGCGAGCGGCCACAGGCCAACGGCACGAGCTTGCCGCCGCTGCGCGTGCAGGCCGAGCTCGCGCCCGGCGTACTGATCGTCGATATCGGCATCGCGCAGGACATCCTCAAAATGCCCGGCCAGGTCTCCCGCCTGCTCGTCGGCAAGTCCAAAGCGCCGCACGCAGCGCTGGAAGGCGTGGCGAGTGATAAGCTCCGCCTCGTCGAGCCGAGCGCCGAGAGCGACCTCGAACGCCTCACCGACAGCTTTCATCTCAACCTCACTGCGTTCGGCCTGCTGTCGTTCTTCGTCGGCCTGTTCATCGTCAACTCCGCAATCGGCCTCGCCTTCGAGCAGCGGCTGCCGATGCTACGCACGCTGCGCGCCTGCGGCGTCTCGGCGCGAATGCTCAACACCGTGCTGGTGATCGAGCTGGTATCGCTGGCTCTGGTCGCCGGCCTGATCGGTCTCGTCTGCGGCTATTTCATCGCGGCGACCTTGCTGCCGGATGTCGCGGCCTCGCTGCGCGGGCTCTATGGCGCGCAGATCCCTGGGCAGCTTTCGCTCAAACCCATCTGGTGGTTCGCCGGCATCGCCATCAGCATCCTGGGCGCGCTCGCCGCGGCGGCCGCGAGCCTTGCCGAGGCGATCCGGATGCCGGTGCTGGCGACGGCGCAGCCGCAGGCTTGGCAACAGGCGCAGCGGCGCTGGCTGATCATCCAGAGCGCGGCGGCACTTGCGGTGTTCGCGGTCGCCGCGGGCCTCATCCAGTTCGGCGATTCCCTGATCGCGGGCTTTGCCGTGCTCGCCGCGCTGATGCTCGGCGCGGCGCTGATCCTGCCGATGGTCCTGCAAATCGCGCTCGCGTTCGGCCAGCAAAGCGCACGGGCGCCGGTCGGCATCTGGTTCTGGGCCGACAGTCGCCAGCAATTGTCGGGACTGTCGCTTGCGCTGATGGCGCTGCTGCTTGCGCTCGCGGTCAATGTCGGCGTCGGCACCATGGTGGAAAGTTTCAACCGCAGCTTCCTGGTCTGGCTCGATGGCCGCCTCGCCGCCGACGTCTATATCAGCGCCGCCAGCGATCAGCAGGCGAAGGAGATCAAGGCATGGCTGCGCGACCGGCCCGAGGTTGAGGCCATCCTGCCCGGCGGCCGCGCCGACACCCAGTTCGGCGGCGCGCCGATCGAGGTGCTCGGCCTGCCCGACCACGCCACCTATCGCGACAACTGGCCGTTGCTCGAAAGCGCCGCGAATGCGTGGGTTCGGCTGCGGCCCGGCGACACCTGCCTCGTCAGCGAGCAGCTGTCGCGACGGATGAAGCTGGCGATCGGCGATCATGTCGAGGTGCCCGCCCCCGGTGGCAACTGGCCGCTCGAGATCGTCGGCATCTATGCCGATTACGGTAACCCCAAGGGCCAGATCGCGGTCAACTTCGCCGCGCTGACCCGACGCTTCCCGCAGACGCCAATGACGCGGATGGGCGTCCGCATAGCGCAGGACAAGATCGCACCGCTGGTCACGGCGCTGCAGGAGACATTCGGGCTCGATGATCGCAACATCGCCGACCAAGCGAGGATGAAAGCGGAATCGAAGCGGGTGTTCAACCGCACCTTCTCGGTGACCGCCGCGCTCAACGCCTTCACGCTGGGCGTCGCCGGCATCGCGCTCTTGACCAGCCTGCTCACGCTGGCCAATTCGCGGCTGCCGCAGCTGGCGCCGCTCTGGGCGATCGGCCTGACACGGCGGCGGCTCGCCGCGCTCGAACTGTTGAAGACCATGGCGGTCGCACTGATCACGGCCCTGTTCGCGCTGCCGCTCGGCCTGCTGGTGGCGTGGTGCCTGCTTGCGATCGTCAACGTCAAGGCGTTCGGCTGGCGGCTGCCGTTCCACATATTTCCCTTGCAGCTGATCGAGCTGCTCGCGGTGGCGCTGGCCGCCGCATTCTGCGCGGCGGCGCTCCCGGTCGCCAGACTGGCGCGCATGCAGCCGGCCAGCCTGATCAGGATCTTTGTCAATGAGCGCTAGCGGCATCATCACCCGTCGCGCCTTTGCCGGCAGTGCGCTGGGGCTCGCGCTCGGCGGCAAGACGTTTGCGCAGGGCTTTGCCGGGCTCGGCGAGACCGCGGAAGCATTTGCCACCGTCACGCCGGGCAAGCCGTTCACCTTCCCCGCGGACCACGGCCCGCATCCGGAATTCCGGATCGAATGGTGGTACGTAACCGCCAACCTGTCCGACACGAGCGGCGCGACCTATGGCGCGCAATGGACGCTGTTCCGCCAGGCGATGAAAGCGGGCGGACCGGCCGACGGCTGGGCCAATCAGCAGCTCTGGATGGGCCACGCCGCCGTGACCAGCGCTGGCTCGCACCGCTTCAGCGAGACCTTTGCCCGCGGCGGCGTCGGGCAGGCCGGTGTCGAAGCCACGCCGTTCCACGCCTGGATCGACGCCTGGGAGCTGCGCGGGCGCGACGCGTTCGATGCGCAGCGTGTCGCGCCGCTCGAGCTCAAGGCCTCCGCCGACGACTTCAGCACCGCGCTGCGGCTCGAAGCCGACCGCGCGCTGGTGCTGCAGGGCGACCACGGCTACAGCCGCAAGTCGGATCGCGGACAGGCCTCCTACTACTACAGCCAGCCGTTCTACAAGGCGGCCGGCCGCATCGTCATCGACGACAGACCGGTCGACGTCACGGGCTCGGCGTGGATGGATCGCGAATGGAGCAGCCAGCCACTGGCGGCCGACCAGACCGGATGGGACTGGTTCTCGCTGCATCTGCCCGGCGACGAGAAGCTGATGCTGTACCGGCTGCGCCAGAAGGACGGCCGCGAAAACCTGTTCGGCAACTGGATCATGCCGGACGGCCGCTCGGCCGAGATCGCCGCCAGCGGCAACAGCATCGCGCCGCTCGCAACCACCGAGATCGACGGCCGCAAGCTGCCGACGTCATGGCGCGTCAGCCTGCCCGCGCGCGGCCTTGCCATCGAGACCACGCCGCTCAATCCGAAGGCCTGGATGGGAACCAGCTTCCCCTATTGGGAAGGCCCGATCCGCTTCGCAGGCAGCCACGCCGGAATCGGCTATCTTGAGATGACCGGATACTAGGTCGCCGACGGAAGATTGGCGCCGCCCCGCATGTCACACCCGGCTTCGCTGTCCCGTCATCACATCGGGGCCAATGGAAAGAGGACACGCCTGACATGTACCACTACACCGCCATCGTCACCTGCCTTGCGGTCGCGCTGCACTTCTTCTTCGCGCTACAGGTCGCCCGCGCCCGCGCGGTCTACGGGGTCAAGCTGCCGGCGATCACGGGCAATCCGGATTTCGAGCGCATCTACCGCATCCAGATGAACACGCTGGAATGGACGCCGATTTTCCTGCCGTCGCTCTGGCTGTTCGCGATCTATGTCGGCGATGCCGCGGCCGCGGCGGTCGGCGCGATCTGGGTGATCGGCCGCATCGTCTATTTCATCGGCTATCGCGAAGCGGTGGCGAAACGCAGCCCCGGCTTCGCCATCCAGGCGCTGGCCTGCGTCATCCTCTGGGTCGGCGCGATCGGCGGCGCGGTGTGGCGGCTGGTCCACGCGTAACGCCGCCACATATTCCGCCGTCGTCCCGGCCTTCGCCGGGACGACACCGATGTTTGTTTCACCAGCCACGCCTTACTTGGTCAGCGGGCAGCCGCTTTCCTTGGCGGTGAAGAAGGCCTTGTCGCCGGGCACCACGGCGATCTGCTTGTAATAGTCCCACGGCTTCTTCGATTCCGAGGGCTTCTTGACCTCGAACAGATAGAGGTCGTGCACCATGCGGCCGTTCGCGAGCACCTTGCCCTTGGCGAAGGCGTCATCGACCGGCAGCTCCTTCAGCTTGGCGGCAACCGCCTCGCTGTCCTTGGTGCCGGCGGCCTTCACCGCCTTCAAATAGCTCAGCGTCGCCGAATAGGTGCCGGCATGGATCATGCTCGGCATCCGGCTGGTGCGCTTGAAGAAGCGCTCGCTGAAAGCGCGCGAGGCATCGTCGTGGTCCCAGTAGAAGCCCTCGGTGAGCACGAGACCCTGCGCCGCCTCGAGCCCGAGACCGTGCACCTCCGACAGCGTCATCAACAGGCCGGCAAGCTTCTGGCCGCCGCGCACGATGCCGAACTCGGCCGCCTGCTTGATCGAGTTGGTGGTGTCGAGTCCGGCGTTGGCAAGCCCGATGATCTTGGCCTTCGAGCTCTGCGCCTGCAGCAGGAAGGACGAGAAGTCCGACGAATTGAGCGGCACGCGGACCGAGCCGACCACCTTGCCCTTCTTCGACACGACGATGTCGCTGGTGTCCTTTTCCAGCGCGTAGCCGAAGGCGTAGTCGGCAGTCAGGAAGAACCAGGTGTCGCCACCCGCCTCCGTCAGCGCGCCGCCGGTCCCGACGGCGAGCGCGCGGGTGTCATAGGCCCAGTGGAAGCTGTAGGGCGTGCAGGCATCGCCTGTGATGCGCGAGGTCGCCGCGCCGACCACGATGTCGATCTTCTTCTTTTCCTTCGACAGCTCCTGCACCGCGAGCGCGACCGACGACGTCGTGAGCTCGGTGATCATGTCGACGTTCTCGACCTCGTACCAGCGTCGCGCGATCGCGGTCGCAAGGTCCGGCTTGTTCTGATGGTCGGCGGTAACGATCTCGATCTTCTGTCCCAGCACCTCGCCGCCGAAATCCTCGACCGCCATCCGCGCGGCTTCGAGCGAATATTTGCCGCCGTAGTCGGCATAGACGCCGGACTGATCGTTCAGGATGCCGATCTTGACGCCCTGGGCCGTCGCCGGCGCCGCAAGCATCAGGCTGCAAGCCGCGACCGCGGCCAAAAATCCGGACTTCATTTCATGCTCTCCCAGCAGTTTCTATCAGGAAAATCGGCGCGACATTATTTTATTACCCCACGCCTGCCCATCGATTTCCGCTCAGCCAAAAGTATGGGCTGCGTCGACAGCACTTGCTACTTCCCCGTCACCCCCGCGCAAAGGCTTCGCCTTTGCGCGGGGGTGACGGGGAAGGACTTGCCTTTGCTGCGAAACGTTGGGTGCCGCCCTCACCCCGCCACAGTTGCCTTGGGCTCCGCGGGCTTGCCCTCGTTCTTTCCCTCCGCGAGGTTGCGCACCACCATGTAGAAGATCGGCGTGAAGACCAGGCCGAACAGGGTGACGCCGAGCATGCCGAAGAACACGGCAACGCCGACCGCCTGCCGCATCTCCGAGCCCGAACCGGTCGACACCACCAGCGGCAGCACGCCGAGGATGAAGGCGAACGAGGTCATCAGGATCGGCCGCAGACGGAGCCGGCAGGCCTCGATCACCGCGTCCAGCCGCGATCGGCCCTCGAGCTCGATGTCGCGCGCGAACTCGACGATCAGGATCGCGTTCTTGGCGGCCAGGCCCACCAGCACCACGAAGCCGATCTGGGTCAGGATGTTGACGTCCTGGCCCATGATGCGCACGCCGATCGTGGCCGCGAACAGGCACATCGGCACGATCAGGATCACCGCGAACGGCAAGGTCCAGCTGCCATATTGCGCGGCCAGCACCAGATAGACGAACAGCACGCAGATCGGGAACACGTAGAGGCCGGCATTGCCGCCGGTGACCTGCTGGTAGGACAGGTCGGTCCATTCGAAGGAAAAGCCACTCGGCAATGTCTGGTCGGCGAGCTGCTTGATGGTGTTGAGCGCCGTCGTCGAGCTCACGCCGGGTGCCGGCTCACCCTGCAGTTCGGACGCCGAGTACAGATTGTAGCGCGCGACGCGGTCGGGTCCCGAGACGTCCTTGAAGTCCACGATGCTGCCGAGCATCACCATGTCGCCGGCGACGTTGCGGGTGCGCAGCCTTGCGAGATCGGGGCTGTCTTTCCGGAACGGCAGATCGGCTTGCGCGGTAACGTGATAGGTGCGGCCGAACAGGTTGAAGTCGTTGACGTAGGTCGAACCAAAATAGGTCTGGATCGTGTCATTGATGTTGGCGATCGGCACCCCAAGCTTCTGCGCCTTGACGCGATCAATGTCGACGAACAGCTGCGGCGTGTTCGCGGTGAACGGCGAGAATACCGACGTGAGAGACGGCGATTTGCGCGCGGCTGTCACCAGTTCGTCGGTCGCGGAAGCCAGCAGTTCGGGTCCGCGCCCCTGGCGATCCTGGACACGGATGGTGAAGCCGCCGCCGGTGCCGATACCGGGCACGGCCGGCGGCGGAATGACGATGATGAAGGCGCCCTGGATCACCGACAGACGCTTGCGCAATTCGGCCGTGATCGCGTTCGCCGTCAGCCCCTTCTTCAGGCGCGCCTCCGGCTCGTCGAATACCGGAAACAACGCCGCGGCATTGCCCTGCTGCGTGCGCGTCGCACCGGAGAAGCCGGCGAACGCCGCGACGCGCACGATGCCCGGCGTATCCAGCGCAATCCGCTCGATCTCGCGCACAACAGCGGTGGTCCGCGCCAGCGACGCGGCGCCCGGCAGCTGCGCCGAGATGATGACGTAGCCGCGATCCTGCGCCGGAATGAAGCCCTGCGAGGTGGTCGCGAGCAGCCAGCCGGCGCTACCAATCAGCACGAGGTAGAGCGCAAGCATCACCACCGTGTGCCGGATCACGAAGTCGGCCACCGATGCATAGCCGTGCGCGAGCCGGTCGAACACGCGGTTGAACAGCGCGGTGAAGCTGTCCCAGCCGCGCGCAATGATGTTCCAGCGCGCCGGCGGGCGTTTCTCCTCATGCGGCACCAGGATCTGCGAGGCCAGCGCCGGCGACAGGGTCAGCGAGCAGAAGCAGGAGATCGCGGTCGCGACCGCGATCGTCACCGCAAATTGCTGGAAGAACTGCCCGGAAATGCCGCCGAGGAAGGCGGTCGGCACGAACACCGCGCACAGCACCAGCGCGATCGAGACCAGCGCGCCGCCGACCTCCTCCATGGTCTTGAGCGCAGCGTCGCGCCTGCTCATGCCATGCTCGAGATGTCGCTCGACATTCTCGACCACCACGATGGCGTCGTCGACCACGATGCCGACAGCGAGCACCAGACCGAACAGCGTCAGATTGTTGATCGAGAAGCCGAGCGCGGCCATCACCGCGAAGGTGCCGACCAGCGACACCGGGATCGCGATGATCGGGATGATCGCAGGCCGCCACCCCTGCAGGAACACGAGCACGACGATGACGACGAGCGCCATCGCCTCGTAGATCGTCTTGATCAGCTCGTGGACCGATTGGGCGATGAACTCGGTCGGGTTGTAGCCGATATTGTAGTCGAGCCCCTTCGGGAAACTCGCCTTCATCCGCTCCATCGTGTCGGAGATGTTCTTGGCGGTGGCGAGCGCGTTCGATCCAGGCCGCTGCGTCACCAGCAGCGCGACGGCGGATTTGCGCAGCAGGAAGCTGTTGGTGGCGTAGGACAGCGCGCCGAGCTCGACGCGGGCGACGTCGCGCAGACGTACCGTGCGTCCGTCGGAGCCGGCCTTCACCACGATGTCCTCGAACTGCCTGATGTCCTTGAGGCGGCCGGTGAAGACGAGGTTCGGCTGGAATGCGCGATCGGCGATCGGCGGCTCGGCGATCTGTCCGCCGGCGATCTGCAGGTTCTGCGCCCGGATCGCCGCCAGCACCTCGGTCGAGGTCAGACCGAGATTGGCGATCCGGTCGGGATCGAGCCACAGCCGCATCGAGTAATCGCGCGCGCCGAACATCTGGATGTCGCCGACGCCATCGAGCCGCAACAGCTGGTCGCGGACCTGCAGCAGCGCGTAGTTGGAGATGTAGAGCTGGTCGAACGTGTCGTCGGGCGACAGCATGAACACGACCATCAGGATGTCGGGCGAGTTCTTGCGCGTTGTCACGCCGTTGCGCTGCACCTCTTCGGGCAGCCGCGGCTGCGCGATCGCGACGCGGTTCTGCACCAGCACCTGGGCCTTGTCGAGGTCGGTGCCGAGCTTGAAGGTCGCGGTTATGGTAAGCTGGCCGTTCGACGTCGCCTGGCTGTAGAGATACAGCATGTCCTCGACGCCGTTGATCTCCTGCTCGATCGGAGCGGCGACAGTGTCGGACACGGTTTGCGCCGAGGCGCCCGGATATTGCGTGGTGACGACGACGGTCGGCGGCACCACTTGCGGATATTCCGAGACCGGCAGCGTCGGATAGGCGATCGCGCCGACGATCAGCAGCACGATCGACAGCACCATCGCGAGGATGGGCTGGTTGATGGAGAGCCTGCCGAGATTCATGGTTTGGCACCTGCGGCGGGCTTGTCGGCGGCCGCGGGCTTGTCGCCTGCCGCAGGCTTGGAATCCGCCGGAGCCTGCGCCATTTTCGGCGTCACCTTGGCGCCGACGCGGGCGCGCTGCAGGCCGTCGACGATCACGTGATCCTCCGCCTTGAGGCCTTCGCGAACGACGCGCAGGCCGTCATCGAGCGGGCCGAGCACGACCGCCCTCGCCTCCACCGTGTTGTCATCCTTGACCACGAACACGATCTTGCGCGACTGGTCGGTGGCAACCGCGCTGTCCGGGATCAGCAGCGCCTCATAGGGCGAGGAGCCGATGATGCGGACGCGGCCGAACTGGCCGGGCAGGACCGACAGATCCTTGTTCGGAACCACCGCCCGGCTGCGCAGCGTCGCGGTCGAGACGTCGAGCCGGTTGTCGAGGAAGTCCATCCTGCCCTCATGCGAGGGCTTGGTTTCGCCGGTCAACGCGATCTGCACCGGGTTCGCCGTGTCGCGCGAGCTCGGCCGCCTGCCTTCGAACCACAGCTTGCTGTTGCGCTGATAGGTCGCCTCGTCGACGTCGAAATAGATGTAGATCGGATCGAGCGACACGATCGAGGTCAGCAGCGTCGCGCCGCCCTCGCTGCCCTGCACCAGATTGCCCGGAGTCACCAGATGCCGGCTGACGCGGCCGGTGATCGGCGCCAGCACATGGGTGAATTCGACATTGAGCTGCGCGGCCTTCAGGGTGCCTTCGGCCTGCGTCTCGGCGGCGCGCGCCGCCTGCAACGCCTGGCGGCGCTGATCGACGACCTGCTCCGAGACCGCGCTGGTCTGCACCAGGTTCAGCCCGCGCTCGAGATCGCGCTTGGCAAGCTCGCCCTTGGCGCGCGCGTCGGCGAGCTGGCCTTCGGCCTGCAGCACGACCGCCTCGAACGGCCGCGGATCGATGATGTAGAGCAGATCGCCGGCGTGGACGATCGCACCGTCCTTGAACTCGACGCTGTTGACGAAGCCGCCGACACGGGCGCGGACCTGGACCTCCTCGATCGCCTCGAAGCGGCCGGTGAACTCGTCCCAATCGGTGACGGTGCGCTTGACCGGCTGCGCGACGGTCACGGGCGGCGGCGGAGGCGCGGCCTGCGATTGCGCGCTCTTGTTGTCACAGCCGCCGAGCGCCAGCGCGGCCAGCAGCCCGAGCGGCGCAAGGGCGAGCCAAGGCCTGAGCGACGGGCCGCGCGAGGCATGGCGGCGACGCGAATGACGCTCGACGCTGGTCATCGGAGCCACACGCCCCGTACTGTCAATCGAACTCAATTCCCTCTCCCCCAGGATCAATGCAGGGCTACGAAAGTCGCAATCAAACTTGCGGTGATTCAACGCCGATCGACCACCGCAATGTCGCGGCAGCGGACGTCACAGATGTAGCCGCTCCCCAGTCTGTTCAAGATGGCCGCCGGATCAAGCAAATAGTTGCGCAATCTGAAAGCCTTACGACGTGATCGCGAAGCCGTGACGACGGGAAGGGACAGATTCACTGGCCTTTCGGGTGAGAAGAGATCACAGAAGGCGCGCCAGGAATCAATCACAAGGCGAATCACCGACACATATTCGTCACACAACGCCAATTCGGTCTGCAGTGCAGAAACCACCGGGGGTCACAAAAGATTAAAAATGGTCGAATTCCGATACTCTACCTCCCGCTGCATGGCCGAATCGTGGTTAACGACGCGGTGTCACGCGGACACACATTGACACTCGGAAACATCGACAATACGGTCGTGATTGCCAACCGGTAAATTTTCTTGGCCGCCGCGCTTTTCTCGAACATTCATTGGGCTTTTCTCGCGGCGAGTGTGAGTGGAAGCGATTACGTAATGGCAAGCGTATTTGACCTTGCTGATGTCGGGACTCCGCGACCGTCGCGGTGTCCGCATATTGCGAGCGGACCGGTGCGATCTCGGATCGCGAGTGGTCAACCTCAACGTGTGAGCCTCTTCACACGTCGTCGCCCCCAACAATTGTAGTTATTGATCGGCTTTCACGCCGATCGCGGGAGTGCTCATGACGACCTTACCTGCCTATACAATCGGTGGTTTAACACGCCCCGAGCTTCATCTCGATCCGAGCGGCAATATCATTCTGGATCCGGCCGCGCAGGCGTTCGTCAATACCTATGGCCTGCAATATCTTTACCTGGGCTGTCCTCCCGGCACACCGTGGCCGCCGGTGCCCGGCTTCCTGTCGCCTCCGACCGACGCCAATTCCGGCGCCAACACGGTCGTTGAGGGCGCCGCAGCCAACACATCGGTCGGCATCACCGCGCAATCCACCAGCCTGATCGGTCTTCCGGTCACCTATTCGCTGGTGTCCGATTCCTCGCATGGCGGCTTCAAGGTCGATCCGAATACCGGCGTGGTGTCGATTGCCGATACCTCCAAGGTCGATTTCGAGAGCTCCGGCGGCAGCTACGTCGTCAATGTGCAGGCGACCGACGGTATCTTCGTCTCGTCGCAGAGCTTCACGATCGCGGTCAGCAACGCGCCGCCCTTGACGCCGACCGACGGCAACGCCACCGCCAACGCCGTCAACGAGGGCGCTGCGGTCAACACCTCGGTCGGCATCACCGCCTCGTCGGCCGACGTCAACGGCCCCGGCGTCACCTACTCGCTGACATCGGATTCCTCCCATGGCGGCTTCAAGATCGATCCCAATACCGGCATCGTCACCGTCGCCGATTCCACCAAGATCGACTTCGAGACCGCGCCGGGTCACGCCTACACCATCACGGTCCAGGCCAGCGACGGCCATGGCGGCGTCAGCTCGCAGAGCTTCACGATCAACGTCAACGACGTCGCGATCAGCGCGCCGGTCGACGTCAACGCCGTCGCCAACAGCGTCGTCGAAGGCGCCGCCGTCAACACGCTGGTCGGCATCACCGCCTCCGCGGTCGATCCGAACGGCCCCGCAACCACCACCTATTCGCTGACCGGCGACACCTCCGGCGGCGGCTTCACCATCAATGCGACGACGGGCGTCGTCACCGTCGCCGATCCGAACAAGCTCGATTACGAGAGCGCACCCGGCCACGCCTACACCATCACCGTCCAGGCCACGAGCGGCGCGACCTCGACGACGCAAACTTTCACGATCGGCGTGACCGACGCTCCGCCGTCGGCGCCCACCGACTCTGACGCCGCGATCAACACAGTGGTCGAAGGCGCCGCCATCGGCACCGCCGTCGGCATCACCGCGCACGCTACCGACATCAATGGCGGCACCGTGACCTATTCGCTGGTCGGCGATGCCCACGGCCTCACCATCAACGCCGCGACCGGCGTCATCACCGTCGCCGATCCCACCAAGATCGATTTCGAAACCGCGCCCGGCCACGCCTACACCATCACCGCACAGGCCAGCGACGGCACGCAGACCAGCACGCAGACCTTCACCGTCAACGTCACCGACGTTGCGCCGTCGGCCCCGGTCGACAACAATGCTGCCGCCAATACCGTCGTCGAAGGCGCGGCCGTCGGCACCACGGTCGGCGTCACCGCATCCTCGACCGACATCAACGGCCCGGCGGTGACCTATTCGCTGACCGGCGACAGCTCCGGCGGCGGCTTCACCATCAACGCGACAACGGGTGTCATCACCGTCGCCGACCCGAGCAAGCTCGATTACGAAAGCGCGCCCGGCCACGCCTATACCGTCACGGCGCAGGCCAGCGACGGCACCCTTGCGACCTCGCAGACCTTCACCATCGCCGTCACCGAAGCCCCGCCCTCGGTTCCGGTCGACAGCGACGCCGGCGCCAATGCGATCGCCGAAGGCGCGGCCAACGGCTCGACCGTCGGTGTCACGGCGTCTTCGATCGACGTCAATGGCCCGCCGGTGACCTATGCGCTGATCGGCGACACCTCCGGCGGCGGCTTCACCATCAACGCGACAACGGGCGTCATCACCGTCGCGGATAGCACCAAGCTCGATTACGAAGGCGCGCCCGGCCACGCCTACACCGTCACCGCGCAGGCCAGCGACGGCACGACGGCGAGCTCGCAAACCTTTACGATCGCCGTCACCGACGTCGCGCCGTCGGCCCCGGTCGATGCCGACGCCGGCGCCAACCGCGTTGCGGTCAACGCGCCGGTTGGCGCGGGAACCGGCGTCACGGCATCCTCGAGCGACGTCAACGGCCCCGCGGTGACCTATTCGCTGGTCGGCGACACCTCAGGCGGCGGCTTCACCATCAATGCGACCACCGGCAAGATCGCGGTCGCCGATCCCAGCAAGATCAACATTGCCGACCCGTCCTATGACGTCACGGTCGATGCGAGCGACGGCACGCTGCACAGCCAGCAGACCTTCACCATCGCCGTGGTGGTCGACCAGGCGCCGGTCGTCACGGCCGGCCACACGCTGAACTACACCGAGAACCAGGCCGCGACCGTGATCGATTCGGCGATCACCGTCACCGACGGCGACGAC